>JACQHZ010000388.1 GCA_016198745.1 Verrucomicrobiota bacterium
ACGTTACACGGCACAGGATTTGGATGAGAATGGTGAAAATTCAATTTGCGGACCGCGCAAGAGAGGCGGAGGGGTTTGTCGCGCTGGCGAAACAAGGGCGGGTCGTCTGTTTTTCCGATGATACCTACGAGATTGCCAAAGCGCATCTGAAAATTCTGGATGATTTGCATATATCCTATCAAGTTGCGAGTGAGGATGGCTTTGACGATGTCTGCCACGCGCTACGAAATTCTCTTGCCGCTCAGATATAATGACGGCAGGAAGATTGAGGCCGATAAGTTCCTCCAAATCAAGAAAGAGCTTGTTCGACAATTTGGGGCGCTGAGTGTTGATCCGCAACCCGTCGATGTTTGGATCGTGGCTTTCCCCATTCGGATTATCTGAAGCATTGCGCCCCTTCTCGGCGCACAGAGAAGGAGGGTTGAACATGCCGCCTTCATAAGTTAGAATGATGACCAATATGACAAGTTTCTCACGACGGCACAATGGAGGGCGATCCCGCCACGGCGGGATCGTCGCCTCCCTCGGCGCTGACGGACCTGCCCGCCGCCTGGCAGGCGGGGCAACACCCCGTCTCCCTTACTCCCTGCCACTTGCGGCCTCCAAATTCCTCCTTACGTCCGGATTTGGGAAACACGCCTCACCTTGACACCCCTGCTTGGCGCGGGTATCTGTAAAGGACGAAGGCCCTTGACCAATGACCACGCTATTTCAGGAAATCGAACAGAAAGCCGGCCAGCTTTCGCCTGAGGAACGGGAGATGTTGGCGGAACGGTTGCTTGCCCGAGCCGATGACATTCGCCTTACGGACATTGATGATGCCTGGATCGCCGAGGCGGAGCGGCGTTATGCGGCATGGAAAGCGGGAAGCACGGTGGCGATCCCCGCCGACCAGGCGCTCAAGGACATCCGCGACGAAATCAAGAGGTGAAGATGGTCCTCGATCCCGCTGCAAAGGCGGAGCTGCGCGAAGCGGCCAGCTATTACGAACGCTGTCGTGATGATCTTGGAGGAGAGTTTCTGGATGCCATCGAACTTGCGTTTGCGCAAATCAGGCGGCATCCCACGCTTTGGCGACTTGTGAAAGGCCGTTTTCGGCGTTATCTCGTCCATCGTTTTCCTTATGCCGTCATCTACGCCGTCGAAGGCGACACACTCTTTGTGGCAGCCATCATGCACAACAAGCGCAAACCCGACTACTGGATTGAACGAATCGCGACGAAGTAAGACCCCCGCGCTTTTCTTGAGAACCAACTCCGTCCGCCTCGGTCAAACGGGACGCGGCGATTGTCACCGTCAGCGAACCTTGCGCCCCAGAAGGCGGCGCACATGGCGGAGGTGGCTGTCGGCGTGCTCGTCGAGGCCGTGTGGATCGAGAGCGGCGGCTCTTGCCGGAATCATCTCCTGGATGAGCGCCTTGCTGTGCGCCTCGCCGCGAAGGCCGCCCTTGACCAATCTCCGCTTGGCTTTCTGAAGGCGGCGGGACTGCTCGTCGAGTTCCTTCCGGTTGTCATCCAGCTTTTCTCCCTGACGCTCGATGCCGCGCGCCTTGTGAACACGGTTGAACTCCTTCTTGTGCTCATGAAGAGCGATGTCATTCGGGTTCGCCGAACGAAAATGATTGAGTCCGCAGAGGCCGTCCTCATTGCTTCCGGCGATGAGAATGCGCGCCAGCGGCAGGACGCTCTTACGGGACAAGGTCGTGGGCGAAGAGATGGCGGTCTCCACTTCCTTCGCGAGATGCAGCGGATCACCGGGAAAGGTGGCGCTTCCCTGGAGGATCGCCTCGACCAAGATATGGAATGCGCGCGCCAGGACCAGGCCGTCCTGATCGCGCTCTTTCCGGAAACGCTTCACATACGCGGGCAGATGCACGAGTCTGAATACAACAAGTGGTGAACAGGCTTCATAACGTCGGAACGGCAATAACCAGAGCCGTTCGAGCGCCATGATCAACGATTGGCTCGTTTCCGCGTTCAATTCATAGCGGTTTTGAAGCACCGCACGTCTTTGCTCCCAACCCGGCTCATCTTTTTCATGAAAAGCGGACAATCCCGCTTCCCCAAGGCGCCGGCGCAAATCATCCACCGTCTTCCTACTGATCAAGGACGCTGAAATCCGCGGAACTGGCTGCTGTACGGCATCGGTCTTCTTTGGAGATGCATGCCTGATGTCATTGAACCACATCATCGTTTCGAATCCAAGGAGGCTGTTTGTCCACATCCCTTGTCCGCAAGCGGTGTCAGAATGCAACGCTTCGCCGAAAAGGTTATGGTGGTTGCGTATGAGCAACCGGGAACGAGTGATGGACCCGGATCAACGCCTTGCTGGAATCGCCTTATTGCGGGAAATAAAATGCGCCTTTGGATGCGGCCATTTACCGCTGTCAGCAGACAGGCGAAAAGACGGTGAAAGCTTATCGGCAATGGCGGGATGAGCCTTTTGGAAAAACACTCAACCTCCGTGTATTGGAAAAAACTGGCAGTCCAAAACTCGCTGGACTGCTACAGTGATACGTCGTGAGTAGGTTGGGCGCGTTGATTCATCACCGTCATGATGCTTTGTTGGAAGGCTGGAATACTGGAGAAGAGCGAATGGAAGTCGTCGCAACTGATCGTCAGTGCCGTGGCATCGGTGGCCGCGCGAACCGAGGCATTGCGGGGCGCATCGGTCAGGAGCGCCATTTCGCCAAAATACGCCCCTTTGCCAAGGCGCGCCAGAAGAACCTCACCCTTGCCAGGATCGTTGCGAAGCACCTCGACCTCGCCACTGTTGACGATGTAGATGCGATTGCCGCTGTCTCCCTGGCGAAAAACAAATTCTCCCGCCTGGAATCGTTGCTCGATCACGCTTTGTGTTCGCGCCTTGATGTCTCTGAACATGACGTAACCAAAGATCACGATGCCCGTGAGGATCATGCCGGAGCCGAACGTCATGAAGGCAAAGGTCGTGTGGGGATTCGCCCGAAGCATAAACACGATTGCCGTCATCTGTCCCGCCACGCTGAGCGCGCCGGCCAGAGTCAGGTGTTTGGCGTAAGGGTATTCGCGATTTTTCAACGTGTGCTCCTTTGCTCACGCGGCGGATGCGCCGACGGATGGCAGTCCGTACACGCAAGGCCGCCTTTCAACACCTCGGCGACAAGCCCTTCGTGCGCAGCCGGCTCCTTGCGGGGCGCTTTGAATCGCGCCGAGTTGCCGTGACAGCCCAGGCAAATGCGCCATGGATATGCTCCGGGAAGCTTGATGGGCGGTGTCCAGGTGTTGAGGGTGACCGCGGCGATGTGGGATAACCCCGTCAATTTTGCCTTGGCAGTGCCGGAGATGCCATAGTCCGAATGGCACGTCCAGCATTGCTCGTGTTGGATAAGGCTGTTTTTGTAGTGAATGGCGGCCAGCGTCTCACTGGCCGGGTTTTGCATGTCGTTGACAAATGGTCCCATGGGTTGGTGGCACGAACTGCAAAACTTGACGCTCTTGGACTCTTCCATGCCGACGCCGCTGCTCAACAGCACCACGGGGATTGGAAAGACGCACAACCCAAGGAAAAGCAGCCATTTGGATTGGCTTTCCATCAGCCGCTTGCGACGCAGAAGCAACACAAACAGCGTCAACGTGACCGAGATGAACATCACCACCAAACCCGCCCGCCTGGCCCATAGGAGGACGACGTCTTCCGGTCGTTCAAATGCGCCCGTTTCCGCCGCCGCAGCAACAAGAGGCGCGATACTCACGCACAAAGTTGCCATGCAACAACGCAATCTATGAAGACATTGCCGGGGAAGAAGCATCCATTAAAATTGGTTGATGTGAATTGGCAGGACGATCGAGTGTGTTGGACAGATTATTCTCAAGCCGTATTCAAATCAAGAACAATGACGGCAAGCGTCTCACGCGGCCAAAAGTTTATCACACCTCACCTATCGCCTGCTCAAAAAGAGGGAACAGGTCGCCTTTTCAACCAAACCAACGCTTCAACCAGAGAGCGAGGTTCATCAGGCTCCAGATTTGAAAGCTGTTTTCCGCCGCCCCGCGCCGGTGCTCTTCCACAAGCCGTTCCAGCGGCCCGCGCGGCCATTCGCGCGCGGGCAATTCGGAAAGAATGGCGGCCTCCGCCGTTCGGAGAATGCCCGTTGTCAGCATGTTGCCGCTCCCACCGCAGAATCCGATCTTCCGGCGGTAAATCAGGTCCCGGGGAAGCAACGGCTCCACCGCGCGTTTCAGGACCGCCTTGCCGATGCCGTTCACGATCTTCATCGAGGACGGAATGCGCATGGCAAGCTGAACGAGGTCGGTGTCCAGAAACGGAGCGCGTCCCTCAACGCTGACAGCCATCATCATCTTGTCGAGCCGCATGAGCAGGAGTTCGCCAAGGCGTTGATGGCATTCCCATCGGATCATCCGCTTCAGGAAATCGTCGGGTGCGTCCAATTCGGGCAAGGCGCGCACGTCGGCTTTCGAGAAATGCCGCCGCAACATGTCCATCGAGGGGTTTCCCCCATTCAGCGATCGCGCGCTCAATTGAAAGCTGGACGGCCAGGGGACGGACGCCGCCTCTCGAAAATCGGGGCGAAGTTCCGCCTTTTCCAGATCGTAAAACGCAAGCGCGGCGCTCAGGAAGACCGGTTCACCCGCCGCCGCTCTCTGGAGATGCACGCCCTGCCGGCGACTCACCAACACGCTGCCAACATCCGCGAGGAAACGCCGGACCCACGCCGGCAAACATTGGAATTGCCGCCAGTACCGCGTCTGACGGCGCAAATAGTTGCGATAAATGTCGTAGCCCGCGAAAAGCTCGTCGCTCCCCTCGCCCACCTGGATGACGATGGTGCCGTGGTCGCGCGCGAGTTTGGCAACGTGGTATAGGGGAAAACAAACGGGATCGCTCAGCGGCTCGTCCTGAAAAAACGCCAGGCGATCCACAAACTCGTCAAAGTGCCGGTCGGAGATCAGGACCTCGTGATGCTGGGTCTTGAAAAGCGCCGCCACGCGCCGCGCGTACTGGATTTCATTGTAAGGGGACTGCGATGCGTCCTCGAACCCCACGGAAAAAGTATCCACCGGGCGCGTCATCAAACGGCTCATCAACGCAACGTTTGCGCTGGAATCCACGCCGCCGCTCAGGAAGACGCCGAAGGGAACATCGGACATCAACCGCCGCTCCACCGCCGTTTGCAAACGTTCCCGCACCTCGCCGGCGTACTCATCGAATGAACGGGCCGGATCATCCGTGACGGACCAGGGACGCCAGTATTCGGTGAATGTCCACGAAGGCGCGTCCGATGCGTTGGCCGGTTGTTTCGCGGAAACCAGCAGATGCGTGGCCGGCGGCAGCTTGTAAATCCCGTCGAAGAGAGTCAGCGGCGCGGGCGCAACTGCGAAACTGAGGTAATGCCACAGGGCCTCCGGATTCACCGCCCGCCGGACGGCGGGATGGTCGAGGATGGCTTTGATTTCCGAGGCGAAGATCAACCGTCCGTCCGTCTCCGCAAAATAGAGCGGCTTTTTGCCCATGCGATCGCGCACCAACCAGAGCTGGCGACGAGGCGCGTCCCAAAGGGCAAAGGCGAACATGCCGTCCAGGCGCTCGACCGCCGCCAGTCCCCATTCTTCGAAAGCATGGAGGATGCTCTCGGTGTCCGAGTGAGACCGATAGCGATGCCCGAGCTGTTCCAGTTCTGAACGAAGACGGAGGTGATTGTAAATTTCGCCGTTGAAGACGACCCATACCGAGCCGTCTTCATTGGACATCGGCTGTTGGGCGGCGGATGAAAGATCAATGATGCTGAGACGACGATGACCCAACCCCACCGAGCCGTCTGCCGAGAGCCAGATTCCGCAGGCATCCGGCCCGCGATGCGTCATGCGGTCGCGCATGCGCGCAAGCAATTCCTCCTCCACCGGAGGAACGCCTGCGCGCAGATTGAGAATGCCGACGATGCCGCACATGAGGGAACCTCTTCTGCCGCGAGTTGCCCGCCAAAGCAAGCAGGTCTTGCATCAGAGGAGATGTTGACTCAGGACAAAACGCAACCATTCAGGTATCCCTCCGCTGGCAGTCATTCCCGCTTTCGCGGGAATGACGTGAACAGTCACAATAAAACAAAACGATGCGTGAGCCGCACCATGGTTTCGTAATTGGCCATGGTGGTGGCGGTGATGGTGCGGCCATAAGGCGCGGCCGACGGCATCAGCACCAGCCCCTTCCCGTCGCCGGCGGTCCCGTCGCGCAGGCTTTTTGCGACGACTTTTTCAAATTCAGCGGGCGCCATGTTCTCGATGTCGCTGACCTCGATGTTGCCGAACAGCGCCAGGTCCCGGCCGTATTCACGCCGCACGTCGGCCAGCAACACGTCGCCTTGCGGCGGCGGTTCGATCGGATCGGTCGCCGCCGCACCCATCCGGACGAAGTGCGGAAGGAGTTTTTTGATCCGTCCGTGACAATGCAACCGCGGAAAACCGCCGTATTTGCGGATGCTGTCAAACATCGGCTTGGTGTAACGGACGACGTATTCCTCGAACAACCGGGGCGGGAGATACGGTTCGCTGGCATATTCGGGACCGTAAATGCGCCAGAGATGTCCCGGAAAATCCCGGGCCGTTTTTTCGACGAGAGGCCAGAGGAAGCCCGCCGCCTGCTCCATGAGCCGGTGACAAAGCGCGTTTTCCGTGAAAGCGAAAACGGTGAAGTCTTCCATTGAGAAAAGCGGCGCCACCGAACAGACGGGATCGCCGGTGTCCACCATGACGATGCCGCGGTCTCCGACCCGGCGATCCTCTTCGATCAACGGCGAGACATCCGGTTCCCAGGCGAACGCTTCGGGCGGCAGTTCGAGATAAGCGTGAACGTCCTCGTTGGTTTTGAGGAGATGTTCGATGCACCAGTTCGTGGCGACTTCCGGATCGCGGCGGATGAGCTGGGTCAGAATCCTTTCCCCGACGCGGATTTCGGTCCGGGCAAAACGCGATCCGTCTTTCATGAACTCCGTCGTCTTGAAGAACCGGTTTCGAGGCGAACCGGATGGTTCCCGGAGAGCCGGCCCCCGCATCCGGATGAGGTCGGTTGCGGTTTCGGCCAGTTCCAGCAGCGGGTTCCACGAGGGATCGTTATAGACATTGAACGGATCGGAATCGTGCGGATCCATGGCATATCCGCCGCCTCCAAAAACAGAGGGGTCCCGCGAGATGCCGCCGATTTCATAGAAATTGACCGCCGGCCGGTCCGTTTTCTCCCCCCGCAAAATCGCCATCAATCTTTCACGCGAAGTCATACCGCCTCCCTCAGGCGGAATAAAATTCGCGCACGCGCATGATGGCGTCCACGCCCTCAAGTTGAAGGACTTCCCGCAGACAGACGAGGGCCGGATGATCGTCGGCGAGCCGTTCATATTTGCGCACCACGGAACCGATGATCATGTCCAATCCGCGCGGCATCGCCAGGGTCAGGAAGGCGCTCTCCAGGGCGCCCTTGACCGGCCGGCCGTCCGCCGTCTTCGGGGGAAGCATCACCGTGAAGTTGCTCAGGCCGACCGAGATATGGACTCCCTGCAATTCGGGATCCCCGTGGATCAACTTCATGCCATCGAGGACCCTGCGGGTGATGCCCTCAGCATCGCCGCCGATGGGGCAGATGCCCGGATCAAGAATCAACTGGCTGTTGGCGATGCTGTAATCCAATTGGCGGACCGCCTGCAGCATTTGTTTCGCGGCAAGAAGCGTTTCTTCGGCGGTCCGACAGGGCATGGATTCCGCGCCTTCCTTTCGTTCCGACGCCATGAGGATCGGCATGAACGGCTGGATTTCGAACAAATCCAGCATCTGCATCCGCAACGGGGAAATGGAATTCAAAACCGGAATTTTACCGCCCGCGCGTCCGGCTTCATAAGCCTTGAGGGCGGCGGCGGCGATTTCCGGATCGGGAGTGTCAATGGAGAGCGGCTTGGCGGTGACGGCTTGAACCCGCTTCACCATGTCCGCCATGAAGTCAGGCGAACGCCGGCCGACATTGACATCAATGTAGTCGGCGCCCTTTTCGTCCTGGGACCGCGCCAACGCCAGGATGCCTTCGATGTCGTTGGCGTCGAAGAGTTTCTTGGTGGATGGAACCGAGTCGTTGATCGACTCGCCGATGAGCGTGAGGCCGGGAAGGGGCATGGGTTACGGTCCTTTCTGCGGCGTCTTCTCCGTCGCCGCCTCGGAATGATTATTGTCGGAATGATGATCGCGTCCCAGGAACGTGTTCGCCCATGAGGAAGTGCCCTTGAGTTCCGCGTGGTAAAAGACCGCCGGCCGTTTCAGCATGGCCTCGGCCTCTTTGTCGTACTTCAATCGTTCGTAGGCCCTGGCCCAGATGCACTCCTTGTCGTTGAGTTCGCACATCCCGTCAATGGAGCCTCCGCACGGGCCGTTGCGCGAGCCTTTGGAGCAGGAGAACAACGGACAGAGGTAGCCGCAATCCGGCAGGCTGCAATCGCCGCAATCCCGGCATCCGAAGGAGACAAACTTGGACATTCGCTCCAGGGCATGGGCGGCATGGGCAAACATCCCTGGTTTCTTGTCCCAACGCTCGTAAATTTTCCGCAGAAGGTTGAAGGCCGGCTTGCCCGGCGTGAAGATCGCGTCGTGAATGAAACGTGACAACCGGTAGGTCAACGTCACATGTTTGCTCTTCGTCGGTTGTTGCAGCGACCGCCGGTATTCCTGATTGATGCGACGGGGATCGCCGAGGCCGGTTTCAGGATCCTGCTCGTAGAGATAAAACTCGTCCTTCTGCGGAAACTGAACCTCCTTGGCAAACGCGCGCCAGTCGTTTTCTCCGTAGCTTTCCGCCAGGTCAATGATCTTGAAGAACGTCTCCGCCTTGGACATGCCGGAGAGGTACCCGCCCCCAAAACCCAATCCTTTGAAGACCGCGAGCTGCTTCGCGGCCAGTTCCTGGAAGAAACCGCGGCCTTTGTCGGGACCAGCGGCGTATTTTTCGGACAGTTCGAGCAACCGATCGCTGACCACGCAGCCGGGGATCTGACGGCGATGAAAAAGCCCGGCAACGATTTTGTTGAGGAGATAGGCGTTGCCGATGACCGGCAGGGGCGTTCCATTTGCCGCGAGCAGAAGCTTCACCTCGTGGAATTTCCGCATGTCATAGCCGAGCTGGGTATAGACGTACTGCGCGCCGCTGGCGACCTTGCGCAGCAACTTGTAGTACTGCGGCATCAGCTCCCGTTCGTGCCGCTTGAAAGGCGACACGACGCAGCCGATGTAGAAGTTCGTCTTCGGAAGCGACGCCGCCTCGCCTTTTTTGCCGGGCGTCTGAATCCCCTGGTTCATCGCATGGAGCATCGCGACGAGGCTCACCGAATCCAGATCGAAGACGGGGCTGGCGTTTCCCCCGTAACCCGACCGCGGATAATCGCCTGTCATGGCCACGATGTTCTCGATGCCTTCGGCGGCGTATTTCCAGGCGATTGATTCCAGCGCGCTGCGATTGTGGTTCTTGCAGGTGAGATGCAGGACGATGGCCGTCTTCTTGCCGCCCAGGATGCGGGCCAGCCAATCGGGCGGCAACATGGTGTTGCCGCCCGGATTGTCGGTCAGGGAGACCCATCCGATCCGCGCATCGTTGCAGAGTTGTTCGCTGAACTCGACGATGCGGTTGGGTTGTTCGGGCGGAACAAACCCGCGCGTGGTCACCAGTTCGGCGCCATAATAAAACCCGCCCCCTCCCAGCATCTGGGAGAAGGGCCTGCCATCTTTTGGAGCGATCATAAGAATTCCCCTCGCTGCGGCCCTTTAGGAGCCGCTCGCGCAAGAACCGCTGTCGCCCGGGCTATTTCGCAACCAGTTTCCGTGCGAGAGTGACGGCGCTGCTGGCGTTGTCGCTGTAGCCGTCCGCCCCGATTTCGTCGGCGTACTTCTGGGTGACGGGCGCTCCGCCGATCATCACCTTCACCTGCTGCCGGACGCCGGCCGACTTGAGCGATTCGATGGTGTTCTTCATCATCGGCATCGTGGTGGTGAGCAATGCCGAGAGCGCAACGATGTTGGCCTTTTTCTCGTTGACCGCCGCGAGGAATTTTTCGGGGGTGACGTCCACGCCCAGATCAATGATCTCGAACCCGCCGCCTTCCAGCATGGCGGAGACAAGGTTCTTGCCGATGTCATGCAGGTCGCCCTTGACGGTGCCGATCGCCACACGCGCGATGGGTTCCACTCCCTTCGCGGCGAGGAGCGGGGCGAGGATTTGCAGTGCGGTCTTCATGGCGCGCGCCGCGATCAACAATTCGGGCACGAAGTATTCGTTCGCCTCGAATCGACGCCCCACCTCGTCCATGGCGGGGATCATGTATTTCGTGACCAGGGTTTGCGGATCGGTCCCTTCGGCAAGGGCTTGTTCGGTGACGGTCTTGGCGGCCTTGGCGTTTCCTTCCAACACCGCGTTGTAGAGCTGTTTCAAATCTTGCATGGTAAATTCTGTCGGTTGAATGTTTGAATGTGGGGTTCGAATACCATTCGAACCACCTGCATCCTTACACATTTACCATGACAAGCCACTAAAAAAATCACTATACCGAAATTGGTTTTTCCTTGCCCTTTATTGCAACCCCCTTTCACGGGGGCAAGCTTCCATCATGAGACGCGCGATCCCGATCTGTTCCGCAACAGTGGTTCCGGTTCATATCTGCCGTTCAAGAACGGCATTGATCATGGCCTTGTATTGTTCAAAGCAGTCCTCGCCTTTGCCGCGGATATAGGGCGAGGCGCTGGGACTGACGATCATGCCCTTGTGATCGTTGAAGCCGGTCTTGATCAATGACTGCGTTTCATGGCGCACTTGTTCGGGCGTGTGTTCGTACATGGCGGCGATCTGGATGTTGCCCTCCAGGCAGAGTTTGCCGCGCGCCATCTCTTTGGCCTCCATCGGGGTGATGTCGCCCATCGGCGGCGCTTCGAATGGATGCAGAACATCCGCGCCGATGTCGAGGAACCCCTTGAATACCGACTTGATGCTGCCGTGGCAATGAATGTGAAGCCGCCCGCCTGCTTCGTGGATCAGGTCCGCGATCGGCTTGTCGTACTTCACGTTGAACTCCCAAAAATCCCTCGGCCCGTGCAGCGGCGGAACGATGAACTCCTCGCCCGCCATCGAAAAGTATGGGCCGACCTTTCGTTCCAGGAGAAAGCGAAGGTTGTTCAGGATCACGTTCATCTGCCGTTCGCATAACGCGTGAATGATGTCGCGGTCCGTGATCGTCAACATGGCAAACGTCTCCGACCCGCACAACTCCGCCACAAACCCGGCGGGATTCACTCCGAGTCCCACATCCACAATGCCACGGTCGCCCATCTCGCCATCGGCCTTGAAGAACGACGAGACATCGCCGGCCACTCCGGGCATCGGCAGGGAGAGATACGCCTCGGCGTCTTCGCGCGACTTGATGAAGTACGTCTCGCTCAGGCCGGGCTGACCTTTGCGGCTGAGGAGGTAGGTGAATCGCAAGTCGCCGGCTGGCGTGTGGAGGATCGTCATTTGACGGTCAAAATCTTCTGTGTGCATTTCGACCGACTGCTCCGTCGGGGCGGGCGATTCGAAGGCGCGCCCCCTCCAACCGCGTTTCAAATCGGCGTGCGTCTGGAGATAAGCCTTGAGACGGTCGTAGGTCGAATCGCTGGACGGAAAGCCGGTCCGGCTGTAAACACCGGGCCGGTCCAGTTCCTCGTTGAAATAGCAGCGACGAAGTCGTTCGCGGGATGTCATCGGTTGCATGGTTTGATGCCGATAGTGAAGAAAGATGAAGCAGCAGACAAACGAAAAGACAAGAGAACGCCGCCCACGGGCGCCGTGGGCTGTCGCGCATGGAAGGACAAACCCGCATCCCCTCGATGATCAATCGCCCGTTTCGACGGCCACAATCGCTTCGACCAAACCGGGGATGGTGTGCTCTTTTGCCTCGACATCCACGGAGCAACCGAGTTGCCGCATTTTCTCCGAGGTGAGGGGACCGATGCTGGCGTACTTGATCGTGAAATGTTCCAACGGCAAACCCAGGGCATGAAAATTTTCCGCAGCGGAACTGCTGGCGAAAGTGATCCAGTCCGCGCCGCCCTGGAGAAGATCGTAACGGCTGTCGGAAAGATCGTCTATTTCGGGAACCGTGCGGTAGGTCTCAACCTCGTCGCAGATTGCTCCCTGCCCGGCCAGTTCTCCGGTCAACGTCTTCCGCGCAAGGTCCCCCCGCGGCAGCAGGATTTTCATCCCCGCCGCCTTTCCCTGCGCGGCAAATGCCTCAGCCATTTTTCCGGCGGTGTATTCCTCGGGTTGCAAATTCACCTCCAGATGAAACCGCCGGAGCGCGCTCACCGTGGCAGGACCAACCGCTGCGATTCTCGCTGTGCCAAGCTTTCGAATGTCGCGATGGATGGCGAGAAATTCGCGGAGGAATGTTTCCACGGCGTTGGAACTGGTGAAGACAATCCAGTCGTACTCGTGAATATTCCGGATCGCGCGCTGAAGCGGTTGCGTATCTTCGGGCGGAGCAAAACGGATGGTTGGCAGCTCAAGGACATCGGCGCCCTTCTGCCGCAGCCTTCGGGAAAGTTCGCTGGCCTGCTCGCGCGTCCGGGTGACCACAATCCGCTTGCCAAAAAGCGGGCGGCTCTCAAACCAGTCAAGCTGTTCCCTGAGGTTGACGACCTCGCCGATCACCGTCACGCCGGGCGGACTGCAGACGGCGGCTTCCACCTGTTCCACAATGGTGGCCAGGGTTCCGGCGACGGTCTTTTGTCGGCCGTAGGTGCCCCAGCATACCAGCGCAATGGGAGTGCGCGACGGCATCCCCGCTTCAATCAATGCCCCTGCGATTTCCCGCATCCGGCCGACTCCCATCAAAATCACCTTGGTGCCCGGTATCTGCGCAACCTGTTTCCAGTCAATCCCGCGCTGCGGTTTGGTTGGATCCTCATGCCCGGTGATCACCGTGAACGAGGAGGTCAGACCGCGGTGAGTGACGGGGATGCCGGCAAACGCAGGCGCCGCCACTGCGGAACTGATTCCCGGAACCACCTCGAAGGAAAGTCCCGCATCCGCAAGGGCCAGAGCCTCTTCGCCGCCGCGTCCGAACACATAGGGATCACCGCCTTTCAAGCGGCAAACGATTTTCCCTGCCGCAGTTTCCCGAACAAGAAGGGCGTTGATCTCTTCCTGTTTGAGGCATCTGCCCTTGGAATTCTTGCCGACAAAAATGCTCTGCGCATTTCCGGGCGCGTGACGAAGCAGTTGGGGGTTGCAAAGATAATCGTAGAACACCACCTCGGCGCCTTCCAGGCATTCACGCCCGCGCAACGTCAACAGACCGGGGTCGCCCGGTCCTGCCCCGATGATGTAACAAATGCCGGATTTCCTGGCAGATTGGCTCATGTTTTAATTTGGCAAAAGGCGTTTCCATCACGCCCGGTTGAACATCGCCCCTCGGATTTTCATGGGCATCGGAAACAAGGGTTTCCAGCCCTTGGGGCGCGCCTCGCGTGGAATTTGGAACCGGAAGAAGATGCCCCATCCCAGGCCATGATCCGTGTCCAGCGCCACGACGATCTCATGAACGCCCTTCGCGAGTTTCAGGACAACTCTGGACCGGTCAGGTTCGGCGGGATTCATCCTTTGGGGATTGCAAAACACCGCCTTGCCGTTCACGAACACCTTGCAGCCGCCGTCATGCCCCAGCAGCAGCGTCCAAACGCCGTCTTTGGCGACCTTGAAACGATTTCCGAGATAAGCGATGCCGTCCTGAAACGGATAGACCTGGTGGACGTTGATGAAGTCCGGCGGCGCTCCCGTGGCGACGGCTGAGTCGCTGATGTCCCGCCAATCAAGAGGATCGGAAAGCTTGACACAACGCGCCCCGGCCGTCCCGCCGCGCTTGGGCGTCAGCCGCGAGAGCCGCCAGGCGCGAACAAATGGCGAGCATATCCCGGGCCCCTCATCGGTCTCCGATTCTGCCGATCCGCCCCCGCATTTGAGCCAGCGCGCGCCACGGCGCGCAAGCCGGCCGCGTTCCCGCCTCAAATCGCGCGCAAAACCCGGACGCGAGGTGATTTCCACATCGCTGCGTTCCAGCATGTCGCGCAACACGCGAGCGCCGTCGCTTTCAGGATACGCCTCAACGATCTTGCATGCCGTCCGTTGTGTCTCCTGAAGCAAGGGAATCGCTTCCAACAAGCGGTCCGCGAGAGGGACAAGCTGCGTGGGGTCCTTGACATCGGCGGCGATCACTGACCAATCCCGGTAGGCGCGATAGACACCCGATGCGTTGATCAAATCGCGCATCGTGCGGGAGAATTGCAGGGTGATGGATTCATCCGCGCCTTTCGGGAACAACCCGTTCTTGGAATCATAGCGCGGTTGCGCGTAGTGATCATTACGATATGGTTCCCGTTGCGCCGGATCACGGAAATCGGGCACATTGTATGCCTTTCCGTTTTCAATCTGGGAGCGATACGCCAGGATGCCTGGAATCGTGCAATCGGCGGCGGCATAAATCTCGAATGGCGCCGGAGCGCCCTCCAAAATCTGGCGCGCAAAAAAATAAAGCACCCAGAAGTCGCCGCCGCTGTGGCCCGTGGCGGCAGCCAATTCTCCCAACTCATCCCATTGCGGGTTGACCTCGAACATGGGACTGTCGCCCGATCCGCCCAGGCGCAATTGAAGGCCATGTCCGGTCATTTGCGCTGCGCCCTTGGTGCCCCAGATGCGCTGGCAATGCCCGTCGTTGGTTGTCGCGCCCATCAGGTTGCGCACAATCGCGCCGTTGGACATGTTGATGAGCGACGGCGCCACGCCGCCCATCCCCTCGATCCCGCGCATGAGGTAGCCCGACAAACGCTGCTGTCCCGGCAACGCCACCACCCGCGTCGGACGCAGTCCCGTGATGTGCATCATCGGTCCCAGCGAATGAGTGTTGTAATAGTGATAATTGATCCAGCTTCGCCAGCTGTGCGCATGGTTGCCGGGGATGATCGGCGTGTTATCGATATAGGTGTACGCAAGTGTCCGGACTTCGTGCACATATTCGTATTCGGCGTACATCAGTTCGCCGAAAAACCCATCCTTCCATCGCCGCGCCAGCCACATGTTGGGAGCGGAAAACGGGTAGTTCTCAGCAAGATTGTAAATCTTGCCGGTCTTCTCCACTGTTTCAACCAGACGGACGCCCTCGGCCATCGTGTGAAACGAGGTCACTTCCGAGAGCACGTGCTTGCCCGCGTTCAGACACGCGATGGCGTCATCCGCGTGAGCAGGACAAAACGTCGCCAGAAGCACCGCGTCGAAATCGCGGGCGAGAAACTCCTCCGCATTTTCGGTGACAAACGCGCCCGGATTCTGCGCCAGGAAATTGTCGCGCATGTGACGGTTGTAGTCGCAGCCTGCGACCACATCCAGGCAAAGCGCCCGACATGCCCGGTAAAACGAACCGCCGCGGCCCAGGCCCCATATCCCCAGCCGAATGCGTTGGTTCGCGTCGAAGATTTGTTTTTTGAATGATTGGCTCATATTGTTGTGATCGGGCGGCGGATATTCCCGCGCGCGAACGCACAACAGGAAATCAGCCAGACCCCCGCGCCGTTGTCCAGTTTTCCTTTCATGCCGTTCACTCCCACCCCAGCTCTGAGTCTTGCCCGGAAAGGCCGTGTGGATAGCCTGCCGCGCCCGGTTGCGCCATGACAATGTTTCGTGATTGACTGTTTGGCTGGAATACGCCTTTTTACCCACCCGTTATCCACCGGACGGAGAGTTTTACCATGAGCAAAAAATCCAGCAAGAAATCGGCGCGCGCCAAGGACGCCAAGGCGGCGGCAACACGAAAACCCATTGTGGCCAAAAAAATCCCGACGCCCAAGGCGACGCCGTCCAAGACGCGGGTGAAGCCCCCGCCGCCGCTAAGCGACGAGGAGAAGGCGCGCGCGCTCGATCAGCGCCGGCTGGTATTGCTTGCCAAGGCGGCGAAAGGCCCCCATGGCCGCTACGTGAAGTTCCTTCTCGATCTGCGCGACCGGTTGCTGGACGACATCGAGTTCCACGCCAGCGACAACCTGCGGCGGACGCAAAAGGACGCTTCGAGCGATCTTTCCGCCTACAGCGTTCACATGGCCGACGCGGGCACCGATAATTTTGACCGCGAGTTCGCCTTGAGCATGGTGTCAAACGAACAGGAGGCCCTTTACGAAATCGACGAGGCGCTCAAGCGCCTGGAGAACGGCACCTATGGAATCTGCGAGATGAGCGGCAAGCCGATCCCGAAAGCCCGGCTGGACGCCATCCCATGGGCTCGTTACACGGTGGAATGTCAGTCGGAAATGGAAAAATCCCATCAGAAACGTCTGCCGCAGACGTTCCAATTGTCCGACTTCGGCAACTCTGAAGAAGAGGTCGTCGAGAAGGAAGAGGAAGATTGAACCGCTCCCTGCCGGCCTTTGTCCTGGGCAGCCTGGTTTTTGCGCTCGATCAAACAACCAAACGGTTTGTCCTGGAAAGCCTGACGCCGGGACAGCCGGTGCGCGTCATCCCAGGTTTTCTCAGCCTCACCCTCATCAGCAACACCGGCGCCGCCTGGGGAATTCTTCAGGATTACGGATTCTGGCTGAGCGCGCTTGCCTTTGCCGCCCTGATGGTTTTGCTTGCCATGAGGCGCCATTTCACGCACGCCGGCCTTGTGCCGCGGATTGCATTCGGCCTTCTGCTGGGAGGCGTCGCCGGGAATCTTTCAGATCGCCTGACCTATGGGCATGTCGTTGATTTTCTCAGTTTTTACATCAACAAATATCACTGGCCGGCCTTCAACGTCGCCGACAGCGCCATTTGCGTGGGTGTCGGATTGTATGTATTGGATTCCTTATGGCGGCGCAACAGCGGGGGCGCATCCGGGCCGTGAAGAAAATAATCGGTCCCCGTCGTCGAATCAAAACCACCTGTTCGCTTTCGTGGAAAATCCCACCTCGAAGGTTATTCTCCGCTTTGCCATATTGATAGTGCCGCTGGACGAAACTCGGCTCCATGCCGTGAGATCCGCAAAGGTCCTATATCCTGCGGCTTTTTTGTTCTCTACCGTTTGGGTCACGGCTCCCTTGTGCCCTTCCGTGGCGCGCATCCTGGTTTTGAAACAGCGCCGCTAACCTGGATTTTTCATGATTCGGTAAAAACGATGCCACGATGTTCCAAACACTATAGGGCAACCACACCATGCGGGTGGCAGGCGGGTCCCGTTGCCTACCATCAAACGGCAGGCAATTGTGGTGTCAAATTATGAAATATGCGGGCTAAGCTGCCGCCAAGGTGCGCACGTGGGGGATGTCGTTGGTCTGAAGCGGGCGCACCTGGTCGCGCTCCAGCGTTACAAGCGCAACGGTATGGCCGTCGTAGCCGACGAACTCCACCTCAAAGGCCGCGCCATAGCCATGCACCAACACGGCGGTGCCCACGTCACCGCGCTTCAGTCCAAACTTCGGCAAGTCACCCGTCAGGGCCACGGCATCCAGTTCTTTGATGTGGTTCATGGTTTTGGAAGGGGGTGTGCGGTCACAAATCGCGGCGCATTGCTACCAGGATCAATATACCATGCACTGCGAATATTCAAGACCGTTCCGTCGGGTGCGGTCAGCGGACCGTCCACGACGAAGCGTGTGCCGTGACGCGTCTCCTCGGTTTCAACCACATCGTTCTCGCGCGCATGACGGAGCAAGACCTTGGCCAATCGCCTCCACTCGGCCATGGTGAAACCGAAGCGCAGGAAAAAGGACGCCTTGCTTCCGCCGGCGGGGTGGGCGGGGTTGAGCAGATAGCGCGTGATCTTCTGCTCGGGCACGGTGGCGAGTTCAGCGTTGGGCAATTTCATGCAGCGTCATTTCATCGACTAGCCACCGTGCTTTTGTTTTGACAATGAATTCTTTGCCGGGCTGAATTCGCATGGTTTTTCCTCAATTGCCGCTGGATTCTGGGGCAGTCGCTTCGTTGGGGATGCTCCACTTGGTTTTGGGAAGATCAATGTTGAAGGTTTTCTTGATTCGATCCGGAAAGTCTTTCAAGGAACCGAATGCTCTCGGATTCAATCGCGCGGCAACGGCGCCGTCCCAGATGGCGCTAACAACTTCTGCATCCTGGAGCAGTGCTTCGCCCCTCTTGTCGAGGCGCTCTTTCCAATGAAAATCGAGCATGGAAATGAACTGATAGAGATTTTCATGAACGACGGGGTTGTCTTTCGCTTCCTTGAAAAGCGAGAAGGCATCGCCGCGACGGTCTGTCCAGAAATGACTGTGACAATCAAACAGGACACGTTTTTCCTCCGTTGCGGCGTCCTCAGGCATCATGCTGTGAATGAAATTCGCTGTGCGAAATCCGTCGAGGAGCATTTGCGAAAATCGTGGACGAATGATTTCGATGATCCTCTCCCGAAGCTGCCTTGATGTTCCGCTCCGGCGATCGGAAACAGGGTCGTCAACCCAACGCCGCATCATTTTCAAGATGGCTTGCACGCCGGCCTTCCACACCTCAACAAACTCAACGAGGTAGTCCTGCTCAGATTTTCTGAACTCGCGATATTCCGGTGTGTTCTCAAAATGGATGTATTGGAGAACCATTTTGACTGCCAGATCGAATTGTTCCGCCCCGATCATGTCCTGAACCGATTCGCGGAGGCCAATTTCGAACGTCAGTTTTCTTAGTAGAGCCAGCAAAGCCTTCGCGTCCGTCAATGGAGCCGCCATGTCCTGTTCGGAAATGCCATCCGCAGCTTCGCTGAGCGATTGCAATCGGCGATGGCAAGTCGATTCGAAAAGTTCACGAAAGACCCGTTTTGCCGAGTGCTCTTGAGATGACGCCTGCTTGCGCATCCACTCTTGGATGTCGAAAGCATCCGTCTGCTTCCGCCATTCGGCCAGAAACCGGTCAAATTCCTTCCAGGTCACGGCATGAGGTTCCTCGGCAAGCAACGTCTGATACCGCAAATCCTCTCCCGTGAGCGCTTTCGAAAAGGAGCATATCCGGGTTGTGACCCGAATGATGCGCTGAGTTATAGTCTCATCTTTCACACCCACTTTGTTGGCGATCTCTTTGACTTTTTCGGCAATGAACTCCTCCTGCTTCTGTTTGGTTTTCTTGTCAGACCAACCCGCAAGAGCCGCTTCCTTCCAAAATTCCGCTTGGGCGAAAAAATCGAAAGAAAACTTCGGATATTCGACCTTGAGCAAATCGGCGGCGAGAATTGCCGGCCAGTTCAATTCATAAGGATGGTGCCTGATGATTTGAGGTTGCAAGAGGGCCAAGTGACGCACGTATTGTCGAAGCGCCCGCGGGTTGTCTGGAAGCAAATCTTTAACTGCGTCCAGCGCGTTTATCGGAACGAATTCGCAGAACTTCTCGATGTCCGCTTTTGCGAGTCGAAGGAAATCCTCTTTGGTTGGCGGCGGCAGCCAGCGTGGATAATCAATGATTTTCTCAAGAAACTTGAGGCCATGTCCGAACCCGGGATGATATTTCTCCAAGACGATGCCAACGACCTCTGGATCGAATGCGCAGATAAAGGAGAACCCAGGCATGTCCAGAATTTCTTTGAGCGCAAACAAAATCTGCGGAACGATGCTTGAATCGGCGCGATCCAAGTCGTCGATCAAAATGAGGACTTTGCTATCGCCCAAAAAGGTCGGGATTCTTCGCACATCTTTTGGTCCCAGTTGAGTGTATTTCTTGAGTAACGGCAACCCAAGTTTGCTTGCCTTCTCGACACGCGGATCAAGAGTCGCGATCTCCTTTAGAATGGTGGTGCAACCGTTGAGAAACCGCTTGAAAGCGACTCCTTTTTTTCCAGGCAAACTTCCCACATGGGATTGAATTTGCGTATAAAGCTCCTGCACGAAGGCCGGCCACAGTTCCTCGGTGGATTGATATTGCCACGGGTTGAAGCAAATAATCAGGTGCTTGCCCTTCTTCGCCAAGGTCTTGACGAAATTGAGCACCGTTGATTTTCCAGATCCCCAATCCCCATAAATCCCGATGCGGACCGACCACTCCTTTGGATACGTCGTGGCGATCCCGTAGATTTCCTTGGCAAAGGGCCAGCGGTTGAGCCTGTCGTCCTTTTGCCGTTCAACGGCGGAATCGAAGCCGGCGTGCATTTCTGGTTGTTCGGCCTTCTTCATGGGTGTTGCCTCACTTCAACTCTCCGGCCCAAAGGTAGCGGCTGTCGGGAGTGCTTCGGAAGCGTTCGCGCGGGACGTTGAGTTTCGCCAATCTACGGGCAGTGCGTTTCTACGGATGACAACGGACATCAGGCCGCGGGTCTTCGTGTATTTTGAGTTGGCGAATGATTTGATTGGCCAGGCCGCGGCTGATGTTTTGAGGAATAACGGCGTGGGCCGGATTCCAGTCTGTGGGGTCGGATTCCACTGTCAGTTCTGCAGGATGGGTGTAACGGCGACCGATCTGCTGCAGTGCCCCAACGTTGACTTCGCCAATGCGCTCAAGCCATCTTTCGGGAGGTTTTTCAACAAATTTGCGAAACAAGTCCCAATGATCTTCGAGTGAAGTGATTGCCAATCTGCTGACTGATGTGTTTTCGCCTTTGAACAAACTGGGGGCAATTCTTTTCCCGTCCCATTTGTCAGAGCAGATTGCTCGCAGAATATCTTCTTCCGGAGGCAGGGGCATGGAAATCAGGTTGAAAGCAAGCGACGGGCAAGATTCGGGAGTTCGCTGAAATTCGCTCGATCCTCGATTCCCTTCGCTTCAACGAAATATTCAGCGCCTGAAGACGTGAACTCGACCTGAATCGCCTTGCCTTCGGCATCCTCCCAGCAAAGCTCAAGGCAGCCTTCATCGGTCAAAAACAAGCTGGGTGTTGCGCCCTCCGGAAAACGCCCGTTTTCCAGAAAACGATAGAAGCTTTCCAGCGCCCGGGGGGACAAGGGTTTTCCGCCGCTCTCTCCCCATCCTTGCGAGTAGTAGTGACGGAATTGATGCAATCGTCCCCAGGCTCGGACGCCCATTCTTTGCAGGACAAGCTCTTCCCGGTCCGCCTCACTCGGTGTCGCCCGTCGAATCGCAACGGGAATGGCTTCTTCCCGCAACGCCTCCGAAAGCTGGTAAACGGATTGGCGGGTGGTGGGGAGGATGACGGTCATGGGTATTCCGGGCTTAATGTGGCCAAAAATTCCGACTTAAGCAAGCCAAAGAAAATTTCCTTCACAAACTGATGCGCCTCTCCAAATTTGCTGGTCGCATTCGCGAATAAATCGAAGTCAAGCGATCCCAGCCACACGTCCACATCAAGAACGCTTCCGCGTTTGGTTTCATTCTGACCGCCCAAAATCACGCTGTTGGAAACCTGAATTCTCGCAACGAACTGTCCCCGCCGAAGCACGGTATTGACGGCCAGCTCTCCGCCCACCGGATGGTCAGCCACCTCGACTTTCAAAATCAATTTGGAAAAGATATCGAAATCGAAAAAATCAATGTATCGCACACCGAGCCGTTCCCCTTCGGTGATGATTCCGCTTTGTTGGACCCTTTCCAAAAGCCATTTCATCTCCTTCTCGACGGCCGACCAGCCCGGATAATGGCTGGGATGCGTGATGAGACTGACCACGCGCGGACCAAATTGAACGATGAAATCCTTGCTCAAAAACTGAAGCAACGGCATATAAATCAGCGACGGATCCTGCCGACGAAATTCCTCGGAAAGCTGCGCCAAGGGCAGGTCTTTTTGCTGCGGATATCGCTCGCGGATTTTTGTGAAGAACAGGCCCGGCATCGTGCGCCACGGTTCAGATGTTACAAAACGAATTTCCAGCACGGCCTCAACGATCGGGCATGGAGTGATTTGGGACGGCAATCGCCGTGGAGTCGGAATTGGGAATTCGGGTTTCATGGGCTTTATGAAAAGGACATCTGAATACCCCGCTCGGAAGCGGGGGGATGAAAGATGCCCTGGTGTGATAAGGGGCGGATGGGTATTTTGCAAGAACGGTTGGAGATCGAATAACTCCTGAGATGATTCGGAGGTACGTTCGATTCCATGAACGCCGAAAGAGTGACCCAGAACAATTGATGTTGCTGTAAACAAAAGCCCCGCGCGGAAGCGCGGGGAAATTTACTTCCGACAACATTCTTTCATTCCGGCCTGCCCGCCCAAAGGTAACGGCTGTCCGGAGTGCTTCGGAAGCGTTCGCGGGGGACGTTGAGTTTGCGGCGGATGGATTTCACCTTGGCCGGAACCTTCATTTTCTTTTCGAGGTCGTTCCACGGAACCGCGAACGGGATGCCGTCGGGAACGGTTTTGTCGCTGAGCGTTCGTGTCCAATATATTGACTTTTATCCTCCGCTTTGCCATATTGATAGTGCCGCTGGACGAAACTCGGCTCCATGCCGTGAGATCCGCAAGGGTCCTATATCCTGCGGCTTTGATGTTTTAAGACGGCGCGACACAAATTCAGAAACTCTCCGTAGGTCAGATCGCTTTTTGCGTCGTTGACAAACCAAGCACAAATCCGGAAATCAGGCTGCCGTCTGAGAGGATTATAGTGGTCAACGCTCGGCAACCCGGCAAACTTTTTCTTGTATCTGATGCCTGCGCCTTTTGCTTTTTTGTTGTCGTATTTGCGCAGCAAATCCCAGCGAAGCAACCTTCCGGTATAATCATCTTTCCCTTTGCAACGCTTCACTGCCTCGTGGATTGCCTCCTTCCAACGAGCCTGAGTTGCGCCGGGATATTTCCGTTTCCTGTCGCGTTTGTAGTGGGCGTTGGCTTTCCATTTTAACCAATGCTGATACTTCTCTTGGGTGCATTTTTCACTCAAGAACCTGGGCATCGGATGTTTAAAACGGCTAAACCCGCTCGTTTGCTTCGATGTTTTCTCTCGCTTCATTGGGGAGATTCCACCAGTCGGGTCGGGATAGTTCAATGTTGAAATCCGCTTTGAGACGATCCGGAAAGTCTTTCAGGGAGCCGAATGCTCTCGGATTCAATCGCGAGGCAACAGCGCCGTCCCAGATTGCGCTGACAATTTCTTTATCCTGGAGCAATGCCTCTACGTTCTTATCAAGACGTTCTTTCCAGTGAAAACCGAGCATGGAAATAAACTGGTAGAGATTTTCATGAATGACACTGTTCGTTTTTGCTTCTTTGAAGAGAGAAAGAACATCACTTCGACGTTTTTTCCAGAAATGGCTGTTGGGGTCGAATAGGACCTGTTTTTCTTCAGATGCGGCGCCTTCAGGTATGATGCTTCGAACGAAATCCAACTGACGGAAACGGTCAAGGAGACTCTGCGTAAATCTTGGAAGCACAATTTTGACGATTGCGTTGCACAGTTCCTCTTTCGCTTTCACTCCAGGTTCAAGGAAATCCTGAGACCAGGGGTTAAAATCCTTGAGAATGCGTTGCGCGCCAGATTTCCACGCTTCAACAAAACGCAAGAGATAAGCCGACTCAGCCTCCCTGCATTCACGATATTCAGGTGTGTTTTTAAAGTGAATATAATGGCGAACCATATTGGTTGCCTGAGCGAATTGCTCTGCCGTAATTAGGGTATGAACCGATTCGGGCTGGCCAACATCGAAGGTCAATTTCTGCAGCAGAATCAACAGGTCCTTCGCATCGGTCAATGGACCTTTCATGGCCTGTTTAGAAATGCCTTCCGCAGCTTTGTCGAACGATTGCAGGCGGCGATGGGTGATGGATTCGAAAAGCTCGCCAAAAACTCGTTCAACCGATTGATCCTGCGACAACGCCTGATTGCGCATCCACTCTGGGATGTCAAATTGATCAGGTCGCTTCCGCCATTCGGCCAGAAACTGGTCGAACTCTTTCCACGTCACGGCATGAGGTTCCTCGGCAAGGAGCGTTTGATATCTTAAATCTTCTCCCGTGAGGGCTTTGGAAAATGAGCAAATCCGGCTTGTAATCCGTATGAGGCGCTGCGTGATAGTCTCATCTTTGACACCCGCCTTGTTGGCGACCTCCTTGACTTTTTCGGCAATGAAAATCTCCTGTTTATCTTCTGACTTTTTACCGCCCCAACCTGCAAAAGCTGCCTCTTTCCAAAAATCCGCTTGGGTAAAAAAATCGAAAGAAAACTTTGGGTATTCGACCTTGAGCAAATCAGCGGCGAGGATCGCTGGCCAGTTCAGTTCATAATCATGATGCCTGATGATCTGTGGACGCAACAAGGTCAGATGTCGCACGTATTGTCGAAGTGCCCGCGGGTTTTCTGGCAGCAAATCTTTGACTTCATCCAGTGCGCCTGTCGGAACGAATTCGCAGAACTTCTCGATATCTGATCTTGCCAGTCGAAGAATATTTTCCCTGCTTGGTGGCGGCAACCAGCGCGGATAATCAATGATTTTCTCAAGAAACTTGAGGCCATTTCCGAAGCCGGGATGATATTCCCCTAAGACAACACCAACGACTTCCGGATCAAATGCGCAGATGAAGGAAAATCCCGGCATATCCAGGATTTCTTTGAGAGCGAATAAAATCTGCGGCACAATGCTTGGATCGGCGCGATCCAAATCGTCGATCAGAATGAGGACTTTGCTATCGCCCAAAAACGTCGGGATATTTTGCACATCTTTTGACCCAAATTGAGTATATTTCTTGAGCAACGGCAAACCAAGATTGCTCGCCTTCTCGGCCCGTGGGTCAAGAGTGGCAAGCTCTTTCAGGATGGTAGTGCAACCGCTAAGAAACTGCTTGAGGGCAACCCCTTTTTTCCCAGGCAAACTTCCCACATGGGATTGGATTTGCGTGTAAAGCTCCTGAACGAAGGCTGGCCACAGTTCCTCGGTGGATTGATATTGCCATGGGTTGAAACAGACGATCAGGTGCTTCCCTTTCTTCGCTAAAACCTTGACGAAATTGAGCACCGTTGATTTTCCGGAACCCCAATCCCCATACACTCCAATGCGGACAGACCACTCTTTCGGACACGTCGTGGCGATCCCGTAGATTTCCTTGGCAAAGGGCCAGCGGTTTAGTTTATCGTCTTCTTGCCCTCCACCGGCGGAATCGAAACCTTCACGCCTTTCTGGTTGTTCGGCCTTTTTCATGGATTTTTCCTCACTCCCATTCCCCTGCCCAAAAATACCGCCCGTCCGGAGTGCTTCGGAAGCGTTCGCGGGGGACGTTGAGTTTGCCGCGAATGGATTTTGCTTTGGCCGGGATTTTCATTTTCTTTTCGAGTTCGTTCCACGGAACCGCGAACGGGATGCCGTCGGGAACGGTTTCGCCGTTGACCAATTCCTTGAAGAACCGGCCAAAATCGGAGGCTGAATTCTGGATTCCGACTCCTGACTCTTGAGTTTTGGCTTCTTTTTCCGCTGCTTTCCATGCCGCCACCTGGTTGAGCGCTTCGGCGATGGCGGGCCATGTGGTCTGAATACGCGGATCTTTCCAGAGAGCGGCGGTCCAGGTTTCGAGCGTGATGGAGGCGTCCGTCGAGCCGCGTGCGCTCCCCTTGTGTTCGAGATGCCATTCGGCTTTTTCGGCGAGCCACCACGCGAAGGCGTCCACGAATTCGGCGGCATAGGCCACGGGGCCGCATTGCCAGCGGTTGCCGACCTTCCATTGCTCGTCCCACCGGCGTTTATAGACGGGTTGCTCGATCCGGCGGATATGTTCGTTGTCGCGAATGGCGGCGAGACGGGATTGCCAGAGATTTTTGCATTCGGGCGGCCAATCCGACGGGATGAGCGTGACGGCTTTGTCGTAATCCTCGTCCGCCTGTTTCCAGAAGCAGAAGGGGCGATGCTCGCGAGACAAAGGATGAATGATGAAGGATGAATGATGAAGATTTTTGCCTTCGGATTTCCCTTCATCCTTCATAATTCCTAATTCATCCTTTCCGCCGAGCCCATAGGCCTCGTAAACCAACCAATCCATTTCCTCCTGCAAGGCGATCATTTCGGCCCGGAGACGGTCGCGTTCGGCAACCGCTGATCGGAAGGTTTCGCGCAAAGCCGCAGAGGACGCAAAGGGGGAAGCGATCAACGAATGGGGCGGGACGTGGCCGGGCAGCGAGGAATTCCATGCGTGATAAGCTTCGCCCTCTTTTTCGAAGAGTTTTTTCAGCGCGAGACTGGGCATGCTGTGTCCACGCTCCCAACAGGCTTGCGAAAGAGCCGTCAACCGTTCGGAAAGCGCGCTGGCCTTGCCGCGCAGCGCGTCGGCAACGGCGGATGGAACGGGAAGCTGCTGAACCTTGCTGCCTGAAAACTCGTAATACGTATCAGCCGCCGCTTCTTCCGACTCCCGCTTACTGAAACAGACTTGTTTCAACCAAAAGAGCGCGGTGCTTGAATTAAGTAAGCTGGCTATCAAGTGATGGTTTGCACCTGACGCCGATGCTGGAAACTTGACTACCTGTGTGTGTCGGCCAAAGACGAAATGCTCATCGGTGAACACAAAATGGCTGTGCGTTGCTATGTGGGTAAATGCAAGAAATCGAGGAGAGGAATACTTGTTTGCATTGTGACGCTCAAACTCGAACCAAATACGTCCGAGTTCCTTAAACGTTTTGTTCGCAAAGCTGTGTCGGTTCTCCAAAACGGATTTGAACAGCAACAAGTAACGGCGCTCCGTATTCCCAAGTTTTTTGTCAGGGATGGGTTGGCATTCGGAGTCGTAAGGCAACAGGATGCGACAAAGTGGTGTTCCAGCCCAATCGCGCAGTTCCTCTCCCTGAAAATAAAACGGCACGAATTTTGGTGGAAGACTATGGCGTCTCGCTGCATCACCAGAAAACATAAAGATGTCGTCGGCGTTGGTCATCGTGCACACGCCTACATCGTCTTGGATAAAGTCACCTAATGGGCTACCAGCAGCTTCAACCGCAAACTGTGTTTCCGACGATGTGGAGTCTAGTGTCCACGGAAATTTCGCCATTTCTTTACGAGAACGATCCGATACCACGATGCGACCGTCTTTGTAATCTGATTCGTCATGGTGTTCGGCAATGGTATGCCACAGCGGACTTTCCTCCGGCGAAGTTCGCAGGTCGCCGCCGCCCGGTAGAATGGCGGCGATGCGGATGGGCGATTTGGGATCCGGTTTGGCGTGACGGCCAAAAACGATGCACGTGGGCGTGCCGTGGCCGGGGAACATCAAGCCGGAACAATCCACCACCTTTTGCAGGTCCACCGTCGGGAAAAAATCGGCGACGAGCGGCTGGCCGAATTCGCGTTTGGCGAACGCGTTGGAGACGATGAAACCGAGTTGGCCGCCGGTTTTGAGTAGGCCAAAGCTGAGTTCGAAGAAGGGACAGACAAGTAGATATTTGCCGTGGCAGACGCGCGGCCAGCGTTCGCGGTAAAGTTCGCGTTTGACGGGATTGCGGGCGGTGACGAAGGGCGGGTTGCCGACCATGATGTCAAAGCCGACAGGCACAGCGTGCGTGACGCTCAGTTCCTGTTGGGCTTGAGCCTGGTTCACGATGGCGAATTCGCCCGCGAGGGTGGAGGAGCTCGCGACACCGAGGATTTGCGGGAAATCAATCCGCCAGGAGAAATTGAACGGGCTGTCGAAGTCCGCGCCTTCGAGCCGTCGGAGTTTGGCGTAAAACTCGGGCGCCATCGGTTTCACCTCCAGCTTTTCCAGATCGCGGGAGTCAGCATCGAGTTTTTGCAACGCTTCCCCGGCCTGTTGGATTTCGTGTTCGAGGTGGCGGCGGGTCTGGGCTTCCGAGGCGGTCTCGTCGAATCCGAAGGCGGCAAGGAAGCTGCCGCCGAGGTTTGCCATCTGCGGGCGCAAAATCTTGATCTCGCTCTCGAGCACCCGGCGGCTCAACTCGATGCGCTGGCGGAGAATTTCGAGGCGAAGCTTTTTCTTGCGTTCCGCTTTGACGGCGCGGTGAAGGTCCGCTCCCAGTTTGCGGATTTTGTCGAAGATGAAATGAAAATCCCGCATGGATTGCGGCGCGACCAAAACAGGAATGCCGGAGATGTGGTCGAGCAGGCTGTCGCCGCGGCGAAAGTTCATTTCGAGGTTGGGAAGCTGGGAGATTTTCTGGATGGCGTCGTAAAACTGACCGCGATCCGCGGTGAAAGGATCGAGGCCGATGTCGTAGTCCACCACAATGCTGAGCCAGAGGCGGAGCCGGCAGATTTCGATGGCCTGCTGCTGGATGTCCGCGCCGTAGAGGCAGTTTTCGACAATGTGGGACTTGGTGAGGCGAATCCATTCCGCGCCATCCTTGCGGACGGGGTCCACATAACCGTTGGCGGCGGCTTCGACGACGCGGCGGAGGTTGAGGATTTCCTGGAGAAGACCGACGGGGAACGCGCCCGAACCAACGGCGGGGTCGCAGCATTTGAGGTTGGCGATGAGGCCGAGCAATTGCTTGCCATCGGAAGGCGAGAGAAGGTCGCGAAGCTGTTTCAGTTCGTCGGGATCGAGGCCGTCGGCGGCCTGGATGTCGAGAATCTGTCGGAGGCGCACGGACCAGTTTGCGCCGGACAAGTGGCTGACAAGCCATTGCAAGAGGGCTTCACGGCAGATGAAATGGACCACGATGCGCGGGGTGTAATAGGAGCCGGTGGCCTTGCGTTTGTCGGGCGCCTGCGCGTCGGGATCGGCGGCTTCGGCATGAAGAACGATGGATTCAAAGACTTTACCAAGCATTTCGGGGTCAACTGCCACGTCCTGATCGAGCGGGGTGTCTTCACGAACGGTGAAGTTGAAGGCTTCGAGGAAATCGTCGAAAACCGCGGCAAAGGTGGAGTTGCGGATGCGAAGGGGCGGATTTTGCTTGCGGCGGACGGGGGTGGGAGCGAATTCGTCGTCGTCAAAGAGGCCGCCGTTGAGGAATGGGATACCCGGGAAGCGCCAGGTGGCGTTGGGAGGCGAGGCCAGGGTCCAGAAGAGTCGTTCGAGGATTTCCTCGTAAAACGAGAATTGATCGGGCTGGTCGCGATAAGGTTGGAAGTGTTCGATGAGCCAATCGCGTTTCTGGTCCAGCCAGCCCCGGCGTTGGAGGAAATAGATGAAGATCAGCCGTTCCAGAAGCAACTGGGAGCGGCTGTAGGCTTCGGCGCTCGCCAACTTTTGGTGATACTCGATGTCGGCCTTTACAACATCGAGCGTCTTGTCGAACCGTTTGAAAAATTCGCGGGTGAGCGGTTCCTTGTCGAAGGCTTTTGCCCATGCAGAAACCCATGCCTGAACATCCGCGCCGTCGTCCTCCGGCCAGCGCAGGGCCGGGAGATTGTATTCGCATAAAGTACGGAGGAAATGGCTCCCGCGACGCCAGCCGAAGGTGGTCAATCGCGCCTTGGCGGCTTTTTCGCCCCGGAAATGGGCGAAGGTGAAGCGTTCGAAGTTGCTTGTGGCGCAAATAAAGAGAAGATTTTCGTGCTTCCAGGAGGGAAGGGCGGAGTCGCGACGGCGGTTGGGCACCAGGCCGCGGAGAACCTGCCGGAGAGTGGTTCGGTGAATGGTTTCATCCGTGAATTCGACCAGGAAAATGCCCCAGGGTTGTTGCTTGTCCAGAGGACGAAGCTGACGGACGCGGCCGTGCTTCAAATGGGGACGGTTCGCCTCCTGGATGCGCAATTCCTGTCCGTCCCATTCGAAGGTTGCGTCATCCGTTGTCTCGCTTTCAAGCGGCCAATCGAGCGCGTCTCGCAGCCATTTGAGCAACTCATCAAAGGAGCGAACTGCGGCAATCGTCGTTGGGTCGAGTCGGGGCATACGATTTACCAAGTGGCGGGTTTGTGAAAGGAGCCTTGGGCATCGGTCAGCATCGCGGGAAACTGGCTGGCAGCAAGGACAGTGGGACGAATCGGTTTGTAGAAGTCCACTTCGCCAATGAGCGTGCGGCTTGGGCGTTTCTGTGGATTGAGCAATCCCACTTTTTTATTAAAACGCGCTCGCACCACCCGGATCGGGATCAGGAGATCGGAGTCGTTGCTGACGACGACTGCGCATTCCATGGCATCGTCGAAAGCATCCAACAAGAGGTGGGTGGCGAGATTGACGTCTGAACCTTTTTCCTCTGTCTTGATCACTGCCACAAAGCGATTGCCGCCCTTCGAATCAGCCAAGGGCATGGTTTTGACGCTCTCCAGAAAACGGCCCAGTTCAATGGAGAAGTTGGGCAGGGTTCGGAGGGCCCGGAAGAAGATTCTTTGGCGATTGAGTTGGTCCGGATTGTCCGGACGGACAGTAACCTCTGCTGAAAAGTATCGAATGGCAGTAATCGTGTGGTGGGGAAGAAGTTTTTGGCACAGGACCAGAGGGTTCACCCATTTGATTCCTGTAGATTTGCAGCATCCATAGTAGAAATTGAAGCCGTCCACATAGACAATTGTTTTCATAACGACGGCTGTAAAAAACAAGAGCCGGCTCTTGCGAACCGGCCCTGTGCCCCTTCGCCGAAGCTAACGGGGGGGATGAAGGGAATAATATCGCATGAGACGGGCTTGGTGTCAAGCCTTACGTGGAACATTTTTTTCCGTCCTGCGCTCATTGGTTCAGCTCAGCTCCATCCAGCATTTCAGCGTGGGTTTCACGCCGACGGGCGCTTGGACGCGCCGCAGGTAGGTGTTCTTGATGTGTTTTTCAACCGTCTGGCGGGTCTCGGAAAGCGTTTGAGGCGCGATGACGCAGTAGCGCGGGGTTTCCGGTGGACTCCGAATGAACTCCAGGATTTCGGCGGGGTCCTCGATTACGTTGTTCCCGGTCAGATCGTAGAGGAACCAGGCGGCTTTTCCATTTTCCTCGCTCCACACGTCCGGGTCGGCTTCCCGGCCTTCATGGGCGGCCATGCCCGGTGCCGGCAGTGCATAACAGAAAAAGACGCCACGGGCGTCTTTGGAAGGATGCCTTTTGCCGCTGAACACCCGGCCGGGCAGTGATTTCAATCGCTCCGCGAGGCCGGGGGTTTCCTCCACGAGCCTCTGGAATTCAAGGCGCATCGCCTCGGTGGCGGTTGGAGTGCCTTCGTAAGCTTGGTTGAATTCCTTGAGCGCCTCATAGTCATCCTCCGGTTTGAGCAGCTTTTTGCCTTCGATCCCGAAGGTCTTCGAGATGCGGAGCGTCTTGTGGGAGACCGTGCCGTAAAGTCGCAACAGTTCATTCAATTCATCCGGCGGGAGGAAATTCCAGTAAACCACGGTCCCGCGAATCGGTTTCTGCTCGGGATGATCCGCCAGGATTGCCGCTTCAATTTCGGGATTGAGACGCCGGTCCACGCGGCCGATGCGTTGCATGAGGCGAACAGGGTTCCAGTGCAGGTCGTAATTGATGAGTCGGGTTGCGTCCTGGAGGTTGAGACCCTCGGAGAGCACGTCGGTGGAAATCAGGACGCGCGTTTCCGCAATGCCGTTTTCGGCAAGCTGCCGACTGGAAGACTCGTTGTAATGAGGAGCAAATCGCAGGATCACGTCGCCCCGATCCCGCTTGTCCGCGCTGTCCACTTCATCCACTCCAGGGATGCGCGTCGCGGTCAGTTGCCGTTTCAGGTATCGGGCCGTGGCCATGAACTCGGTGAAGATCAGGACCTTGTGCTCGCGAAGGATGGGATCGGTTTTGAGGAGTTTGATCAGCGCCTTGAGTTTGTCGTCATGAGACGGTTTGAACTTTTTCAGTTCATTGAGGAATTTGGAGATCTCATCCATGTCCAGGAAGGTTTCGGCCAGGATTTCGTCCACCCGGTATTCATCGCGGGAAAGTTCCTCGATGTCTTCCAGCATCTCCTCCGTGATGATGTCTTCATCGGTTTCCTCGTCGGGCTCGATTTCGTGGAATTCCCTCTGATGCTCGCGAATATGCTCCAGGAGTTCGGCATGTTGGAGCATCCAACGTTCAAGCCGTTTTTTTTCAGCGTCCGTGGCGCTGTGTTTTGTGATCCAGGCCAGGAGCTTGAGGAGCAGGGTTTCGCAGGAGGTCGCGAAGGCATGGGCGGAACTCTCGAATCGCTTGAGGAACTGGGTGCGGATCAGGCAGACCAACTGTTTCTGGCGGTTTTCCTTGAAGGCGAACTCCTCGATTTGGGCCTTGGTCCCTTTGTAGTAAAAAAGCGGATAGTACACCGCAAGAGAAAAGAGCGGTTTGCTCCTGGAAAAAGCCGTTTCCACCATATTCAGCAGGCGGCCGTAAGTTTTCTTGATCGAATACGCCGCGACCTTGGGATCTTCCCGCGCGGGGAAAATGGCTTGGTTGCCACCGCGTTGCTTCTGGCTGGTCTTGACATAAGCCCGGCTGCGTTGGACCACCAGCGCATGAAAGAGCGCATCGTTGGCGAGGACCTGTCCAGCTTCGACTTCATCAATTTCCCGCGGCCCATCCGCGTCCTCTTGGTCCGGATTGGAGACGAGTCGTTCAAGTTCCTTTTCCATCTTCCTGAAATGGCCGGGCAACGAATGAATGCCTAACGGCGCCGCGTTGAACCAGGCCGGCTCGCGTCGGGAAAAAAGCTCGATCATGTGTTGCAGGTCAATCAGCCGGTTGTTGATGGGGGTTGCGGTGAGGAGAAAAAGGGCTTTGTTCGCGGCGATATCAAACAAACGCCAGTAGCGGGATTTGCGGTCGCCTTCTTCGCCCTTGAGGCCGGGATTGCGGAAATGATGGGCTTCGTCAATCACGATGGCATCGGCCATTTTCATCACTCGATCCAACCGGGCCTGGTATTCACCGCCGCGAAGCAGGTCGCTGTGGTTGAGAATGACGAGATTGCTGAAATCGCCTCCGACGTTCGGCAGGTGGCGGCGCAGCGCCTTTTCCCAAACGGGCTGGCGGGCCGCCTTGGGAACGAAGAGCGCCACGCGCTTGCGTTCGTGCATGACGAGTCGTTCAATCACCATCAGCCCGATGAAGGTCTTGCCCAACCCGACGCCGTCGCACAGAAGCGCGCCCCGATGTTGACGCGCGATTTTCATCAACGATTGGTAGCCGTCCTTTTGATACTGATCCAGGATCGGATACATTCGGGAGCCGCCATTCTCCGGCCCCGCGAGTTCCCATTCCCCGGCGGTCATTTCGTGACCTCGGAAAAACTCCTGGAGTGCCTTGGCATAGACTTCGAAAGGTGAATACTCCCGGATGTGCCGCTCGATAACTCTGAGAAGCTCGTCGCTGATCTCTTCCGCCTCATTCCAGTGGCGTTCATACCATTCCTGGAGAACCTCGACTTCCCGGCGGATTTGGATGTTGAGTTCGATATTCTCCATCAACCCCGGAAGCGTGAAGTTGCTGGAACCGACCAAGGCGGATGATCCAATCACCGCTTGCTTGGCGTGGGTGATGTAGGCCTTGGCGTGGAATTTCTTCTTCGTATAGACTCGGCACTCGATTTGTTTCTTTCCAATGGCCTCGACGATGGCGGGCACTCCCACAAGAAAGTCGTTGGACTCCTTTTCCTTCTCGATGCTCGCATCCAGGGTTTCCGCGAGCTTCTGAACGCCGTCCAGCAAGGCTTGTTTGGTCCGTTTCGACACCTCGTCTCCCATCAAAATGCGGAGTTTGTTCAGCTTCTGCCATTGACCGTCGAGAGCGAGAAGCGCCCCGATTTCGAAATAACCGGTGGCGATGTCAAATGTATGCGCCAGGTCCGCCCAATCGTGAAGGTAACGACGCACCTTCCAATCGGTGTCGCTGTTATCGACAACGAACAGGTCACCGCTGGTTTTGGAAGCGGCGGCGGCATTCTCCTTGCTGGACGATTTCATGTCTCGATGGGCTGTGGCGCAGGATGCCAGACTTTTTCAAGAACGGGAAGCCCCGATATGCTGAAGCCCCGCTGCAACCGCACCCGCTCAATCAAGATGTTCATCCGTGATCTCGGAGACTGGCCGCCACCACCTCCCGCATTGGTCGGGATTTGGAGGCGCGCAAAAGTCTTGACGCGCCTCGCCGCTCATCCTACAGGGGCGGGACCATGAACTTATCCTCCCCACGTCTGGTCGCCGATTGCAACGCCAACCTCGGCGAAGGCCCTCTCTGGCACGCGCCATCTCAAACGGTCCACTTCACCGATATCGAAGGCCGTCGCATCATCCGCTACAATCCCGCCACCGACCAACACGATGTCGTTCTCAAACGCAAAGGCCGCGTCAGCGGATTCACGTTCGAGCGCGACGGAAGCATGATCCTGTTCGAGGAACAACTCGTCATCCATCGCTCCAATGACGGCGCCGAGCGCGTTCTCTGCGAGATCAAAGAAGGCAATCATGAGCGTTTCAACGATGTCAAAACCGATCCCGAAGGTCGGGTCTATGTCGGGACCATGGGGATTGCAAACGGGGATGGCGCCTTGATCCGGGTCGAGCGCGGCGGCAAATACGCCATCCTGATGGAAGGCGTGCGTTGCGGCAATGGCCCCGCCTTTTCCAAGGACAAGAAGCGGTTTTACTTCACCGATTCGGTGGCGCAAAAGATTTATGTGTTCGATTACGACCGCAAGAGCGGCAATTTGAGCAACCGCCGCCTGTTCGTGGATGTGCCCGGCGAGGAGGGCTTTCCCGACGGCACGACCGTGGACGCCAAAGATCATGTCTGGACGGCGCGATGGGGCGGCCACATGCTGGTGCGCTACCGGCCCGATGGCAGCGTCGAGCGGCGGATCAAATTTCCCGCCCGTCAGGTCTCGTCGTTGACCTTCGGCGGTCCCGATTGCACGGATATTTATGTCACAACCGCCGGCCAGGGGCTTGACAAAATGCCGCCCCCCGAACGGGGCGGCGCGCTTTATCACCTCAACCTTGGCATTCGCGGCATTCCCGAACCCGCCTCGCGGCTGGCGGGCTGAAACGGTCACTTCTTTCGTTTGAGATGACGGATGACATCCTCAAGCGGGCGCGTGTTCAGGATGTCGGCGGGACGCAACCAGCCTTTGCGTGCGACGGCGACTCCCCATGAGACCTGGGACAATTCCCCCGTCGAATGCGCATCCGGGTTGATGGAACACATCACACCCTTCTCACGGGCGCCTTTCCACCAGCGCCAGTCGAGTTCCATCCGCGACGGCGTGCAGTTCAGTTCGATGATTGTTTTTGCGCGCGCGGCGGCGTCAATGACGGCGCCAAGATCAACCTTGTACGGCTCGCGCGACAGGAGCAAACGCCCCGTCGGATGGCCAAGCATGGCGACATGTTTGTTGGCGACCGCGCGCAAGACGCGCGCGGTTTGTCTGGCTTCGTCGTATGTAAACCCCTGGTGGATTGACGCCACCACAAAATCCAGACGCGCAAGGAGGTCGTCCGGAAAATCAAGCGAACCGTCGCCGAGGATGTCCACCTCGCTTCCGGCAAAAAGACGAAAGTTTGCGCCTGCTGCTTTGAATTTCGCGTTCAACTTTTCGATCTCCTTGATCTGAGCAGCCAGGCGTTTTTCATTCAGCCCGTTTGCGACAGCGGAACTCTTGCTATGGTCGGCAATGCCGAGGTATTCCCAGCCGAGGTTCATTGCCGCATTGGCCATTTCTTCGATGGAATGAAGGCCATCGCTCCATGACGTGTGACAATGAAACGTGCCGCGAATGTCGCGTTGCGACACCAGCGTCGGGAGTTCTCCTTTTTCAGCCGCCGCGATTTCCCCCATGTCCTCGCGCAACTCCGGCTCCACATAATCCAGCCCGAGGGTCCGGTAAAGGGCCGTTTCGTCCTTGCACGAGATCGGCCTTTCCGAGCCGGTCCCGATCTCGAACAGGCCGTATTCATTGAGCTTTTTGCCCTGCGAGATCGCTCTCTGCCGCATCGCAACGTTGTGCTCCTTGGAGCCGGTGAAATAGGCGAGGGCGAACGGGAATTCCTCCTCTGAAACGCAGCGCACATCGGCCTGGATGCCGCTCTTGAGGATCACGCTCGACTTTGTGTCGCCGCGTCCGGTCACCTTCTCCACTTCCGGAAGCGAGGTGAACAACCGCATGACTCTCCCGGCCTCGCGCGTGGAAACCACGAAGTCCAGATCGCGCACGACCTCTTTCCTGCGCCGCAAACTGCCGGCTGTTTCCACGCGCTGAACGGCCCGGCAATCCTTCAGAGATTGAAGGATGAGTGTCGCGGCCTGAAGCGCCTCGGCATGGAGGAACTGGCCGCGGTATTTCTCCAGATTGGCGAGCCCTTCCAGGATTTTCGCCTGGGTTTTTTCACCAAACCCCTCAAGTTTGGCCACCATCCCGCGCTCGCACCCCATGCGCAGGTCGCCGAGCGAATCCACCTGCAGCTTCTCCCAAAGCGTCTTCACCTTTCTCGGTCCGAGACCCGGAACGCGCAGGCAGTCAAGAAGGCCGGACGGAAAATCGGCCTTCAGTTCCTCGTGATAGGGGAGACGTCCCGTGGTGAAAAGAGCGGTGATCTTTTCAGTCAGCCCCTCGCCGATTCCCTTCACTTCGCCGAGACGTTTCTCGTGAATGAGCGCCCCGAGGTCCTCCTGCAGCGTTTCCAGCATGCGCGCGGCGTTTGCATAAGCAACGCTCTTGAAGCGATTTTCGCCCTTGAGTTCGAGCAACACCCCGATCTCTCTCAACACGCCGGCGATTTCATTCTTGTCCATGAGCGTTTTGCGCAAGTGCAGAGTCCGGCAAGCTGTTAGCCCGAGTTTTTCTTCGTGTATCCATGCGCGGCAGGTTTCGCGATGTCGAGCAAAACAACGAGCAAGGCGCGCCGTCATCCCGCCTGCAGCCGTTTGGCAAGCGTCTCACAGGAGAGTTGTCCCGGCGCGACCGGCTTGTCCAGATAACCGTAGGCCAACACCGAACCAACCGATGGCAGATGGCAACGCAGCAACGCGCCTTTCGGTCCCATGCCGATGACGCACAACGGTCCTTTGATATTCGAGACGAGCAATCGCGTGAGCGTCTCGCCATCCGACGCGCAATTGACCATGGTTGCGATTTTCACCACGTCCGCTCCCCGATCAAAGGCGCAAGCAACCGTCCTCTGAAGAACGGCCAGGGCGGGCGTTCGCTCGAAGTTATGATGGGACAGCACCGTTTTTTTCCGACGAGCGCGGGCCGCGGCAAGGACATCTCCGGCGATCCGGCTTCGCAGTTCCACGTCCACCCAAGAGATCACTTCGATTGCTTTGCGGTAAAGTTCAAGCCGTGAGGACCCGCTTGGCGTCCAATGCCCTCCCTCTCTGCGGCTCCGGATGGTGACAAGAACCGGAGTGCCGCTTCGCTCCAGTTTCCGACACGCGGCCAGGCACCGATCATGCGCGTGCGCGTCCATGCAATCCATGCGCGCTTCGATCCAGTCTGCAATCCGCCTGTTCAACGGGAGGTCGGCGTAAGATTCAAGGAAACGCGCATCGCTTATGACGCCAACAAGTTTGAAGGGGCGCGCGCACATGGCAGGTGATCAAGCGTGGATTCCGGGGTGCGTTGCAAGTTGGTTTTCAGCCTGGATATTTCATCCGTCCTGTAGCGGCCGCGCGATATATGCGCCTCGTCATTTTGCCTCTGGCCGGAGATTTCATCCCGCAATGGCGGGATGAAATCTCCGGGTTAGTCGCCCAAATTCAGCGTCTCGCCGCTTGGGGGAATGAGAATGGAGGATTCCGGGAGCTTCTCCCGCAATTCCTGTTGAAACCATTCCAGGCTGGCGGTTTCGCCATGCACCAGGAGAACCCGCCGCGGGCGCGCATGCGACACATAATCAATCATCCGTTCGCGGTTGCAATGCGAGGTAAAATCGAAGCTCTCCACCCGGCATCGAATGTCCATCTCGCCCGCCTCGCCGCCCATATCCGCCCTCCCTCCCCGCCCTGCCGCCTTCACCTTTCCCGCCGGCGAGTCCGGGTCCACATACCCGACAAAAAAGATGGAATGTCGTTCGTCCGGCATCATCCGCTGCGCCATGGTGTGCGACATCGTGCGCGGGGTCATCATGCCCGAAGAGACAAGCATCAGGCGACCGCGTCCCAACCTCATGGTGAGCGCCTCCTTCGAATCGAGAACGATCAATTCAAGGTTGTTTTCGAGTTTGAACCCCGGACAAACGCGCGGACTGACACCGGAGAGATCGTCATAAATCTCGTTGTACGATCTCCCCAGCCCGCTGATGTAGATGACCTGTTCGGCGAGATGCCCTTCGCGCATCAAATCGTGGATCACCTTCAGCACCTCCTGCATTTTTCCCAGGGCGAAACAGGGAATCAATACGCTCCCTCCCCTCTCGAAGGTCGCCTGTATCGCCGCGCTGAGGCGTTCGGTTTCCTCCTCCCAGTCGCTTCCGGGCTGCGACGGCATGCTGCCTCGTGTGCATTCAATGACCATCGTATCCGGCTGCTTGTCGGGAAATTTTCCGGCCCGTGTGATTTTCATATCCGAAAACTTCGTGTCGCCGGTGTAGAAGATCGAACAACCGCCCGCTTCGATCCAGACGCCGGCGGCGCCCTGCACGTGACCGGCCTCGTAAAAAGTGACGTCGGCGCCGGCCACCTCGAACGTTCGTGCGAAAGCCACGGTCTCGATGTCCTCCAATAGATGATCCACCTGACCGTGCGTGAACAGGGGGTATTCGGACAGGTTCAACTCGGCGCGTTGCCGGATCATCACACTTGCGGAATTGTGCAGGGCGCGGTCCGCGATCAACCGCGAAGCGTGGGTAAGATAAACCCGCGCATCCGGACGATCATCCATCACAAGCGGCAACGCGCCAAGATGATCCAGGTGCCCGTGGCTGACGAAAACAGCCTGGAGCGGTTGGTCGGCGAGAAAATCGAGCAACGGCAAACCGCCGTTGCCTTCGATCTTGGGATGCGTGCCGCAATCCAGAAGATAACCGCTGTCGTCAACCTGTAGATGATAGCAGTTGGCGCCGATTTCGTTCTGACGGGTGAGATTGGTGAATCGCATGAAGAGAAAAAAAAGTGCGCCGGCAAAACCTCCCGATGAAGCGTCTTCTTGCAATTCGCAGCAAGGATCGGTATTCGTACGGCTCTGTGGAATCCGTACTCAAACATGTTGCCGTTCAGGTTGCAAGCCTTGTGCTTCTGAGCGGTTGCGGAGGGCATGCGGGTCATCATCAGGATGAAACCATTTTCAAAGGGCGGGTGATGAAGGTGGAATACATCCTCACCAGAGGCGTCACGGTCCTGACGGACTCGGAAGGGAAACGGACAGAACTCCAGGGCCATCCCGGCGTTCCGTGCGCAGAGATCGAAATCCACCGCCGCGGCCAATACGAGTACGAGGTTTTCCAGGCAGCGGGACAAAAATGATGCCTCTTTCATCCCAACCATCCACCGTTCAGGAGGCGGCTCAACAGTTCGGCGTGGGCGGGCTGCGATGCCATGTCTTTCTCTGCCGCGGCCCTCGATGCTGTTCCGCCGAACGCGGCGAAGCGGTTTGGAAATACCTCAAAGACCGGCTCAAGGCGCTCGGACTCTCCGGACGCGGCGGGCGCGTCTATCGGACCAAGGTGGATTGCCTGCGCATCTGCCTCGATGGTCCCGTGGCGCTTGTTTATCCCGAAGGGACCTGGTATCATCAGGTGGATGAAGCCAGGATGGAACGCATCATTCAGAGCCATATCCTCCGCGGAAAACCTCTGGAGAAAGAGGCGTTTGCCGTCAACCCGCTGACTTCAGAAAAGCGCCCAGGCGACGAATCGTCATGAGACTCTACTTCTTGCGGCATGCGGATGCGCTGGACGGTCCCGATGACGAGAAGCGGCCAATTTCCCCAAGAGGCAAACACGAAGCGAAAGCCGTTGGAAACTTTCTGAAAACCGCCGGCGTCCAGTTCGATGCCGCTTATTCAAGTCCGCTGCGGCGCGCAAGAGAAACCGCGGCAATTGTCCTTGATCTTTGCGGGCGCCTGCCTCCGTCAGGGTTGGAAACGGCGGATGCGTTGCGCAACGAAACTCCGCGGGACGATTTCGAACGATGGCTTGCGCATCTCAAAACGACAAACCACCTTCTGCTGGTGGGACACGCACCCACGCTGGCGGAACGCGCCGGGCACCTGCTCGGATTCAGCAATCCCGAGGCGCTGTCATTGCCGAAGGCGGGCTTGATCTGCGCTGAGACCTTCGACGGACGCGGGGGCCGACTGGTTCTCTTCGTTTCTCCCGAATGGCTGAACGCCCGTCCCCTCGCCCGGTAGCAGTCCTCGGCGGAACATGGCTCTCCAAAAATTCTGTGACACGTGTCACAGAAAATTTGGGAAACCGGAGTTGAATCAATCGAGAGGCGGCGGGATGTCTTCCGGCGGGCGAAGAGATACCCTGCAGGCGCCGGATGCCATCACAAAGAAAAAACAGTGGCCGCAGAAATAAAGCAGGAAGCTGACTTCATAAAATCCGATGGCGGCATAGATGGCAACTGTGAGCGCGCCGGGCGTCATCGCAAAGAGAGCGAGATTGAAAAGCTGGCCAAAGGTGAAGCTCGGATTCATCGAACGTTCGAGGAACGCCGCCAGCAGGGTGAAAAACAGGGATTCGATCAAACCCGCGAAGAGAATCACAAGCCAGACGATCGGAAACATGAATGGCAGCGTTTGCGTGATTTCCTTCAGTAATTTGTCAAGATAATCCGCGTTGATTGTTCCATCCGGCCACTGTTTCCACGGCATGACAACCGGTTTGGTTTCCTGCGTCCAGAAAAGCAAATCCCGCTGTCGGACCGCCACGCCGGCGGGGAACATTTTTTCCGGCGCCGCCAGTGATCGGTCAATATCCAGGATGATGGGGAACTGGTTGGTATTGGCGAAAAATGGCTGGGGAAGACGGGAAGACGCCTGGCCGTTGGCAATGTTGAATTCGGGGACGTGTGAAAAAATGCGCCGCGCGATGGCGGGGCATTCCGCCTTGAACCAATGGATGATGTTTGCCATGGCGACGAGGCTGAGGAGAAACGAAAGCAGCGCCCAAAAACAGATCGTGGATCGGAGTGGCAGTCCCAGAAATGTCTGATAGGTCCGGAAGCCGCCGCATGCGAGCCACAGGTGACGGAAAAAGTTCATGATGAAAGGCCGCATTCTATGACATTCACGTGCAGTCTCAAGACCTAACCCGGATATTTCCTTCGTTTCCCACGGGATCCATCCCGGTTCGCCCCTGCGAAAGAAATATGCGGGCTGCGCACATGCTCCCCACCCGCAATTTGCAATGATCGGCGACAGTGTGGAGGGCGAAGCGGAACAACGCTTGCAACTTGTGAATGGATGCTCATATTCAGATATGGTTCAAAGTTCATGGTTCAGGGGTTCATCCCGCCAAGGCGGGAAATTCAAGCTGAAAAGCGCCAACCGTTGAACCGTGAACCTGACAACCTGAGTAGTTGCGATCCATGCGTTTTCTCTCCAACATCACCATCGAGCATGCCATCGCGCATCATCTCGATCATCTGGCTCCAGAGAAGATCATTTCGAGGCGGTCCTTGAAAATGAGCGAGGAGTTGAATCTCTATCTTTCCGAACACATCGCGGCGGTTTCGCGTCTCTCATCCCTGCTGCCCGCGCGGTTTTTTGACGAGCCGGGCGAGGTTGCGCGCGCCTGTCGCGCCATCATTTCCGGGGAGGGCAAATTTCCTCTCCTCAGCGCGCAGATCGCCGAAAGGCTTTTTTCCGTGATGGGGACCAACCGGAGCCTTTCGCCCGGACTTCTGATTGTCGTGGAGGCGCGCAACAACGAGGACAAATGCAAATTCGTGGCCTTGCTGAAAATGGAGGCGCAGCCGGTGTTCAAGGAGGATCGCCGATCCGGTCCGGGCGGCGAGACGTATATTGATCTGGTGGTGGATCCGGTGGCGTTGCCCGCGCCGGGCCGGCACCTGCAAAAATGCGCCCTGATCAAGGCCGAGCATACGCCCGCGCGCCCCGAAATTCTTCTCATCGACAAACAGGCGCGTGACGCCGGTGTTGCGGGCTTTTTTCACGAGCAGTTTTTGCAGGCGGAATATTGCCGGGACAGTCACTTCCGCACAAAGAAGTTTGTCCGGGAGTTCGTCAAGTGGGCGAACAAGGCGCGGCAGGAACACCGGTTCACGCCCGGCCAACTGGACGAGACCGTTTCGGCGGCGCGCGAGGCGTTGCGGCGCGAGAAACTTTCCCTGCCGGAGTTCATTGAGAAGACCATCGAAAACCGCGGAGAACAGAATGATTGCCTTGAAGCGATGGCGCAGCGTAATGTTGATGCGCAATTTGAGACGGAATCTAAGGCATCGGAGCGATTCCGGAAGATCAGCAGCGTCAAACTGGATCACGCCTGCCAGATTCGGATGCCGCAACATGCCTTGTCGGACAGGAACTTTTACACGGCGGCGCCGGACCCGGATGACGAGACCGTGACGGTGATCACCCTGCGAAGCCGCAAATATCAGGTTTTGTAAGGACCCGCGCATGGACGATGTTGCGATGAGAGGTTGACGTTCTTGGAAATTTGAAGCGGTTTGATGACTTCAATGGAGGAAAACATGAATCGAATATTATGCATGATCGCAAGTCTGTTGTTCCTGAATGCGGCAACGAGTCCGGCGGATGAAAACGATGAATCCCTGTTTGACGCGGCAGCCAAGGGCTATTTGTCCATTCTGAAGATAGCCTTGGAGAAGGGGGCCGCCCTTGAAGCGAAAGACAGTGATGGCTGGACTCCCCTGATGCTGGCTTCGAAAGGAGGGCATGTCGAGGTCATCGCGCTGTTGCTGGAAAAAAAGGCCAATGTGAACGCGAAAAGCCCTTCCGGCGACACCCCCTTGAGCCTGGCGGCGAGCAACGGACGATTGGCTGTCGTCAAGACGCTCCTGGAAAATGGCGCCAAAGTGAACGACCGGGATGCGGGGGATGACACCGCCTTGAAGTGGGCGGCCTGGGATGGGCATGTCGAGGTGGTAAAATTGATTCTCGAAAAGGGCGCCGATGTCCAATTGGCGAACAAAGACGGCGGCACGGCCCTGATGGCTGCTGCCGTAAGGGGCCAAGCGGAGGTTGTCCGAATTCTTCTTGCGAAAGGCGCGAATGTGAATGCCAAAGACGGCGGGGGAGGGACGGCGCTGACATTGGCGATCACAGAGGGCCATGTCGATGTGGTCAAGGCGTTGCTGGAAAAGAAAATCGATATGGATGTCAGAATAGGCCAGAATTACACGCCGCTGCTTCTTGCGGCGGAAAAAGGGAATCTCGAGATTGTCAAGCTGCTGATCGGGAAGGGCGCGTATATGAACGCAAAGGATAATTTCGGCAAGACGGCCTTGATGTGGGCAAAGGAGGCCAATAACACGGCGATGGTGGAAGTGTTGCGGAAGGCCGGCGCCAAGGATTGATGAAGCGCGTCTTTCAGAGCAAACACTTGCGGCAGGGATTATCCCGGTGCGCGCGCACGGCTGCAACGGCCATCCTTTTGAACGCGTGGTTGTGTTCTGATGGCGTTCATGCCGAGGAAACAGACGATCCGGACGCGCTCCGGCAGGAGATCGAGTCGCTTTACAAGCAACGAAAATTCGACAAGGCCATTCCGCTGGCGCAAAAACTGGTGGAGATCACGGAAAAGACGTTCGGATCGGATCATCCCAATACCGCGGCGAGTCTCAACAACCTGGCCGGTTTCTACAAATCGCAGGGGGATTATTCAAAGGCTGAACCCCTGTACCAGCGCGCGACCGACATTTGGGAAAAGGCGCTTGGGCCGGAGCATCCCTACGCTGCCGTTGGCCTGGCCAATCTCGCGGCGCTCTATCAGGACAAGGGCGAGCGCACGAAGGCGGAATCGCTCTATGAACGCGCCTTGAAGATCGAGGAAAAGGCTTACGGCGAGGATGATCTCAAAGTGATTCCGAACCTCAACAATCTGGCGTGGCTTTACGAGGGCGGCGGCGATCTGGCGCGAGCCGAGCCTTTGTTGGAAAGGGCGCTGCAGATTCGCGAGAAAAAACTTGGGGCAGAGCATCCCGACACGCGATCAAGCCTGGTCAACCTGGCGGGGTTGTACCGCGTGGCAGGAGAAAATGCGCGGGCTGAGCCGCTGTACCGCCGCTCTCTGGCGATCATGGAAAAGAGCCGCAAGGCTGATGATCGTGAAATCCTCACGGACCTGAATAATCTGGCGGAGGTCTGTCGTGAGCTGGGCGCCTATGAAAAGGCGGAGCCTCTTTACGAACGGGCGTTAAAGATCGAGGAGAAATTTTCCGGACCGGAGCATCCCAATACCGTGAAGATTGTGGAGCAACTGGCGGCGTTGTGCGAGTCCAAGGGGCAGGATGCGAAGGCCGAGGCATTCCGGGAACGGGTGTTGAAAATAGCCGAGACCTCGCGCGGGGCCGAGCATCCGGAGACGGCCGCCGCGCTCAACAACCTGGGCATGCTGCACAAAAGGCTTGGGCATTACGCACGGGCCGAGCCTCTTTTTCAACGAGCATTGGGGATTCGGGAAAAGGCGCTCGGCGCCGAGCATGCGGACACCGCAACCAGTCTCAACAACCTGGCGGCGTTGTACGACAGCATGGGCGAATACGCGAAGGCCGAGCCTCTGTGTCAGCGCGCGCTGGCAATCCGCGAGAAGGTCCTGGAGCCTGAGCATGCGGATATCGGCCAGAGCCTTAATAACCTTGCCCTCCTTTACAAGCGCAAGGGAGATCATCTCAAGGCCGAGCCGCTCTATCAGCGCGCGTTGAAGATATGGGAGAAGACGCTTGGGCCGGAGCATCCGGATACCGCAACCAGTCTCAACAACCTGGCGGAGCTTTACCGGCTCACGGGCGAATATGCCAAGGCCGAACCGCTCTATCAGCGCGCGCTGAAGATTTGGGAGAAGACGCTTGGACCGGAGCATCCGGATACGGCTGCGATTCTCAACAATCTCGCCGAGCTTTATCGGACGACGGGTGATTACGCGAGAGCCGAACCGATGTTTGAACGCGCTCTCAAGATTCTGGAAAAGGCGTTCGGTCCGGACCATCCGGACACGGCGGCCGCGCTGAACAATCTTGCGTCTCTTTATCGTCAAATGGGCGATCCCATACGGGCGGAGCCTCTGTTCAAACATTCGCTTGAGATTTGTGAAAAGAAGTACGGTCCGGACCATGCGCACACCATCACCAGCGTGGGCAACCTGGCGGAACTCTACCGCGACATGAGCAACTATGCGAAAGCGGAGCCTCTCTTGCAGCGGGTGGTGAGGAGTCGTGAGAAAACGCGGGGGCCGGACCACCCGCACACCGCCGTGAGCCTCACCAATCTGGGAAGTTTGTATCGCCAGATGGGGGACTACGCCAGGGCGGAGCCGATTTTTCAACGGGTTGTCAATATATGCGAAAGAAACCGGGGGCTAAATCATCCGCACACGCTCATGAGCATGGGTAATCTGGCGGAGCTTTATTGCGACATGGAGGAGTACGCCAAGGCCGAGCCGATTCTTCAGAAGGTGTTGGAGAACGCAGAAAAATCCTTTGCACCGGATGATCCGCTCATCACCGCGAGCCTGAACAGTCTGGCTCTGGCGTATCTTCATCTTGGAAAAGAGGCGGAGGCGCTGACGTTCGCCAATCGGGCGCAACAAACCGAAACAAAGGCCTTGGCGAAGAACCTTTCTTTCGCCACCGAACAGCAACGTCTCTCCTATCAAGCCGCTCAAAACCCCTATTTTCTCCTCGCCAGGATGGGAAACGCCTCCAGGCTTGCCATGGCCGTTTTGCGGAACAAAGGCGTCATGCTTGAATCGCTTCTCGAAAACCGCCGGATCGCCGCGGCATCCAAAGACCCCAGATATCAGGCGGTCATCGGGGAGCTTCGGTCCGCCAGACAACGTTTGATCCAGTGGCAGAGCGACGCGCCGCCGGATTCCGAGGACAAAGAACGTGGTCGCCGCGATTCGCAACGCGAAGTGCTTGCCAAACAGGTTGAACAACTTGAGATCGCCGTGGGCCGTCAGGTGCCGGGAATCGGCCGCGCCCGACGGGCGCTCGGCGTCACCCCGGAGGAGGTCCAGGCGTGTCTCAGCCGTCAGGCGATGTTGATCGAGTTTGTGAAGTACTGGCATAACCTCGGAAAAAACAAGTGGGAAGAACGCTACGGCGCGGTGTTGATCGGCGGTTCAGGAAAGCCAGGCTGGATTTCGATCGGAAACGCCGACGCCATTGACCGGGACGTCAAACTCTACCGAACAACCGTCCGCGGCAAACCCCACGAAGCCGCCATGACCGCCGTGTTGCAGGCGCTCTATCGCAAAATTTGGATGCCGCTTGAAAAGTCGGTGCCGGCTGATGTGAAAACGATTGTCATCAGTCCGGATGGCAGTTTGAACCTGGTTTCATTTGCCACGCTCCTGGATGATTCCTCGCAGTTTTTTGGACAAAAGTTTGTTGTGCGCTATGTGTCGAGCGGCCGTGATCTTCTGCGCGACCCGAAACCCGTGCAGGAGGGAACGATCGATATCTATGCGGATCCCAATTTCGGCGGAAAGGAAAAATCCAATGCCGATAAAGCGGCGACGTCGCAGACCGGCAACCGTCCCTCCCCGGATCGGCAGGACGCGAGGCAATTGCGTTTATCGCAGCCGACGGGCGCAGCGGAAGAATTGACGATATTGAAGAAAAACGCGGGGGCATGGGGTTGCCCCGTGAATGCGTTCGTGCGCGATGCAGCAACCGAAGTCCGGTTGGCGCAAACCCGGTCGCCGCTTGTTTTGCATCTGGCCACCGACAGTTTCTTTCTGCCGGAAACCGAGTTCAACGATCCGGGTCCCGCTCTTCGCGGTTTCGAATTGGAGAGCGGCAAGGGTCGCCCGAAAATCATGCAAAGCCCCTTTCGCCGGTGCGGACTGGCCATGACGGACGCTCAGGCTGCCCTCGACGCGGCAGGCGGGACCGAGATTCCATCCAACCCTGAGAACGGAATTCTGACTGCGGAAGAGATTTCGGATTTGAACTTGAACGGCACATGGCTTGTCGCCATTTCGGCGTGCGAAAGCGCGGCGGTGGAGGGAAAAGCCGGCGGCGACATCCAGGCCTTGCGTTGCGCCTTTGTTCATGCAGGCACACAACACCTCCTTATGCCGTTGTGGCGTCCAAAGGAGGAGGATCGCTCGCGCTTCTTGGGCGACTTCTATCATCTTGCCAGAAAAAGCGGCGATCTCGCGCAATCGTTCGCGGACACACAGCGCGATTGGATGACGCGGTTGCGCAAGGAACAGGGACTCGTCGCGGCGGTGACGCTGGCGGGACCCTTTGTCTTGAGTTCCCAGGGGCGGCAGTACGGGATCGCCAGCCGCCCCATTCGCTGATTTTCAACGTGGTCGCTTCCGAGTGATCACACGACCGCAAACCAGTGTCGCCCCCGGACCTCCTCCACGTCTCCTCATCTGGCTCCCAAAATTTTTGTGACACGTGTCACACAAGTTTTGTAAAACTCCGGATCAGGTGTCCAGCATTTGGAGCTTGATTTCCCATGCGATCCACGACACATACCCAATCGGCGCAGATGGCGGCGACCTGTGCTTGCGCGCGGGGGGGGCGCAATTGAGTTTTATCGTTGTGAAAGAAACCCTGGCAGAACTGCCATGCGCCTTGCATGAACGGGACATCAAAGAAAAATCTTGAATCGCTTGGAAAAAGCCGGTTTACTGCGCACATCATTATTACAAGCGAGCGTAGCTCAGCCCGGTAGAGCGCCACCTTGCCAAGGTGGTTGTCGTGGGTTCGAATCCCATCGCTCGCTCCATTTTCATGCTTGCGATATGGGTTTACGCCTTGAAGTTCGAGGGTGGCGCGATTTATGTTGGCATCACGGGTGTTTTTGAGCCTCTTCAAAGCCCTTCCACGCGCTGCTATGACGGTTGCTTTGCGGTGATTTACAGGCGAGTTTTTCGCAGTTATGCGGAGGCGCGGTCCCTTACCGTCGTTTCGGAACAGACACGCTGCCCCGGCCCTTTTTCTTTGACGGTGCGTAAGACACGGTCTGATCCGTCCCGGTTTTGCTGCGTTGCTTGAGTTCCTCGATTTGATCCCGGAGGAGGGCGGCTCGCTCAAATTCCAGGTCTTTGGCCGCCTGTTCCATTTGATCCTCCAGTTCGTGAATCAGTTCGGAGACGGTGAAATCGCCGCCGGCCTCGGAAATCACGCCGGCCTCGATCTCTCGCGCCTCTTCATAGACCGCCAGGCTTTCCTCGATGGCGCGCGTCACGCTCTTCGGCGTGATGCCGTGCACCCGATTGTGCTCCAATTGTCGGGCGCGCCGGTAGTCCGTCACCTTCAGCAGCGCCTGCATCGCCTCTGTCATTTCCTCGGCGTATAGAATCACCTCGCCGTTCACGTGACGCGCGGCGCGTCCGGATGTTTGGATGAGTGCCGTCTGCGACCGAAGATAACCTGGCTTGTCGGCATCGAGGATCGCCACCAGCGATACCTCCGGCAAATCAAGCCCCTCTCTCAGCAGGTTGATGCCGATCAGCACGTCGAAATCCGCCTTCCGCAATCCGCGCAGGATTTCGACGCGCTCGATTGTGTCAATCTCCGAATGGAGATAACGCACGCGAACGCCGAGATCGCGCAGATAATCGGTGAGGTCCTCCGCCGTGCGTTTGGTGAGCGTGGTGACCAGCGTCCGTTCCTGCTTCGCGGCGCGCTCGCGGACGCGCGCGAGCAGATCGTCAATCTGCCCCTTCAACGGCCGGATCGTCACCACGGGGTCCACCAGCCCGGTGGGACGGATGATCTGTTCGATGACAACCGGGTTCTGCCGCAGTTCCCACGCGCCCGGCGTGGCGGAAACACAAACGATCTGCTTCTGGCGCCTGAGAAATTCATCAAAATTCAACGGCCGATTGTCGAGCGCGGAAGGAAGACGGAAACCGTACTCCACCAGCGTCGTCTTCCGCGAACGATCGCCTGCGTACATGCTGCCGATCTGCGGAATGGTGGCGTGAGATTCATCAATGATGGTGAGGAAATCGGCCGGGAAAAAATCGAGCAGGGAGCACGGCGGCTCGCCCGACGCGCGTCCCGTGAGATGACGCGAATAATTCTCGATGCCGCTGCAAAACCCCATCTCCTGCATCATCTCGATGTCGTAGTTGGTGCGCATCTTCAGCCGTTGCGCTTCAAGAAGTTTTTTCCGGCTTTCAAGCCATTGAAGCCGCTCCTCCAATTCCTGCTTGATGCCCTCGATGGCGCGCAGAATCTTGTCATGCGGCGTCACAAAATGCTTGGCCGGGAAAATGGACGCGCACTCCAGAACGCGCTCCGTGTCGCCTGTCAGAGGATCGAAAACCGTCAGGCGCTCGATGCAGTCGCCGAACATCTCGATCCGCAGTGCCTGCTCGGAATACGAGGGACAAATCTCGATCACATCGCCGCGCACGCGAAAGTTTCCGCGCGAAAAATCAACGTCATTACGCGCGTACTGCACATCCACCAGCCGTCCGAGCATCTCGTCCCGCTCCATCTGGTCTCCCACCTTCAGACGCAAAATCATGTCTTCGTAATCCTCCCGCGATCCCAGGCCGTAGATGCACGACACGCTGGCGACGATGATCGCATCGCGCCGATCCAGGAGCGAACTGGTTGCCGAGAGACGCAATCGTTCGATCTCCTCGTTGATCGCCGAATCCTTTTCGATGAAGGTGTCCGTCTGCGGGATGTACGCCTCCGGCTGGTAGTAATCGAAGTAGCTGACGAAATACTCGACGGCGTTTTCCGGAAAGAAACCCTTGAACTCGGCGAACAACTGCGCCGCCAGCGTCTTGTTGTGGGAGATGACGAGCACCGGGCGCTGCAACTGCTCGATCACATTCGCCATGGTGAAGGTCTTGCCCGATCCCGTGACGCCCAGCAGCGTCTGGCAAAAGGTCCCCGCCCGCAACGACGCCAGAAGTTCCGCGATCGCCCGAGGCTGGTCGCCGCAGGGCTTGTAGGACGCCGCCAGTTTGAATTTTCCGGACATTCACCCAGTCTAAAGTGATTTCTCAGGAAGGCGGATGCATTTCACCACAGAGAGCACAGAGGGCACAGAGGACAGAAAACGCATGGAAACGCAACGGCAGCAGCGCGCCAAGTGGATAAACGGAGAATTGCGGGATATTCGCCACGGCGAATCCGTCACAGGAGATTCGCCGTGGCGAATATCCCGCAACGTCTGCTCATCCTCCATCCCTCCGTCCTCCCATCGCGGTGAGGATGGATGATCTCCCCATATCTCTGTACTACTAACGTTCAATTTCTTGTTTTCCGGAGA
>JACQHZ010000028.1 GCA_016198745.1 Verrucomicrobiota bacterium
CCATGATCGCGTCGCCGATGTACTTGTCGAGCGTGCCGTCGTGGCGGATGATGACGTTGGATGCCACTTCGAGGATCTCGTTGAGCAACGGCACCACCTTTTCCGGGGGATTCTTTTCACAGAACGTGGTGAACCCGCGCACGTCGGTGAACAACACGGTGAGTTCCTTGCGAACGCCACCCAATTGCATCGAGTCCGGGTTCCGCAGCACTTCCTCCATGATGTTGGCCGAGAGATAATTCTGCATGGTCTTGCGGAGTTGCCGCTTCTGCTTCTCTTCGCCGGTGAACCGTGCAACGGTGGCAGAGGTCAGGCTCAAGATCAGGCCCGAGGAGGGAACGATCATGGGAACCCAGATGCTCGCTTTGAGAAACAGAAACCAAGCTGCCCCGAGAAAAAGAAAAAACGGGATCAGGACGATGCACATTCCCTTTACGGCCGAGAATTTCTGGATGGCCCAGGCGGTCAGGCAGCTCGGCAAGAGCGTGATGGTTGCCATCCCCCACCATGGCACGCTCCGCAGGAAATCGCCGAGGAGCAGATTGTTCAGCGTGTTGATCTGCACCGCCACCAGCGGGGTGTTGCTGATCAGCGGGATCGCGCCGGCATCCAGCGCGATCGCGGTAAGGCCGATCATGACCGCGCCATCCAGCGCGCTGCGCAGGTCCGGCTCCAGCGCGTGCAGCGCCTCCTCGTTGCCTTCCACACATGCCACCACTTCTCCGAAAGGAGCGTTTTTGAAATCCAGCAGGTTGCCGCGGTAATTGACCCGCAACGTTTGATCCTGGAAAAGCGGGTCCTCCTCGATGGGAATGACCAATGCCGTGCCGTCCGCGCGGTCCAACCGTACTTCCTTGCCGCGTTTGACCGTCAGACCTGCCGTCGGGACCTTATGATAGAGCATTGCCAGTCGAAGGGCCATGGAAGGAAGCCAGTGATTTCCTTCCCGGATGAGAATGGGCACGCGACGGATCACGCCGTCGTCGTCGCGCTCAGCGTTGATCACGCCGAAAACGGAATGGTCGCGAAAGAGCGGCAGAGCTCCGGAAATGTCATGATCCGGGTCAAAAGGCGCGTTGGGTGCTGTTCCCTCCATGGGAAACGCGCGGCTCTGAAGCCAGGCATGATCCACTTTGCCGCTCTTGGTCGCCGCCGTGTTGCCCTGCGCGCGGCGCTGCGCCATTCCGGGGAGACAAACGTTTCCCAGTTGTTTGAGCATCCGGCTGAATTGGATGTCGGCATCCCGATGCTTTCTCGCGTCGCTGAGGTCTTCAAGTATCCGGATGAATCCGGCGGCGGTGTCCCGGTGCTTTTTCTCGGCGCGCAGGTTTTGGAGGATCTGGTCGAATGAAACGGCGGCCTCCGGGTGTTCTTCTGCATTGCGGAGGTCTTCCAGGATCCGGCTGAATTTGACGGCGGCCTCGCGCTGTTTCTTGTCGTTGCGAAGTTCTTCGACGATTTCGCCGAGTTGGGCGTCGGCCTCGCGCTGTTTTTTTCCGTAAGGGTCAATGCTGAAAATCACGTCGTACCCGATGGCGCGCGGACGGGTTTCATCGGTCGCGAAGGCCTGGAGCATTTGGGCTTGCAGCCCACGGTCCAGCCATGGCCATGTACCGTATTTTTGAAGGTCATGGTCTCCGATGCCGATGAAGACGATGTTTGGATGAATGAATTTTGGCCGATCCGTGGAAGAATCCCTGGATGTCTTGTGGCGAAGGCGAAATCGGAGATCGAGCGTCTGGTGCTCAAACCGTTGCATGAACGGGAGACTTCCCAACCCCAATGCGACAACGGCCGACAAAATGCCGATGCCAAGAATTTTCAAGGCGGCCGACACGACATGGGATTCGGCCGGTTTGCTGGAAGATGAATCAGCCACGAGATTGTAAGGTTGAAGGATTGCAAGATGGATGAACAGGCGCGGTTTGACAAGGAGGTTTCACGGGACGGGCGCGGGTGCGGGCGTCGGAGCAGGCGGTTCCTTGGAAGGAGGCGTTTCCACTTTCTTGAGTGAGAATGGCGGCAGGTTGTTTTCGCCCTCTTTGATTTCCACCTCTTGCTCGATTTCCTGGTAACCTTCCAGAACGATCCGCAGCCGGTGCTTGCCGGCAATCGCTTGCTCAATCCGCGCCGGGCTGGTGTTGGTTGTTCCAAGCAGGATCACCTTCGCGCCAACCGGGTCGGTGTTCACGATCAAAACCGCCGTCTTGGCCGTCGTTGCGGCTGCCGGCGGCTGATTGGTCGTTGATGCGGATTCCGGGGGCGGAGCGTTGGTGTTTTGCCCTTCGACGGGAGGCGTCGCCCGAACCTCGGGTTGTCTTGCAGGAGGCGAGGACTTGGCGCCCGACTCCGGCGCTTTGGGTGGCGATTCCTCCGGATCGGCTTGCGCCGGTTGAGCGTCCCGCTTTTCCGGAGACGACTGGCTTCTCAGGAACAAGTAGGTCCCGCCAATAACCAGGAGGAGAAAGGCGATGCCGAAGATCAGCCACTTGCGGTAGGAAGAAGAGGAAACGATGGGCGCGGAAGTCAACAGCGTGGAACCCTTCGCCTGCGGGAGCACATCGGTTGCGGCAATGGAGCCGCCGATGTCCGAATCCATGGTGCCCGGGTCAATTCCGAATTTCTGCATCACGAAGGTTGCCTTGCGTTGTTCGAACCCAAGGCGCGCGAAGAATTGCTGCGAGCTTTCATCCACGGCGTAGAGTTGAATCCACGGGTCAATGGCGGCAATGATCTCGCCGGCAGACTGAAATCGCTGTTCTTTCTCTTTTGCCGTGATTCTCTGAATGAGGATGTCCAGCGCCTGCGTCAGTTCGGGTTGCGGCAACTCCACCGATGGCATGGGTTCGTTGATGTGCGCCATGCAAACCGCGGCAGCCGAGTCGCGATTGTCATAGGGCACATGCCCGGTCACCATCTGATAAAAGGTGACCCCCAGGGAGTAAATGTCCGCCCGGTGATCCACGTTCTTGGACTCGCGGACCTGTTCGGGACTCATATAATGAGGCGACCCCATGACCGTGCCGGTAACCGTCATGGCCTGATCACTGTCGGCACGGTTCTTGGCCAGGCCAAGGTCGGTGATCTTCAGATTGCCGGAGTCGTCCACCATCAGGTTGTCCGGCTTGATATCGCGGTGGATCATGGTCTTGTTGTGGATGTACTCCAGACCGGCCGCCGCCTGCTTCAGCCAATGAAGCGCCAGCGGAAGGGGGATGGGCGTCCGGTCCTTGAGCATGTCGCCCACACTCATTCCCTCGATGAATTCCATCGCGATAAAATACTGTCCCTCGACCTGATCGCATTCATAAAGCGCCACCAGATTCGGATGCGCCAAACCCGACATGGTGCGGGCTTCGCGCAAGAACCGTTCCGTTGCGTCACGATCTTCCGAGAACTGGGGATTGAGCACCTTGACGGCGCAGAATCGCTTGTTGGCCTTGTCGCGCCCGAGAAAAACCGCTCCCATCCCGCCCTGTCCAAGTTTGCACAGCAAATTGTATTTGCCGAGGCCGATGAGGGGACTGCTGTCAACCGCCAATTGCAGTTCGGGAAGAACCGCGGTGAGCGCCGGATTGTCGCCGGTCACAGCTTGTCCGGAGGTTGCGCCGCGAAGTTTCTTTTTGACGAGATCAGCGGAAACGTAGCTCTGAAAAGCCCCGGTCAGTTTTTCGGTGTGTTTTTCGGCCGCGGTAAAGCGGAGCACCGTCCCCGCCGCGTAGGCCAACACAAGCCCAAGCGGGGGCACGATCCACGGCGTCCAGATGCTGGCCAGCCAGAAAAGGAGCCAGGTGACGGTATAAAACAAAATCAGCGCGCCAACCACAATGACGGCGCTTTTGATCGCGGAAAACCGATGGGTGGCCCAGGTTCCCATGGCGCTGATGCAGGCGGTGATCAGCGCCACGCCCCACCAGGGAAGACGGCGCAGAAAATCGCCGAGCAGCAGATTGTTGATGGCGTTGACATGAACCGCCACCATCGGGCTGTTCTCGTAAAGCGGGATGATCCCCGCGTTGGAAGAGTCTCCGGTGGCAATCATGCCAACCACCACCACCCCTTGATGCGCTTGTTTTAAAACATCGCCGAGTTTTTTCACCTCCGGGTTTTGATTGATTTCCGGATTGAGCCAGTCCATCACGCCACGGAAGGGAATGGACGCGAATTCATCGAGAGTCCCCCGGTAATTGATGTAAAGCTGCTGGTCCTGGTCAATGGGAAACCGCATTTTCCAACCATCCGATTTCTGCAAACGGACCTCTTTTCCGGGCACAATTGTCACTTCGTTCAGGTGAACATCATGGCAGAGCATGGCGGTCCGAAGCGCCAGAGAGGGGACCCAGTGCCGTCCTTCCCGGACCAAAATGGGGATGCGCCGAATGACGCCGTCATCATCCTGATCCACGTTGAGCACCCCGAAATGCGTGTCCTGCCTCAAAGCAGAATCGGGGACCAGCAGATCGTGTTCGGGTTTAAAGTTTGCGACGGTCTCCCCTGCCGGGATGACCAGCGAAGTGAGCCATGAATAATCCGCGCCGCTCGAAAGGGGACTTCGTCGGACCTGACCGGCCAGACACACGTTCCCGAGATTCTGAAGCACCCCGCCAAATTCGGCGTTTTCCTTGCGTTTGGCCTCATCGTCCTCTTTCGCGCTGCTGAAAATCACGTCATAAGCGATGGCCCCGGGTTGGATGGTTGCATTGGTGAAAGCCGCCAGCATCTGTCCGTGCAGGTTTCTGGGCCACGGCCATTTACCGAATTGCAACTGGTCTCCATCATCAATTCCGATCACCACGATACTGGGGAGAATCGCGGCGGTGGGCCGCCATTGAAACCGTTTGTCAAGCGTGCGCAGTTCGAGTCCGATCAAAAAATCAAGCCGCCCAAGCGCCATTGCGACCAGCACGCACAACCCGCACACCAGGCTTAAATAAAGCGTCTGCTGTTGCCAGAAACCCGTCTTGAGAGAGGATGCGGCCATCGTTTTCCTTTATATCCCGCAAAGAAGGGGTGCGGCAAGGTTGTTCTCACAGCGCCTTCAAAGAATGGCCCCCCCGTGATTTCCACGACCTGCTTGCGATGACGAAGAGAAACCACAATCCGAGACACAGGAGGGAAATCTTCAGGCCGCGTTGATGCGACTCCGGCACGAACCGGAGCGTGACGCTGGATGCCGGTTGCTCCAGTTTGACGCCGATGAATCCATGATTGACGCGCACGACGGGCAACGGCGTTTCTCCATCAAACGCCCGCCATTCGGAATAATAACCCACCGCCGTGCAGAGAAACCCGCGTCCAGCCTGGGGCAGTTTGACCTCGTAATCCAGGGGCGCTTTGCGCGTCAGTTCCGCGACAAGGCCGCCAGAGGAAGACGCAACCGTTGCATCCGCGGAACGTTCCACCAGCGCCAGACGGGTTGGCGCCGGCGCCACATCCCTTTCCAGACGTTCCAAATGGCGGGCGCGTTCCGGTTCAACCTCCACACGCGAGGCGTTCCATGCGCCCGGCACCGGGGCGGGTCCCTGGTAAAAACGCTGCGCCCCGACCCGCGTCACTTCCCGCCAAGGAAAACCAGGCCGGAAAGGATTTGCATTCACCGCGGCGAATGAGCAGTTCGGGTTACGCATCGAGCGGACTCTTGACCGACGAAGACCGGGAAGTCATGACGTGGGTGTAAATCTGCGTCGTCTCCAGGCTGTTGTGGCCGAGGAGTTCCTGCACGGAACGGATGTCCACCCCGTTCTCCAGGAGATGAGTGGCAAACGAATGGCGCAGGGTGTGACAGGTCACCGGCTTGGCGATGCCGGCCGTGCCCGCCGCCTGACGGATGGCGAGCCGTAACGCGTTTTCGTGCAAATGATGCCGTCGCGCCAGTCCGGAACGCGGGTCCAGGCTCAGGTGGGTGGATGGGAAAAGCCATTGCCAGCCCAACTCCAAACCCGCCTTGGGATACTTCACCGACAAAGCATCCGGCAGCCACACCCCGGCGCGGTTCTCCCGCCGGTCCTGCTCCCAAAGCACGCGCACGTGTTCGGCCTGTTCCTGCAGCGCGGCCCGCAAACTCTCCGGCAGCATGACGGTCCGGTCTTTTCCACCCTTGGCTTCGCGCAGAACAATCTGCCGACGGTCAAAGTCCACATCCTTGACCCGGAGCCGCAGGCATTCCAGCAACCGCAGGCCCGCGCCGTACATGAGCCGAAGCATCAGACCGGTTGTGCCGCTGGTCGCCGCCAACAGGCGGGTGGCTTCTTCGCGGCTGAGCACACTGGGCAGCCGACGGCCGCGCCGGGCGTGGATGACGTCCTCGAAGCGACCCGGATCATGGCCAAGTACGACTTGATAAAGAAAAAGCGCGGCGGCAAGCGCCTGGTTCTGGGTGGAGGAATTGACGTTGCGGTCCACGGCCAAATATTCGAGGAATCGCTGGAGATGCTCGGTGGACAGGTCCGCGAGCGGCACGGCTTGATGAAACAAGAGAAAACGCCGCATCCAGCCCAGGTAGGTCTGCTCGGTTCGATAAGCATAGTGGCGCGCCCGCAGAGCCGTGGTGGCGCGGGCGATAAGGTCTTCGGCTGTCGCATCCAGCGGAACAGCAGCCGCGACCGGCCGTGGATGGCGAACCTCCAGATGAGCTGTTGTCGTGGCCTCCAGCGGAACCGGGGGCGCGCCCGGCGCCGGGCCGTTGGGAGGAGCCGCGCCCATCTCGGTGCGCGCTTTGACGCGAAAACGCGGCGTCACTGCCCCGGTCTGATCGGTTTCCCAATGCCAGTTCTCGATGCCGCGCACAAAAACCGTCAAGGCCTGGCGCAATTGGTCCACGCGCAGTTGCGGCGACGGAGGTTCGGCGTGGCGGATGGCATCGAAGTAAGCCCTGGCCGCGACGCGGACATCGTCTCTTTCGAAGGGATGCGTTCGGCAATAGTCCAGAAAACGGTTCAGATGCCACCCCCACCAGGCAGCCTTGTCCGAGCCAAGTTTGACCCCCTGCGCATCAAGCAATCGCCTGACCCATGGAGCAACAGGCGGACTCCCACCCCCAACGGTTTCCGAACTCATGCCCGCCAGACTACCGAGAAACGGATGCCGGTCAATAGAAAAATAAAAATAATTGTTGCAATATTTGTTTCATTACAGTAAGCTGTGACCAAACAAAGTTCGGCAGGACAATGTTCACGTTCACGGTCAAAACGTTAGTCAAGCCCCGTATTCAGCGTTGGGAGAGTACCTTTGTACTGTTCTTCCAACCTTTATTCGCCGAGTTAAAAGAGTGCTTCCTCATCCTCGACGGGTGGTGCCCAAAGGCTCTTCCCTCACAGAAAAAGACAATTCTCACGCGTTACCAAGTTGCAGCGTTCAACATTGGCCGACGGTTGTTGCCCATCTATCATGGCAGACGTTTCCTCGCGTCATACGGACCTTACATTCCATCCAACTATGGTCGCGTGTTTGTGTTTATCAGTAATCCGGACGAGAGAATGATACGCTTCGGTACCTATGATGGTTACCAGCTTGATGAGCCTGCACTCATTCGTCAGTCCTTTATTACATTCTGGGCATTTGAGGAAGTATGGAGTATCGCCACCAGGGAGTTGCGCTTGGTTGACATGCTTCGTGGAGGTCTGCATCCATGCGCCCACCTTGTGGAGACGCCGCAGTCACTGAGGCAACATATCACATGAGACAATCGAACACCACCGGCCGAACCAGCCGCTTCACTCAACAGCCACCCGCGCCTAAGGCGCGGCTGTCTGTGAGTGAGCTTTTCGTTAGCCGAAATTCTACCGTCATGTTCAACCGTCTAAAACAACTATTCGGGTCCAAGAAGGAACGACCTTCCGAAGACGAAGCAGCAAAGCTTGCCGAAGCATGGCAGGATCAGAAATCGAAACTCATGGAGAAGATTCTCGGTCGCGAGCATGACATGGTCATGCACGCGATTATTCCGTATGCCATCGGCGGCGGACTAGACCTTTACTACTATCCTCATTCCATCCCCGGAACCGCCATCGCAACCAAGGAACTCTCAGACCTACCCGACCAAGGATCATCGAACCGAGTCTTTTCGTGCTACGAACTGGCGATGTTCACCCGTCACCCGCTCAACCTTGACCACGCAAAGGATGATTCGACCGCTTTTGGGAAGGCGCATGCCAACATAAATAGCATTCTCAACTGCATTGCCCCATACAGCGCGACAGCCACTCTGAACCCGAACGAGACGTGTGAGTTCCCAGCAGATATGAAGCATGTCGGAGGCAAGTGTTTGCTTTTTGACGCTTATGGCCCACCGAGCGCCGGACTGGCACGTGGATTTGGGTTGCTCGCGGTAATTGAGCTTCATCGCTCTGAAATGGATTTTGCACGTTCCGCTGGAGGCTCCGAGTTGATTCAACGCCTGAAATCAGCCGGACACTATCCATACTCTGACTTAGATCGTGAACCCGTCGCATAATTCGGCTAACCCGGCGCTGCATCTAACAGCCACCCGTAGCTACGTTACGGCTGGCTGTAGTTGAGCTTCATCGGTGCGCCAGTGAAGCTGGCGTCAACGCGGGTGTAAGTCCCGCCGGTCGAGTTAGACTGTTCGCGACCGAAAGCCGCGTCAGCGAGGTAAGTCGCGAGACTTGCCGCGTAAGCATGACGTGGACTGAAAGAAGAGGCCGCAATGAAAATGAACCACATCTAATGAGCCTCGAAAGCTCTTCAACTGGAGATAAGCCGAGCCGCTCGATAAACGGCGAAGGCCGTCGGGAGGGTGTCCTCAAACAGTCGGTGTCCCCTCATCGCTCCAGCGGGGTCAGCGTGGGCGGCATGTTCGGAAGTGACGACAGGTTAAGCTGGGAGACCTGGGGCAGTGTCCCGAAAGGTTTCGGGGCAACCGCTGGCACAAGCGGGCAAGTCCGTGAGGCCAGTCGGGCTGCGTCAGGAGTCGGAGACCTCCGTAGTAGTGTTGATCCGTCGGACATTATAACCGATGAGGAGCGAAGGGAGGGCACTTGTCCCCGTGTGCAGGAGCGAGGCGATAGCAGGGTGATGGCTTGCGCAAGCAAGATATAAACACCCAAAAGATCGAAGCCTCAACCCCGCACTTTACCGCACGACAAGGTCACCAGCCGAAGGTCAAGCGGGGAAAGGGGACTCGAAAAGCCGTGTGCGGGAAAACCGCCTGCACGGTTTGACGGGGGGGAGGAAAGACACGGTCATTAGCCTTTTGGCTTCTCAATCCGTGCTTTCCTCCCTACTCTAC
>JACQHZ010000385.1 GCA_016198745.1 Verrucomicrobiota bacterium
CTCGGCCATCGTGGTGGCGCCCACGCATTGCAACTCGCCGCGGGCGAGCGCGGGCTTGATGATGTTGGAGGCGTCCATGGTGCCCTCGGCGGAACCCGCGCCCACCAGCGTGTGCAGTTCGTCAATGAAAAGGATCACGTTGCCGGTCTTGCGGATTTCTTCCATCACCGCCTTGATGCGTTCCTCGAACTGGCCGCGGTACTTGGTGCCGGCGATCATGAGCGCCAGGTCCAAGGTGATCACGCGTTTGTCGCGCAACAGGTCGGGGACGTTGCCCTCGACGATTTCCTGCGCCAATCCCTCCACGATCGCCGTCTTGCCGACGCCGGCCTCGCCGATGAGGACGGGGTTGTTCTTGGTGCGACGGCAGAGAATCTGGATCACTCGCTCGATCTCGTTGCGTCGGCCGATGATCGGATCGAGCTTGCCCTGGCGCGACAGTTCGTTGAGATCGCGTCCGAAAGTCTTGAGCGCCGGCGTTTTGATTTCGCTCTTTTTCTCCTCCTTGTGGCCGGCGGGAACGGGTTCGCCTTCCCCGCCCTCCTGCAAATTTGGATCGAGTTCCTTCAGGATTTCCTGGCGCGCACGGTCGATATCAACATCCAGGCTCTTGAGGACGCGCGCCGCCACGCCGTCGCCTTCGCGCAGCAGGCCGAGGAGGATGTGCTCGGTCCCGACGTAGCTGTGGTTGAGCGCCTTGGCTTCCTTGCTCGCGAGGGCGAGCACCTTTTTCACCCGCGGGGTGTAGGGGATGTTGCCGACCATTTTCTGGTCCGGACCGGTGCCCACCTGTTTTTCAACCTCCATCCGCACGGTTTCCAGTTCGAGATTCAGACGGTTGAGCACGCTGACCGCGACGCCCTGTCCCAGCTTGATGATGCCGAGCAGCAAATGTTCGGTGCCGACGTAATTATGGTTAAAGCGATCCGCCTCCTTACGGGCGAGCGCAAGGACCTGTTGAGCGCGTGGGGTGAAGTTGTTCATCGGGGGGTCGTCTTTGTCATCCTCCATCGGATTTCGGCGGCAGCGCGAATTTTGGGCGGCGGATTTCGGCGAGTCTGGCGCGGATATAATCGGCTCGGAAACCGTCCCGGTCTTCGGGAGCCAGCTTTTGATTGTTATGGTTGCGCTGAAGGTGGGCAGGTTGTGTGTCCATGAAAAGACGATCCACGATCCCATGGGTCATATCGTCGAACAGCTTGAGATCGATTCCCAGGCTGAGCATCGAGAGCAGGTTCATGGTTTCCTTGGATGTGATCGTCTGTGCGTTGGCCAGGACTCCATAGGCCCGGCCAATATGATCATAGACCATGCGCGGATTTTTTTCAAGCAGCGTCAGCCGCGCGTTTTGTTCGTGTTTGACGATTTCAGCGATCACCTTTTCAATGCGATCCAGGATGGCGGCCTCCTTTTCGCCGAGCGTGGTCTGGTTGGAGATTTGAAAGAGGTTGCCCAGGGCTTCCGTGCCTTCTCCGTACAGGCCGCGGACGGCGAGTCCCAGCTTGTTCACCGCTTGAACGATCTTGTTGATGTGATCCAGCAGGACCAAGGCCGGCAGGTGCAGCATTGCCGAGGCCCTCATCCCCGTGCCGACATTGGTCGGGCACGCTGTGAGAAAGCCCAGCCGCGGATGAAACGCGAAAGGCAGCTTGACCGCGAGCTTGGAGTCGATCCGATCGATCATTTGATAGACATCCTTCAATTTGAATCCCGTAGTGATGGCCTGCATCCGCATGTGATCTTCCTCGTTGATCATCACCGCGAGCGTGCCGGCGCGATTGATCACGATCGCGCTTCCGACGTTCTTGGCCGCATGTTCCCGGCTAATGAGATGGCGTTCCACCAGCACCTGTTTTTCGATCGCGGAAAGGCTGTCCATGGTCTCCGAGAACCCGCCTTCCATCTCCTCGATGCTTTGGACCACGGGACGAATCACCTCCACCACGCGCAGGCGGTCCGCTTTTTTCGCCCAACCTGGGAAGGGATGGCCGAGGAGATTGCGCGCGAGCCGCACCCGGCTGGAAACGACGATGTTGTCGGGGATCTCTTGGGATGGGGGATTCGTGGAAGCCATGATTGAATCGCGCAGCTCTTAACCGCGCCCTTCCTGTTCGAGTTTGCGAATCCGGTCGCGCAGTTCGGCTGCGACTTCAAAATTCTCGCCTTTCACCGCCTGTTCGAGGTCCCGTCGCAAGGCCTTCAGACGGTCCGCCACGGCAGTGCTGTCGCTGTGGCTCGGAGGCACCTTGCCCACGTGCTGTTCGCCCTTGTGCATTCCCTTGAGCAGAGGCGCGAGCCCCCCCGCGAAGGTTTCATAGCATTGCGCACAACCAAGTCTTCCGGACTTCTTGAAGTCGGATTGCGTCATGCCGCAGGCGGCGCATCGGAGTTCGGCGGCGGCGGTTCCGGCCTCCGTCGTCTTCTCCCCCTGTCCCAAACCGAGCAGCATGTCCGCCAATGAGAAACCTGTGGGATCGGACACTCCCTTGGCCTTGGCGCACGCTTCGCAGAGGTCCACCTTCTGAATATCGCCGCTGACGATCTGCGTCAGATGGACGGTGGCCTCCGCTTCTTTGCAAACGTCGCATTTCATGGCCGGATCGGATACCCCTCCTGCATCGTCAGATCGCGAAAGGCGCGCATGAGCCGCCGGGTGATTTCGCCGGGCTTGCCCGTTCCAATGACCCGGCCGTCAAGTTTCACGCCGGGAATGATCTCCGCACCGGTGCCCGTCAAAAAACACTCGTCTGCCGTGAAAATATCATGCCGCGTGAGGTTGCTTTCCTGAACCTCCACGCCCAGATGTTCCCGCGCGAGTTCAATCACCACCTGCCGCGTGATCCCCCGCAAGGCGCCCGCCGAGATGGGCGGCGTAAAAATCTGGCCTCCGTGCACGATGAAAAGATTGTCGCCGGTGCACTCCGCCACATATCCCTGGGTGTTGAGCATCACCGCTTCGAGCACGCCGCCGCGGATCGCTTCGATCTTGGCCAGGACATTGTTGAGGTAGTTCAGCGATTTGATGGCCGGATTCAACGCCGAGGGCGGCATTCGCGCCGTTGGAACGGTGATCATGTCCAGGCCGCGGCGATACATTCGCGGCGGATAGAGTTCGATCTTTCCGGCGATGATCACAATGGTCGGGCGCTTGCAATTGAACGGGTTCAACCCAAGGTTGCCGAAACCGCGGGTGACAACCAGACGGATATAGCCGTCCCGGACACGATTCAGCCAACATGTGCGCGAAACCGCCCGCATGAGCCGCGTGGGCGACATGGGGATTTCCAGCAGGATGGCTTTCGCGGAATCGTAGAGACGCGCGATGTGCTCCTCCAGCTTGAAGATTCGGTGATTGTAAGCCCGGATGCCCTCGAACACGCCGTCCCCGTAGAGCAGACCGTGGTCGAACACGGAAATCTTCGCCGCCTTTTCCGCATAATACTTCCCGTCAATATAAATCTTCATAGGTCATTTGTGCACCGATGCCCGCCGCCCGCCAAGCGCCAGCAAACCACGGAAACCAGCGGCACTCAAGTCTTTTGTCCTTTCTCCAGCGCATTGAGGATTTCCACCACGTGCTGCCCGCGCTCGATCCCGCGGTCTTCCTTGAACAGCAGGTGCGGGGTGTACTTCATCACCACATTGCGCGACAGCTCGCGTTGAAGTCCTGCCCGAATCCGTTCCAGCGACGCGAGCAGTCCCGCCGTTTGTTGCGCCACGCCCACCGTGCTGACATAGACGTTTGCGGTCTTGAGGTCCTTGGATACATCCACTTCCGTGACCGAAATCAGGCCGTGATCTTCCACCGGCAGATGCTGGCGGATCAGCTTGCTCAACTCGCGTTTTACCTGTTCATTAACCCGTTTCATTCGAAAGAGGGACATACCGACACTGTAACGCGCCCCGGCCAAAATGCAAAAAGGAAACCGCCTGCCAACGCGCGCCGCCTTATGCCTTGACTTTTAATTCCAGTCCGCACGGCGGCCCCCCCCTGGGAGGACAAGTCCGCTCATCGACGTTGCGGGACAGGGAGACACTCGCGCCGACCCGATTGGGCGGCTTACCAACCGGCAAGGAGGGTACGGACCGAGATATCCTCGTCCACATCCTCCCAATGGATTCCAACCCCGCGCCCGATCAGCCGCCAGTTCCGTCGTTGTCTTGGAGTGGCGCGCTGCAAACGTGGAAACCACTCAAGAGGCGTCGAAACACTCCGTCCATCGGCCAAAGTGACGACCAGGGAGTCATGTGTAAACGAAACGGCCACCGCATCGGCCAGGGGTTTACAACCCAAAGTGTTGATTCCATGCATGGATGAATTCATCGTGACGTTCTTCGATCATTTTGCAGTGTACTACGCATGGCTCCATGCTGAATTTGGACCAGAAGGAAGATGTGAAGACCAACAGCCGGAGACTGTCGTCTGCTCCACCACCGGTTTGGCAGGCCGGCAACCCCGAACAGCCCGTGGTGCGGCAGAAGGAACGTTGGATGAAGAATTTCGTGGCCGCTTGGTCCCGTGAACTGACTGGGGCCGCCGTATGTTTTCATGCAGACCTTGACGTTGCGCATCAAATCATGAAACCTTGACCCCATCATCAAACGATATGATAAAAAGCGGACTGACCCATTTTGTGAGCTTATTCAATTTCGCGAGCAGGAGGGATGTCTTCGTCCCCAGGCCTATGTGCTGGGGTGGGAGAGATTTGATACAAAGTCGGCATGCCCCAAGCCGCGGATCAGTTTCGATTCGCTTGAGTAGCGCACGAACGTTGGCTTGTGCCTGGCGGTCCAGACGGCCCAATCCCGCAACAGCGAAACCACCCGGTTCGGCGGTCACGACGGTGGGTAGTCCATCCAACATGAAGCCTGCCCCACCATATCGTCGTGCGGTTGCGTTATCCAAGTCAATCAGTCCCGCGTGGACTCGTGGAAATGCCCGAACTGTAATCATGCCGACGTTGAGCCTTTGATCCAATCAACCGGAACCGGTCGTGAGAAATGGTCACTTTGCCAAATGCGTTCGAATTGCGTGACGAACCGATCAAAAAGAATTCCACCTCGCTTAACGAGAAATGTTGGCGAGTTTCTGCTCTGCTCGCCGACCAAATATGGCCCCCAAAAGAGATCATCGTCGATCCGAAAAATGTTAATCGATGGTGAGCAGTGATAAAGGCGGATCGCAAACTCATGGTCACCATTCTTTTTCATTAGGTGTCCGGCGTCTTCCACGAATTTTTTCACTTCGCCTGCGATTTTCCCCTCCGGGTTCTTTTCTTCGATATCCTTCAGTTTAGCCCAACTCTGAGCGGCTGTGGGGAATTCCGGATCCAAAAGCAGAATTCTTACGCTCGCCCGCTGCATCCACTTGGGGAACTCTTGTAAGAAGTCTTCCCTAAATGCGTTTAACCCGAAGGCAATTACATCGATACGCTCACAAGCTACTACCAAGCGATCTACATATTCTTCTTTGATTCGAACCTGTCGAGCTTCAAACGCCTTTATCAGGCCAAACTTGAAGAGGATTCTGATCTTTTCACCAACATCTTCTGAAATCAGGACGTGAACGAATGCCACTCATCCGCACAGGCCAGCAGCAATCATCGACGATCCCGCTGCAAAACACCACGTGTCCGACTTTCTCAAGCATAGGAGAAGGCCGAGAATTATCATCATGAAGTGACAAAGAATGTAGAGCCAATGTTTCGGATTGAGCATGGTTCCTTTCATAGGGCCTCCATAAAATTATGCGCGGCCAGATTGTTTCTGCACGAAGATGTTGGTTCTCTTTCGTCGGTCGCCAACGCAACCACCCAGTCCATGAGGTCCGCTTTGGTGATGGCCTTGCATATCTCGCCTTCGCTGGGTGCCGGGGTTCGGGGGTCATGGGTGAATTAGGCGGCGGCTGGGATTTCGATTTCGGCGACAAGCCGCACATCGAGGATGCTGCAGGAACCGTCTTCGTGCCAGACGGCAAGGTCGCGCCCCGTAGGAGAGAAGGAGAGGAATTCGAAATGAGGAATTTGGAAGCCGCGACCGTCGGCCAAGCGCAGGCGAAAAGGCCGGAAGGGTTGGGATTGGTGGATGCGCCGCAATTCTTCGGCTGTCATGGGTGAAAATGTAGTTCCAGACATGGGAAAAGGCAAGGATGAAACTTGGAGACTTGGACTTGGAGTCAGTAGAGCGCAAGCTTGTCTTGACCGCGAGGCATAAAGGCGGTAAAATGTTTTTAGAGAACCACCTTGGATCTTCCCAATAACCTTCTTCGTCAGGCGAAAATTACAGCCGTGAAGCGGGGCACAACCCTGCGTGCGCTGGTGGGACGGGCGCTCTCACGGGAATTGGGTTTGCCCGGCGATGCTTCCGGCGCGGGGAAACGGATGAACTTTCCGATTTTCGGGTCCGCATCGCCCGGATCGCTGAACCTGACGAACGCCGATCTGGCGAAGATGGAGGCTAAGGAGGATGCCCGTCGCCATGGTCTCAATCGTTGATGTCAATGTCCTCGTGGCGCTCCTGCACGCCCGTCATTGCCACTCCAGCCGTACTGATCGATTGCGGCAATCATGGCCCGGACATTCTCAGGCTTCATATCGTCGGTGAGACTGTTGCTGGAGGAGATGATGTAGCCGCCACCCTGCCCGATCGTCTCGATTCGTTCCCGCACCTGCGCCTCGATTTCTTGAGGTTGCCCGTGGACAAGATCGCTCATGAAGATGTTGCCGACGATGACCACGCGATGCCCATATCGTTCCTTGACCATGCGGATGTCCATCACATCGGGTTGGATCGGATGAATCGCCGCCTGTCCCAGTTCAAGCCAGGCGTCGAGCAGCGGCGTCATGTTCCCATCGCTGTGCGAGATGAAAGGCTTGGTGAACGACGCCACCACCGCGCGTTCCTTCGGCAGGATGTGTTTGCGATAAAAATCGGGCTTGAAGACCGGTCCGTTGTTGAAGGCCACATCGTCAAAACCCCAGATGATATCAAAACCGATTTCCTCCATGATCGGCGCCACCCGGGCGGTCCACCCGGCGTAGGCATCATGCACTTCCATGATCAGGGCCGGGTCGTCCGCCATGGCATAGGAAAACGCCTCGATTCCCATGCTCAACAACGTTGCCCCAATCCCCAGCCGCACGCAAGCGACGGCGCAGTAATCGCCTTTGTGCGCGATGAATTCGGCGGCGTTGGCAATGAAACCGGGATCATTCGCAGGCGGAAGTTTGAAGAGTTTGTGGAAGTCATCGCGGGTGCGGATCAGACCGTCGCCGACAAGCACCGGGCTGCCGTCGTCGGCTTTTTGCATCTTGCGCGCAAAGATCGGCGCGAAGGCGCAGAATTGAAGGTTGTCCTTGCCGAAAACGCGGTTGGTTTTTTTCTGTTCCTCGGCCAGATCGTCGCCCCGTTGTTTTGAAAAACCGTCCGGAGCGACCGACCAATCCACCCGAATTGGTTCGCCGCAGACCGCCGAGGCGATGCTGTTTCCCACAATGCCCTCGATCCAAGGGATGCGATCGGGGATTTCATGTTTCAGGGCGATCAAGACCCGCTCGCGCGGGGTCATGGATCCAACACGCGATTTGACATCAATGCCTTGCATCCTCATCATGTCTTTTATCTTGGCGAATCATGTTATTCAATCCGGCATCCTTGAGCGTTGCACAAGCGTAACTATTCAGGTCATTCCCGCGAAAGCGGGAATCCA
>JACQHZ010000386.1 GCA_016198745.1 Verrucomicrobiota bacterium
TCACCCCTCTGGGGTGGCCTGTCTCTGTCAGGTCGGAAGACAGCCCCGAAAACATTTGGGGCTGTCCTACTTTAACGACAACATGTTGGTTCATACGAATTGCTAAGCGCCTAGAGCAGCGTTTCCGTAGGCGTCATTTAGATTTAGTTACGGCAAAAATGAAAGACAAACCAGCATTTACACGTGGTTCTGAAATTGTACCACCCTTTGCGATTGGTGGCGGATACGGTTTGTGCAAGAATGCCGCGGAGACGATGATGCCACCAGTCTGTTTCATCCAATGCATTCTGCTCATCGGGCTGTTCGGCCCGGCCGGAGTCGGTCTTGGCGTCGAGCCGTCACGAACATTGCAACCGGGCAAGATCGTTCTTCAGCTTGCAGAGGTCCCGCCACCAGGCGGCAAAGAACGGGCGGAATTCGATCTCTTCCTGAAGCTGAATCCCGACATCATCCTGCGGAGCGCCACCGGGATTACCGTGGAGAACGTAGGGGAGGCCCACCTTTTTCTGGCGATGGCAGCCGATCGCGCGCCCGATGTGTTCAAGGGCGCGCTCCGAGATGTGCAGACGTACTACCAGCAGGGATTTCTGTATCCGCTCGATGATTTTTACAATCGCGACAAGGCGCAGTTGCCGTCCATCCAGGCGAATGTCGCGCCCGTGATCTACCAAAACGGCCGGCTGGTGGCCCTACCCGCGTTCTACAAGGTTATGGCGTTGCTGCATCGGCGCGACCTCTTCGAGAAATTTATCGGGCGCGACACCGACCGGCCTCCGCGGGATTGGGACGAATGGTTCCGATGGAGCCTGAAATTGACCCGGCCCGAAGAAGATCTTTACGGCATGTCCATTCGTGGCGGGGCATGGCTCTGGGAGATTTTCGTATGGTTGGCCGGCGGGGAAATGGCGCGGCCGTTCAAAGTGGATCCGAAGAGCGGTGAATGGATTGGCGCTTTGGCGGAGGCGGAGCGGTATGGCGCGCCGCAGTTTCCCGAAGTCAACCCGGCGACGGGCGCGCGCCTGAAAGCGGTGCCGGTCACCTGGCGCGCCACATGTGACGACTTGTCCGCAATTCGCGCGCTGAACTTCTACCGGCGTCTCTTGTGGGTCGAGTGGTTCCGACCATCCGACACCGGGCAGGAGCTGATCTTCGTGGATTATCCCGACTACGACCGCGGCAAAGCGGTGGTTGCGACGGAAGTGAAGGACCCCATCAGCAATCGAACCTATCGCTTGAAGCGCGGCGATCCCGCCAGGCCTTCGAGCGATCGCATCGTGGACGACCACGGGGTGGAACGTCCGATCTTCGTCGGCGCCGCCCGCTGGTACAGTGGTCGCGGCGGGGCGCCGGGGCAGGACTTCAAAGAGGGCAAGATTGCGATGTTGATCAGCGCCGGCGGCAGAGACGCCGTGTTTGACAGGGAATACGCGCCCTCACTGGTGGGGCTCACGGCCTTTGCCCCCGGCCCTCCCCCGCAGGGGCGTCAAGCAACGGAGTTGAATGCCTTCTGTCTCTGCATGAATTCCCAGATCAAAGACCCGCGCGTGCGCGAAGCGGCCTGGCGTTGGATGAAGTTCCAGTGTGGACCGGAGCGCCGCCGCCTCAAGGTCAAGGAATGGGTCGAAGAAGGCCTCGCCGCGTATGTGCTCGCCGAGTGGCTGGAGAAATACGGGTTCGCCGACTATGTCGAAGAAGCGCCCAAGTCGTGGGCCGAACAAAACCGGCTCCTGGAAAGCGTGGGACGCCCCGAAGCGGGCGCGCCGGGATTCCGCGCTGCATTTCGCGAGTTGGATCATGCGCTGGACCGGATTTGCGTGGATCCGCGGCGCGACGCGGCGACGGAACTGAAATCCGCCGTGACCTACGTCAATCGCTTCCTCCTCTCGGGCAAGGAACCGAGTGAATTGCGGAAGCAGCGAAAGATCGCCTGGGGCGTAGCCGCCGCGGCGGGGTTGGCGCTGGCGGCCATGATCCGACAATTGTGGATCGGCATGCGGGCGCAAGCCGGCGCGCCGTCCGCCGGTTTGATCGCAGGCCCACGCGCGCGCCCGCGACATCATGCGATGGCCTGGACGCTGATGTTGCCCGCGCTGGCGCTGGTGGCGGTGTTCCAATACTACCCATTGTGCAAAGGCTCCATCATGGCGTTTCAGGATTATTACATCCTTGGGAGCCGGCGGTTCGTGGGACTCGACAACTTCATCACCGTTTTGACCTCGGCTTCGTTCTGGCATTCGGTCGCGGTGACATTCGAGTACGTCGCGCTTTCGATGAGCGTTGGATTCGTGGCGCCAATCTTTCTCGCCATCGCGCTCTCGGAAATCCCGCGATTGAAGTACTTTTACCGAACCATCTACTTCCTGCCCTCAGTGACGAGCGGGCTGGTCATTGCGTTCCTTTGGAAGCAGCTCTTCGATCCGACGCCCAACGGGATCCTGAACCAACTTCTCGCCAGCGTCGGCCTGGACCCATGTCGCTGGTTGCAGGACCCGTCGTTGGCGATGTTGTGTGTCGTGCTGCCCAGCATCTGGGCGGGCGCCGGGCCGGGGTGTCTCCTTTACCTGGCGGCGTTGAAGATCGTGAGCGATGATCTCTACGAAGCCGCCGACCTCGACGGCGCGGGTTGGTGGCAAAAGATTCGTCACGTCATGTTTCCTGCAATCTTTCCGTTGATCGCGATCAACTTTATCGGCGCCTTCATCGGGGCATTCCACGGGATGCACAACATCTTCGTGATGACCGCCGGTGGGCCGGATCGCGCCACGCATGTGTTGGGACTCGAAATCTGGTTCAACGCCTTCCTTTATCTCAAATTCGGCTATGCCGCCGCCATGGCGTGGGTGCTTGCTGCGGCGCTGGTCGGGTTCGTTCTGTGGCAGATGAAACTGCTCAAGAAGATGGAGTTCCGAACGGCGGAGGGATGAGAAAATGCCGAATGCCGAATACCGAGCGCCGAATGAGCAACCGAAAAAGGAGGGAAACATGTCGAATGAAAACCTGAAAGAGCGAACGAAGAAGTTTGCCCTAGCGATTCTGAATCTTGTCGAGAAGCAGTTGGTCGCAATCATAACTCAATCGCGGAAGACCGCCCAAGCATTGAACAATCGCAAGTGAGAAAAATCGCCACAGAACAGCCATCGGATGATTCGGCCGCGCATCCTCCTGCCGCGCCGTTTTCATCCGTCACTCGTCACTCGTCACTCGTCATTCGGCACTAATACCATGCCCATCATTAACAACATCGAGCTCAAGACCGCCAGAGGCCGCCTCGCGATCGGGCTGCTTTATTTCATCCTGACGCTGGGCGGCATTTCGATGGTGTATCCCTTCCTGTTGATGCTCTCCATCTCGGTCAGCAACGAGGCCGACAACAAAACGACCCGCTTCTGGCCGAGCTATCTCACCGATACGGATGCGCTCTTCAAGAAATACGTCGCCACCAAGTACAGCGGCTTTCAAAGATACCTGGGCGCGCGGCATCTGAATCGTCATTACCTGGGCAATTACTACCGCTTTGAGGACTTCGGCTCGCCGCAAGTCCATATCACGACCATTCGCGCGAACCCCGACGGTTCGCACGCCGAAGTGCCGGTGAACCTTTCCGAGCCCGAGCAACTGCGGCGCGCGCGCGATTGGCATGCGTTCCTGGCCACATTACCGTCAACACACGTTACACGGTCGTGCGAAGCTTGGCTGGTGGACCGTTATCGCGACTGGTTGAAGGAACGATTTCGAAACAACCTTGCTGCGCTTCGGGAAACCTACGGAGAGACCGCGACTCACTGGACGCAGATCGATTTGCCTTTTCACGATCCATACCGCCGGGAATGGCAGCCGGGCACAGATGCAAAATCGAGAGAGTGGAGCGAGTTCTGGAAAGCGCAGCCGCTTTCGTTTCGATTGCCCGTCCGCATGGACGGTGTGTACCAGGATTTTCTCAAGCAGCGCATGGGCGCCGTCGAGACGATCAACGCGCTGGCCCAAACGCAGTATCGCTCGCTCACCGAGGTTCGCTTGGGCCGAACCGTGCCCGCCAACCCTCGGCTGGGAGCGTGGTGGATCGAATTTGTCAGAAAGAGAATCCCGCATCCATTTCTGGACGTATCGGCCGCCACGGCCAGTTTTCATGCCTGGCTGGACCAGAAGTACCATGGCGACCTGCAGCGTCTGAATCAGCAGTACGGCGCCGCGTACCGCACCTTCCATGAGGTCCCCTTTGAAAACAGAAAACCAGAACGGGCCGGGGCGGATTCTGACTGGAGCCAATTTATCACCACCGCGATCGCCGCCCACGAGGTCCGTCTGGACACGGTCGAGACCCGCTGGTCGGACTGGCTGCGCATGACGTATCACGACGACCTCGCGCGCGTGAACCAACTGCACGGGCTCGCGGCGCGCGCCTTCGACGAGGTGCGCCTGCCCTTCGCCGAGGGAGATCGTCTCTTCGTCGAACAACAAACCAAGCGTCTTCGCGTTCGGTATTTGTTCGGCAACTACGCCACGGTGCTCGCCCATCTTCTCGTGCACGGGCGGGCGTTTTGGAACACGGCCGCGCTCTGCCTGGCGATGGTGCTTGCCCAGCTTACGGTCAATCCATTCTGCGCCTACGCGCTGTCCCGTTTCCCGCTCTCGTACAAGTACAAGATTCTTCTCTTTCTCATCGCCACGATGACCTTTCCCGCCGAGGTGCTGATGATCCCGAATTTCCTTCTGTTGAAACAATTGCGTCTGCTGGACACCTATGCCGCGTTGATTCTGCCCGGACTGGTCAGCGGCTACTACATTTTCCTGATGAAAGGTTTCTTCGACAGCCTGCCGCGCGAACTTTTCGAGGCCGCCGAGATCGAAGGAGCGGGCGAGTTGCGCATGTTCTTCCAGATCGCCTACCCCCTGTCCAAACCCATCTTTGCCGTCAAGGCACTCGGGGCGTTCATGGCGGCGTATGGCGGGTTCATGTGGGCGTTCCTGGTCTGCCAGGACCCCGACATGTGGACGGTCATGGTGCATCTCTATCAGTTTCAGATCGAACAGCCGCCTCATCTGGTGATGGCCGCCCTCACCCTGGCGAGCATCCCCACGCTGCTGGTGTTTCTGTTCTGTCAGCGCATCATCCTGCGCGGCATCGTGTTGCCGACTCTGAAATAGCGCGCGCAGGTTTTGGGCATGGTTCAAAGGCTTGCCATGTTCCACATGGTCAACGGTTCAGGGTGTCGGGGAATCCCGCAACGGCGGGGTTCAGGGCTGCCAAACCGCAGCGGCGCAACCGCCACGCGGGTTCATCCCGCCAAGGCGGGAAATTCAGGCTGAAAACCGCCTGCCTGTGCGCCCGCCTGCTGCTGCACGGACAGGTGATCGCACGCAGACAGGCCAACCCTTGAACCGTGAACCTTGAGTAGATACCAGAATCCACAGGCGGGCAAGCGGTTCCCACTGGTTCAGAAGCTGTACCACGATTAACGAGTTGAGAATCTGAACGCGAGCGACAACAGTGTTCCGTGAGGTGAAAAATGAACGGCTCCAAATCAGTAATCAGCGACCAGTAATCGGCATTCCACCATGAACGATTCACAAACGAGGCAAAGGGGTGGAACAATGGAGTATTGGAACACTGGAGTAATGAGAAGGGTGGAAGTGCCACCAGGCCGCAGCGGCGTGGCCGCTACACGGCTTGGCACTGCGGCAGTGTCGCTTGGCGACCGCGTCGCGGATCGCCGCGACCTGTGGCCGCACTGCCAGGCAGGACGGCACATCCATCGTCCCCCACCACTCCATCACTCCATGATTCCATCATTCCATGCGTTCACCCTCGTGGAACTCCTCGTGGTCATCGCGATTATTTCCATCCTGGCCTCGTTGCTCCTTCCGGCCTTGCAAAGGGTGAAGGAGCAGACCAATAGCCTTCAGTGCTTGAACAATCTTCGTCAGCAGTCCCAGGCTTGCCTGATGTACGCCGACGATTACGACGGCAGCCTGCCCATTCCCCCCTGGATTTCTCCCCCCGGAGTCCCCTGGCTGGATTTACTTGACGGCTATTTGAAGCCCACGCTGAACTATGAGGAGACCACTCAGGACCTTGGGCAGGGCTTTGGACAGGCGTATCGCAATTTCCTTCCTGTTTTGCGATGTCCGGCCTTGCGCGATCGGGGCGGGCTGAAGGTGTTCTTCAATAGCAGCAGCCAATTCTACATCAATGAATATCTTTCCGCCATGCCTCCAAGCCTCCCGGTGAAAATCCACAAGGTCAGGGACCCTTCCGATCTGATTATGCTGACCGATGGCCGACTGACCCCGCTGGGCGGCATTCCGCCTTACAATTACATGATACCGACCTGCAAGTTCGTCAGTCCGGGTGAAGTGGGCAATCATCATCGCGGCGGAGCGAATCTGGCTTTCGTGGACGGTTCGGCGCGGCGGCAGACACCGGAGACGGTCACGACCCGGCAAATCAATCCGGCGCTTCAATAGTGGTTCGGCTTTGCCTGTCACTTGGGGTTTTGACAAGCGTTCCTCGTTTATCATAATGGCGAGGCATGATTGCAATCCCACGACGCATGACGCTGGTGAGCCAGGCGGCCGAGATTCTTCGGGCCGAGCTGCGGAGGGGCGCATGGAAAGAGCGCCTTCCTCCCGAACGGATGCTGTGCGACCGTCTTCAGATCAGTCGCGGCACGTTGCGGGCGACCCTGAAAATTCTGCGGCAGGAGGGGCTTATCCGGATTGTCCATGGTCAACTCAGCCGCATCGGCCGCCGCCCAAGGAAGCGACCCACGACCACTGGACCGAAAGTGGTCGGTTTTATGTCGCCATCACCCCTGTCGGCTTATTCCGGCGGCGGCATTCTGTGTTTGAGTGAATTGCAGCGCCATTTATTTGACGCAAGCATCCGGCTGGAAATGCACACCGGACTGCGGGATATCCGATCTTCTCGCGCGCGACGTTGGGAAGGGCTGATCGCACGCACCCAGGCCGCCGGTTGGATTCTGTACTTGTCCACGGCAACCATGCAGCGCTGGTTTGCGGAGCGAAAAATTCCCACCTTGGTGATGGGGGGATGTCATTCCGGGGTGCAACTGCCTTCCTTGAACTTTGATTATCGCGCGGTCTGCCGTCATGCAGTGGGGATGTTCCTCAGCCTGGGTCATCGGCGCATCGCGTTTTTGGAGCCCAAAACCGGTTGGGCGGGGTTGATGTCCAGCGAGCAGGGATTTCGCGAAGGCTTTGAAGTTTCCCGTCATCCCGATGCCGCGCCTCAAGTGGTGTGGCATGACCCGACGGTGGAAGGAGTGCGCAAGTCGCTCCGGTCGTTATTCAAACTTTCCCGCCCGCCCAGCGCCATTTTGGTCGCGCACGCGCCGTACATGCACACGGTGCTGACGCATCTGATTCATGAAGGCATTCGCGTGCCGGAGCAGGTTTCGTTGATCGCCCGTAACGCCGATCCCATGCTGTCCTTCCTGGTGCCGTCCATCGCACATTACCGAGTGGACACGACGCTGTATGCCCGGCGCCTCTCCCGAATGGTCTTGCAGTTGGTAAGCGCGGAAGCGCTGCCTGCCCGGCAGGACCTGATCGCCCTGTGCTTTAAAAATGGAGAAACACTGGCCCGCTGGCAAGAGTGAGGATGACTGCCGGCGCAGTGGTTCAGTTTCTGTACCTCACCATACTCCTTGTATCGGCCCAGGCTTGCGATAGGGTGATGTCATGTTCATTTGGAGGGTGCTTATGGCGCGCCATGTCCTGCAATATGTGACGTTCAGCGCCACGCTGGTCTTGGCTGCCTGCGCTCGGGTGGGCGCGCCCCCGGTCCCCCCGGAAAGGAATGAGCCGGATCCGTGGACCAAATCCGTCGCAAACCGACCGCAGCCGGATATTCGAGCCCTGCTGGGTCGGGCGCCAAAACTCGTCGTCGAAAATTTGGATGTCTCCTTGCGGGGCACGGACGGTTGGTGGTATCAGGAGTGGGTCCCCAATCCTGACGGCAAAACGTACGACCTGCTCAAGTACTATTACCAAAAGTACCGAGGTCCGCACGCGGTGATGATTGCCGACCTCGGCAGCGGCCAGGTCCGTGTGGATGCCAACGCGCTTCCGTCCGGCTATCTGACCGCTGGGGCGGGCCGCGCCATTGCCGGCGATGGGAAGTTATACCTGGCCAGCGGCGGACTGAAGGAAATGCGCATTTTCTGTTACGATCCGACTGGCAACATTTTTGCCGCCACTTCCATGAGCGTTCCTGTCGCGGGCAGCTCCACGACGCTCTTCTGCGCGCACGACGGCACGTTGTACGGCGCGGTGCATGACCCCGGAGCAAGCCGGGCCCGGGTGTTTCGGATTCGCCCCGAAAAGCAGGAATTGGAAGAACTTGGACCGGTGGGACCCGAGGCGGATTACGTTCTGGACCTTACTGCCTACGATGAGTATCTCTACCTGGTCACTCGCAAGAATACCTGGACACTGACGGCCTGCAACCTGAAGACAAAGGAAGAGAAGATGTTATTCCGAACGCTGCACGGCGGAAGGGTGTTCATCGGGCTGAGCGACTGTTTCAAACGCTACGGCACGGAAGCGCGTGTCACCGGCCTGGAAGGGTCCGTTCCGGAAAAATTGCACTGCTTCTGGGTGTTTCAGGGACAGGCGACGGAACACGCGGAAGGGTCCCTCGACATGCCATGGAAAGAGCGCGAACAACGGGAAGCCGCGGTCCCGATGCCGGCGGTCGTTTCCCCGCAACAACCGGAAATTTTCAAAGAGAAACTCACGCCCGATCCTCAAACGGGGAACGCCGAACTATGGCATCGCTCATCCAAAGATGAGGAATGGAAGCGACAGCCGTTCCAGGTGCCGCTGTATCCCGTCAAGACCCAGCTCTTGCTGCCGCTTCCGGATGGCCGGCTTTTCGTCAAAGCCGAATTCTATTATGGCGAGTCCATCTTCGATCCCCGATCGGGCCGCACTGAGCGCATCTCTCGCGGCACCGTCGCTGGCGCCAGCGCCATGGTTTTGCACGAAAACCATGTGTATCTCGCCGGCTACTCGAGCGCTCGACTTTGGGCGTTCGACCTGGGCCGTCCCTTTTCCTTTGCCGGACCTCCGCCCGACACGGAGAAACCACCCCAGGATCGGAAACTGAACCCGCGCTACCTGGCCATACTGCGTCAGTATGGGGATGCGCACCAGATCAACGGCGGCGCAGCCGGCGCCGATGGCAAGATCTTCTTTGCCGGCCATCGCTATCGTTCCGGCGACAGCGGCGAACTCTGTTGGTGGGACCCCAAAACCGAAACTGGCGGCAGTCTCTGGAAACCGTTCTCCAATTTCGGCGTTCATTACCTGACGACCGTGGCGCGCGGCAGATATGTGGTCTTGTCCACGTCGCCCACCGAAAACACCGAGTTGGGAACCCCCGCGCCGAAACAGGCGAAATTGATGGTGTTTGACGTGACCCAGGGCAAGATTGTCCGCGAAATCGAACCCATCGAGAACGCTGCGTGGACCGGGATGATCCTCGGCTTGGACGACCGTCGTTTGATCGGGTTCACCGAGAAGCCGGGCGACCCGCAGACGTGGATTTTGTACGGGGTGGACATTCTCACGGGCCGGGTGCTGTGGCGCAAACCGCTGCCCAGCCCGGATGAACCCGGCAAGGTTCGGCCGCGCACATCCCAAAGAGGGCATCGCTATGACTTATTTGCCGGCCCCGACGGCAAGGTGTATCTATGGATGCAAAACCGGCTGATCCGCATTCATCCCGAAGACGCCTTTGTCGAAGTGCTCGGGGAAATCGGCGAGTTGGGTGAATTTGCTTTTCTGGGCGAAGACCTTTACCTGGCCGGAACAGAGGCGGTGCGTCGTGTGCGGGCTGTAACTCGTTTGGCCGGTGTGACGGATGGAAAATGAAAGCGGTTCGCCTCGCGTCGGCGGTTCTGCCGGAGCAGGCCGGCTTTGCGCTAAAAAAAATCACAGCCTTCTCATCGCGACGGTGTTCTCACCCTGCGCGTGAACCATCGGGCGCGACGAGAATCGAAGTGAAACTCGTTGCGGTAGGATGGTTGGATGCGTTTCCCGCGCGCGAGATTCTCCAAAAACCGCGTCTCGCCGTCGAACATGCGGCGGGTGATCAGCCGGGCGTCGAGCGCGCAAACTTTCGCCGCGTGGAGCCTGTGAAACACCGCCCGTAACTTGCGCTCGCGAGACAGCAGCAGGGCGGCCTGACGGCGGGTTGCGTGAGGGGCGGGCGCACGGCGCTGAGCGAATGTGTCGAGGAAAAACCGAACGTGCTTGCAACGCATGCGTTTCAACTCTGCCAGCGTCAGCAGCAGATCGACGACGCCACGATTCCGTTTCACCAACGGTTTGACGGCGCGAAGGCGTCGCGCGGCGGATTCGAGAATCGGTTCGCATTCGTCCAGTTGCCGGAGCACTTCGCCTCCCAGTTGTTCGCTCTCGACGAGTTCGAGCTTGCGCAACAAGTGATTGTGCGCGTCCATCGGCCCCTGCATGATGGAGCCGCCCAAACGTTGTCTCAATTTCAGATCGCCCTCGAAATGGATGACAACCTCCATGTACGCGAACGTCAGCAGGCTGAGCGGACGACCGATCTTTTCCTTGACCGGCAGACAGACGCCGACGGAGATCGCATGAATGGCCTCGGCAATTTCGGGCGATGACACTCCGAAGAACGTCTGACCGAAGCGCGCGTCGAAATGAAGCCGGTTGATCGACGGCCACCACCACGTTTGCTCAGCCGTCTGTGCGATGTCCAGCCATGTTGCATCGGGATGCAATAGGAAGCTCGCCCAGCCGGAATTGATCACGCCCAGGCCGCCGCCCGAATGGGTTTTCTCCGCCCAGGTTGACAGGTTGCGCAAGGTGGTTTCTTCATTGGGCACAAGAGTTCCGCCCGTGTAGCAAGGGATGCCGATGACATCGAACCCCGCCCTTCGATAAGAATCGAAATGGGGATACATCGAGAGCGTGTCAGGCCATTCTTCGGGGCGTTTGCTTGCGCAACGGTGAAAGGTTTTCAACGCCGCCGGAATCTCGCGCGGGCCGTGATGTTCGCGGACGGTGCCGTAGTCCCAATAGGCCAGGATGGTCTGCCTGGGCAATCGCTGCTGCAGCCCAGGTTCACGCCGGAGAACGTCATCCCAAAGAATGGGACGCACCTCCCGTTTCAACAGATGGCAGCAGACTTTGGCGATATGTTCCAGGTAAAGGCCAACCAGCCCCTTTTTCGCCGCCGCCGCCTTGCATTTCGGACAACAACCCAAAAGATAAGTTTCATCGCCGCCGACATGAAGGAATTTCGCATCGGCATGAAGATCGAGAATTTCATCAATCAGGTTCTTGACGAAACGAAGGGCGCGCGCGTTCTGCGGGCAGATCATCGAGTGGGCGTCCGCGCATTCGCGCAGGGGGGCCAGGCCATCGTGTTTGAGGGCAAATTCAAGATGTCCAAGGGTCTGAACCAGCGGGATGATTTCGACGTGATATTGGCGCGCTGTTCGGAGCAACTGCCGGATCTGTGGTTGCGTCAGACCTCTCTCTCGGTCCACAATCACAGCGTGCCGCTGATAGGGGAACTTGTCTTCATATTCAAACAGGGCGTGATTCAATTTCAGCGAAGCCATCCGCCGTAGAAGCCCGTGGAGCGTTTCGGGTTTGGCGAAGGCGTATTTCATATCCACGTGAATGCCGCGAACGCGCAAGGACGGGAAATCTCGAATGACCGCGCAGGAGCAGGAACGCTGTTTCCCATCCAGATATTGACACAAAGTTTGAGCGCCGTAAAAGAGACCCGCCCGGTCCGTTGCGGCAATGGCAATCCCTTCCGGGCTGATGCGCAATACATACGCCTCGGACAACGCCTGGATGCCCTCCGCCGGCGCCTGGCGTTTGCCCATCCCGTCCATCGGCTCTTTGACGTTGCCGCCGTCCATGCAAAAGCTCAGTTTTCGAACGGGCTGTTTCATTTGCGTGAAGGCATCGTTCACCAGCCGCTCAATTGCATCCGGACGGTTTGCCACCGCGAGCGCACAACCTCTTTTGCCCGGCAGCAAAGCCGGTGCAAACCGGATGCACTCTCCCGCGAAGGCAGAAAGGGCGGGCTGCAGACATTCGATCAGCGCATCGGATTCGGCAGAGGCGGAGACGACGCACCGGCATGCGCTGCCCATCGTGAACGTGGACGGCAGGATGTGGATTTCCTGGGGATGCGGCAAGAGGGCGGTCATTTTCAGTTAAGTCGATTGATGGCCGTGCACGCGCAATGCTCTAACCCGGATTTTTCACGCTCAGGGCGAAACGCATTATCCCGCCACGGCGGGATTGTAGGGCAGGCGGCCCCGCCTGCCGTCATTACGCACCCTGGCAAGCGGGCCGCTTGCCCTACAATTTTCGTTCGAGTGTGAAATATGCA
>JACQHZ010000394.1 GCA_016198745.1 Verrucomicrobiota bacterium
GCACAAGGATGTCCTTCTGCTGAAACCCGATTCGCTGGCCGATGGTGAACGTTGCGACGATCTGGCCGCTCTCGCCCGGTTCGTACAAGTTCTTGTCGAGTTTCGTCGTCGTGCAGCCGCAGTTGGACTGCACCGAAAGAATTTTCACCGGGTAATTGCCGGCGTTCTTGAACGCGAACGCGCCGCTCACCGATTTCTCCGCGTAGGTCGGGTGAAAGTCGAGCAGCTTGTTCTCCCAACTCAGTTGCGCCAGCGCCACGCTGGGAAGAAACATCAAGCCCAACCACAGCTTCAAACAAAACATCCCGAATCGGTTCATAGGAAATGAGTTAAGGTGGATTTTATCCCATCCCATTGGTTGTGGCTCTACCGCACTGGGTTCCTTGCGCGCCTTGCGGTTAAGCGGTCATTTTACCGCAAAGAACGCAGAGAACGCAGAGGGGAAAAACCCGTCCGGTTCTTTGTGTTCTTTGCGCTCTTTGCGGTGAAAATCTCATCTTTGCGCCGCTTGCGCCTCCCCGTAGAACGGGGCGGCCATTTTCTGCGGTTCTTGGTTGCGGCTACGCCGCGCTAGGTCCTCCGTGGTTCAATTCTTCTTCCCGCTTTTTAGTTCTTCGCGATACGCCGCCGCTTCGGCGGCGTCCAAGCGGCCATCGTGGTTGGCGTCGTACTTCTTCAAAATTTCCTGATGCCGCGTCTCGCGCGTCGCCGCGCGTTGCGCGGCCATTTCCGTGGCGTCCAATCGCCCGTCATGATTGGCGTCGTATGCCTTGAGCCGCTGGGCCGCGCGATCACGCAGCGTTTTCTGCATGGCGGCGGTTTCGGCGGCATCAAGCTTGCCGTCCGTGTTCATGTCGAACAAACGAAGCTGACGGACGGCTTGCCGTTTCATCACCAGATCGCGCAGGCGCGCGCTGTAGGCTTGAGCGGCCTTGCGTTGCGCGGCTTTCTCCGACGGATCAAGTTTGCCGTCATGATTCGCGTCATATTTCGCAAGCGTTTCCGCGTGACGCGCCTCGCGTTCTGCTTTTTGGGCGGCGCTTTGTTCGGCGGCATCCAGCTTGCCGTCGTGGTTGGCATCGTACTTCTTGAGCCGCGCGGCGGCGCGTTCCTGGATGGCCTTCCGCATCGCAGCCTTCTCGGCGTCATCGAGTTTGCCGTCGCCATTGGCGTCGTACTTGAGGATGATGGCCGGGCTGAAAGCGTCGCCCGCCAGGGCGGATTTTCCGCCCGCCTTGGCGACCGCCGCGTCCGTGGCAGCCCAGGCGCTCACGGTCGCGGCCAAAATGCTGGCGGCTATGACAGATCGAATGGAATTCATAAATGCTCCTGGTTGGTTTTGATTGGCAAAATCAGATTGTGCATCTGATGTCGCGTAGAACCGCTTGCTGCGTTCCATTATGGCGGCAAAATGGTCGGAGCGAATCGGCATAAATGCGCTCATCTTATGAGAATACTCGGATTGCCCCCGCAGATCGCATGAACCGCCCTCACGTTGGGAGGTGGGAGCTGCCACAATGCGTTCGTTACTCCTCCGTTCTGATGTGGGTTTTCGTCTCCGCGTCATATTTGTATCGAATCACCTTCGTTTTCTCATCCGGCTCCCGAACCTCGTAAAATGCCGCGCGTGCCTTCTTCGCTTCCGCCACCCGATCCCGCGTCGGCAACTGGCTGACATACCCTGGGAAATGCTTCTTCATCGTGTATTCAATGAGGTCCGCATTGTCCGGGTAATCCTTCAATGCTGACAAGAGAAGCGCGGCGCCTTCATCGAGCCTTCCAAGCACCCGCAAGGGGTACGCCGCATCCAGAATTGCGCCAAGCCGAACGGACGGTACGGGACAGGACTTGATGATCATCATGTAGTCCTTAAGGGCGTCCTCGGCATCAGTACCAGGTCGGATGTGGTAACGATATTGAATCATGAATTCCTTGATCGACCATTTGCGCGCTTCGTCTTCCGCAAGGTCAACGGCTTGGGCAAATAACTCCTCAGCCCGCTTCTTATTCCCAGACTGGCTATAGAGAACACCGAGGCTCACACAGAGTCCGGACTTCTCTTTATCGGATGTGGCTCCGGCAAGTCGCGCCGAGTACCTTTCAATTTGTTTTGGAATCGGCAAGCGATAAGTATCGTCCCCTTTGTATGCCTTGAGATGGGTGAATGGATTCCGAAAGTGAAATAACAGGTTCCCGCCATTGCGATGTGGAAATAACGTCCATGTGGTCCCATCTCCAATGGCAAGGCAGATTGCGTTCAGGTATTCCGAAAGCGTGCCGCCATGAAAATCAACGCTTATGACAAGCTGCTTAAAACCTAGAAGATTGCCTCGTGCCAAGAACAGACTGACGGTGCTTTTTGCGCGCGCAAGATTATCCTGAAATATGTCGTAAACGCTTTTTTCGGTGATCGTAACTGCGCCGATCTTCTCCTGCGACAGAGCGCCACCTTTTGGAAAGATGTTAACCATTCCGGTATTCTTATCCGTATTGTATGTGTATTCGGGATACGTCGCCGCAACCTGTTCGAGCACCCGTGCAAAAGTGTCCGTCTTAAACGACACGATGCTGACTGGCACGGCCCGAGGCTGATTAAATTCGAGGCAAATGGGAAAGCCTTGTCGGCGCAGTTCCACCGCCGCGTTGCCGATAGCCTGGTTTGTAATCGTAATGGTTTCCACGCGCGCTTGAAAAATGCCATCCATGGGTTGCTCCGCAGCCATGGCTTGGAAGGCGAACACGCAGCATGGGATCGCCCAGCACAGCTTGGGATGAGGAATATGCATGATACACTGCCTTCTTGGGAATTAGGGTTTCTTCAGATGAATGGTTCCCTCGCTATGGTTGCAATTCGTGTTGATCGCCGAAATGGTCGCCTTGCCTTTTAACGTTCCAGCAATGATACGTTCAACGAATGGATTGTCCGTAGGCTGATGCTGCGTGCCAGGAGGTACTTCATCCACGAAAGACCAGACAATCGCCGGAAGTTGATCCGGATTAAATGGGCTTGGTATCCAACAGATTTCGTCTAGGAAAGCAACCGTACTCGATATGCCGTCAGCGGGTAATTGTTGATCAGCAAACTGGACGTCTCCCAATACCGGGTATGGGTCGCCGACATAGAGTTGTGCGCGAATTTTGCCGCGGTTGACGAAGATATACAGTGGGTTTTCCAACCTATCGCACTTGTCGAGTTCGCCGTTTATGAAACCCGATGCAATGTCATGAGTTGCGAATGGGTGAAAGCGTTGGCACTCGCCAAACGGGCACTCCCATGCAAAGGTCTGGCGGGTTACCATGATGGCTGGGAGCGGATTCGGGTCATGAAAACCAGGCGCGACAAACGGTCCTCTGCAGAGTACGTACGGAAGCTGTCTGCCACGTGTGTTCCAAGGATCGTGCAGATAGTCGGAAGCGTCCATCCAACCCGCATTATCAAGGGTCCAGAATGGCGTGTCTCCATAGTCAATTGGGTAGGCCCATGGCAAATATTGTTCATCATCAAATGGATCCTGCTCCAATGTGACTCGCTCGGTAATTCTCACGTCTTCCAAAGAACCTCCAGATGAAGAGAATCGATGCTTGAAGCTGCCGTTGTATGCATTAATGGGATCAGGTGGGACCAGAAGAAGGATGGCTGTCTCCGAAAATCCAACTGGAACGGCATGCACGATAATCTCCCCTTCTACAAAAAGATTTGGGTGGCCGCGCAACGTTGCGCGAACGGTCAAGACCCCGGTATCCGCTGCGCTACCGGGTGTTATGGTGGCGTAAAAGTCCGCCTCAGGAGGCGTAAGGCCCGTTCCGATGCCGGCCTCGATCGTTGCTCCATGCGCATCCCCTTCGATGCTTCAATCGATCTCAAGGTTTTCACAGAAAGGATGCGCTTTCACGCCCACCGCAACCTTCGCTTGATCACAGGAACAGGGCCAAGTGACGTCCTTATCCGCTCCAACATATTCAAGGGTTACGCAGGTATCTGGATTGCCGTCCAAATCCGTATCGCACTGGTAACAGTCGTCCTTCACGCCATCCTGATCGTTGTCGCAGACATAGCAGTCGTCCTCAACGCCGTCGCCATCCGTGTCGCAGAGATAGTAACAAACATCGCGAACGCCATCACCGTCCTCGTCGCAGATGTAGCAATCATCGGGAACCCCATCGTCATCGGTATCGCACTGGAAGCAATCATCGAGTGTGCCATCCGCGTCGTTGTCGCACACGTAGCATGTGTCCGGAATCCCATCGGCATCCGTATCACAGCGCAGGCAGTCGTCCAACACCCCATCGTTGTCATTGTCGCAAACAAAACAATCGTCCATGTTGCCGTCGCCATTGGTGTCGCAGGTGTAACCCGAATCCAAGATACCATCCCCGTCGGTGTCGCATGTGTAGCATGAGTCCGGCGTCCCATCCTCGTTCGTATCCACTTGGTAGCAATCGTCCAGCACGCCGTCCGCGTCATTGTCGCAGGTGTAGCAATCGTCCGCAACGCCATCGCCGTCGGTGTCGCACTGGTAGCAATCGTCGTTCACCCCGTCGCCGTCGGTGTCGCAGTCGAATTGCGGCACGCCCTCGCAGCACTCCTTCACGTTGAACGTGCTGGTGGCCGACCCGCTGACGGGGTCGCCGCTCGTGTTCGTGCCGGTTATCGTCAGGGTCACGGTGTACGCGGTTGGCGAGACGGGGAAACTATGACTCACCGACTGGCCGGCGCCCGAAAACGCCCCTGACCAGGTAAACGTCAACGAGTTGACGTTCACCTGGTCGCAGGTCGTGCTTCCAGAAAAGCTGATGTCGGTGTCCTTGCAGAAATCGGGTCCGGTCAACGTGCCCTGGCTCATCTCGATGTTCACGGTGATGTTGTCAGCGGCGCGCGACTCGGCGATGCCAAGCAGCATCAGGCAGGCGAGGACGCCGCAAATCCAATGTAGCGCATGGCGTGGCGTCTTCAAGTCGAACCTCCCTGGTTCTGGAGACGCGGGATCCACAGGACGCGAACCACGTCCAGCGCGGGCAACGTGAGCTGGATGCGGCCGCCTTGACGTTGCGCGCGGATGGTTTCCCTGCTCAACAGGTCCGTCACTTGGACGGCGGACGCGGCTTCCGATTCCGCCCCCGGTATTGGTACAGGCGTCAGCCACGCGGGTTTGCGGACAGAAAGCGCGACGTTTTTCTTGGGAACGAACGTGCAGCGCGGTTTGTTGCCGAAATCGTTCGGCTGCCGATCCGTGTGGTAATCGAGGTTGCGCGCGATGACGAGCAAACCTTCATCGCCCGACCAGAGTGTATAGAGGCGCAGGCCGTCCTTTTCCGAGCCGATGGTTTCCGTTGAGACCGGGATGGCGGCGGAAAGGATCGGTTCCATGGACTTGATCTCGCGATTGACCTGCTTGACGGCCGCGAGCAAGCGCGGGCTTTTCTCGTAGCCGAAGAGCGACGGCGGCATGCCGCCGTACATGAAAAGTCGCAGACCTTTGAGCCCGATGGCCACCGCCCCGTAGATTTGGGACCTGTATTCGTCCGGCTCCAGGAAACGGCCGCGGGTCGTGAAAAGTTCGGGGATCAGGAGCCAACACCGGGGGGCTGCGGCCATTTTGGCCCAGACGTAGTAGCGTTCCTGGCTTTCGATAAACCGTTCCGCTTGCGACCAGGCCAGGTGATAGGGGTTGATTTGCAGGGCATCGGTTATCTGGGAGTAGGCTGAATAAAATCCACCGGCCACTGTGGCGGCCGTGCACTGGTATTGGTAGGAGAGACGCTCATCGCCTTCCAGGTACCACTGGCGGCGCGTGGCCAGGATCGGCGGCGTTGAATGACCCATCTTGTGCGCCTGGGAATCTTCGCAGGCCGGGTCGGCCTCGACCATCCGCGCGCCCGGTCGCGCGTCCAAGCCCAATTCCTGGCGCAGCTTGGCGTCGTTGTCTTTCACGCCAAAATCGTCCAGGCTGATGCCGCGACGGCAGCGCAGGAGCGCTTGCACCGCCGTAGGCGCGCCCGGAGGAACCGACGGGGGAAGCTCCAGCCGGACATGCAGCGGCATTCCGTGGCGGACGGGCTGCGGGAGCGTGACCGCTAGCAAGCCCGGGCTTGGACCGATGGGCGTCTGCAAGACCGCCGTTTTCGCGGTGCAATCCGCCTGATTGATTGTGACGCGCGCGGGTTTTCTTTGGAACTGGTGGGTGGTGTAGGCGATGAACACGCGTTGAAAGTCCCAACTGAACGTGATCGCGTCCAGGCGCACCGTGGGCGCCGAGAACCGCTCCAAGGATGCCTTCACGCGTTGGCCGTCCTGGGTTTCCGCTTCAATGATTTGCGCGTCAGCCGGGCGTTTTTCGAGGTTGATTTGCAGAAGCGTGGCCCGGCCATGCGACGATTCCTGACCGGGCGGGGCTTTTTCAGCCGGATAAAATTGCGACCAGACGACTCCGTTGGTCAGACCATGAACTTCACGCCCATTGAGGAAGGCGCGTTTCCATTCGACGGGTTTCGCGGTCGAGTTGAAGAGGAAAACCTCCAGAAGCGGGTATTGCACGCGATCCAGTCCTTCGCGATACTGCGCTTCCGCCCAAAGACGGCCGGTCCCATTTGCTTCGACGGGGTTTGGAAGATGAACCGCACGGTTGGTCTCGTTGGAAACCACAACCGCGCCTTCCTTCGCTGCCGTCTCCGCACAGACAGGCAAGGCAAGGACCAACGCGAGTACCAACAGTCCGCTGCGGCGGACCCCACTTTCACCAACCTGGAGATGCGCGCGACCGGGAACGGAACCACAGTCCACCCGCCCATCAGACCGACGGCGAGTAAACAACCGTCGCGAGCATGCGAAATCAGAATGCGACGCTACGCTGGGGGGGGGTAGCATGACGAATGATTGAAATCGTGACATCATCCGCTGGCACTGCGGACGGATGGTTGCGATACAGGCACGCGCGCATGGACATTTGTGTAGAACATGCCGCAAGTTTGTGCAAGACCTTTTCCGAGGTTTTTCATCCCGCCCGTTGGAAGAGATAAAATCATCATAGATCAACCAGGCACGCTCAATGAGAAAACCTGGTAGAACTGCCATGCGCTGCAGCCGCGACCGGACGGCGAATTGGCTCTTGTAAAACCCAACCGGAATGCCAGACTCGGCAGTTTAACGCTGCATGATTCCTTCGGAGACTTTTCTTTTCGCGCCATCCGTTGCAACCCGATCAGGGCGGGAGGCGCTGTGTTGACCAACAGCTTGCGGGCGATCATGGTGAGCGTCCTGGTCAACGCCTTCCTGGCCGCGCTCAAGATCATCACCGGCGTGCTAGGCAATTCGTACGCCCTGATCGCCGACGGCATCGAATCGTCCGCCGACATCCTCAGCACGCTCATCGTGTGGACGGGGCTTCAGATCGCCGCGATCCCCCCGGATCGAAACCACCCTTATGGCCACGGCAGGGCGGAATCATTGGCGGCAATTGCGGTCTCCTTCGCTCTCCTGACAGCCGCAATCACGATTGTGATTCACAGCATCCGCGAAATCTATATGCCGCATCATGCGCCGGAATGGTACACGTTGCTTGTCCTGATCCTCGTCGTCGTCGTCAAGAGCCAGCTCTCGCGCTTCATTCTCAAAATTGGCGTTTCCATGGGCAGCAACGCGATGAAGGGAGATGCGTGGCATCACCGCGCCGATGCCATCACCTCGCTGGCCGCCTTCATCGGAATCTCAGTGGCCTTGATCGGCGGCCCAGGCTACGAATGCGCGGATGATTGGGCCGCCCTGGCCAGCTGCACGGTCATTGCCTTTATGGGCATCAAACTCCTGCGTTCATCGCTGAACGATGCGATGGACACCGCTCAGCCGGATGAACTCGCGCTGGAAGTCAGACGCCTGGCTCATTCCATCGTGGGAGTGGTTGCCGTCGAAAAGTGCCGCATCCGCAAGAGCGGTTTGATCTGCCTGGTGGACATCCATGTGGTTGTGGATGGGGCCATCTCCGTACGTCACGGACATCAGATCGCCCACCGGGTGAAGGACATCCTGCGAGACTCTCCATTCCATATCGCCGATGTCATCGTTCACGTCGAACCGGCGCTCGCGGCGATCCCTTCATCTCCGGAAGGCGACCCGTCCAAGGATGCGGACTAACCCGGATATTTCACGCTCACGCGTGAAAATCCGGGAAACTCGAATGTCGAAATCCGAAATCCGAATACCGTATGGGAGTCATCAGCCGCACCCTCCGGAAATTGAACGCCGTCCTTGGCCTGCCGACCGGATCAGGAAAGACGGCGCGCAACGATCCTCGGGAACAAATGGGATTCGAGGGCGAACTCGAAGCCGCCCGGCACCTGAAACGCAGCAGGCTGAAAATCCTCGTCCATCGTTACCGCTGCCGGCTTGGCGAAATTGATCTCGTGGCGCGGGAGGGGGATACCCTCGTTTTTGTTGAGGTCAAGACGCGACAGAACGCCGACTTTGGCGAACCTGCCGAGGCCGTCACGCTCGAAAAACAAAGGCATATCAGCCGTGTGGCGCTGGATTATTTGAGGCGGTTGCACAACCCGGAAATCCCCGTCCGCTTCGACGTGGTGGAAATCGTTTCATCGGGAAACGCCCTCCGGTGCCGTCACATCCGCGACGCCTTTTCGCTCGCCGAACCGTACATCTACTGAACCGGGTTTCAAATGTTGAGGATTGGTCAGGAATGAAACCCAGCGTGGCGTAGCCGCAACCAACGAACTTGTCCCCCCTCTGAGGGGGGATGTAGTGGCGCTTCTACGAAGCGCCGTGGGAGGTATGCGCTTCATAGAAGCGCAGCTACAACATCAGAGAAATATTCGCAGGAAAGCAAGACTTCGAACATAAGTAGTTCAGATCGAAGTTGCTTTTTTTGTCGCGCCGATCTAGCCTGAGAAATCATGTTTGGTTCAGCTCTGCTTGAGGGGATGGTGGTGACGGCGAAAAACCTGGTTGGAAGTTATTTCGACAAGGACCGTCTGACCACCATCGAGTATCCGGAAGAACGCAAGGAACCGGAGGAAAACTACCGGAATTTTCCGTTTCTGATCTGCGACAAGGACCCCGCCAAAACCCCCGATTACCTGCGTTGCGTTGCCTGCAAAATCTGCGAAAGCGAATGTCCGCCGCAATGCATTTATATCGAGGTCAAACGCGACGAAAACGGCAAGCCTGTCAAACAACCCAAGGTTTTCGACATTGATTACTCGGTCTGCATGGGTTGCCAGATTTGCGCGGAAGTCTGTCCATTCGACGCCATCAAGATGGACCACGAATACGAGTTGTCGAACGACAACCGGTTCACCGGCCTGCTGATGCACAAATGGCAGCTCGCCCGTCCCAACGAATACTATCATTCAATCAAGCCCACCGAGGCGGCCGAGGTGGACGCGCGGCTCGCGGAAGAGGCAGCCAAGAAGAAAAAACCGGCTGTGGCGCCTGCCAGACCGGCGTCCGCCCCCGCTGCAAAACCTGCGGCGCCTGCAGCCCCGGTCACACCTTCATCCAAACCCGTGTCCGTCGTTCAAACGTCCGTTGCCGGCATCGTCGTGCCTGCCGATGCGCCTTTTACGTCCGAACAGCGCGAGTGGCTCCAGAAATTTTTCGTCGGCGTCGCCGTTGCAGCGCCCGCCCGCCCCGCCTCGCCGTCTTCCCAACCTTCAACGGCGGCGCCCGTGGCCGCGCCTGCCTTGAAGGAAACGCCTGCGGACGCTGAAAACCCAGATCTCACGGACAAGGCTCCGTGGCACGATTCGAACAAGGATTTGAACCAGCGGATGAAAATGGCCGGGGGCAAGCCGCTGGCGGTCCGTCTTTACGCGGCCATGGGACAAACCGATTGCACCGCTTGCGGCTATGACTGCAAGGGGTATGCCATGGCGCTGGCTTCCGGCAACGAAAAGGATCCGGGATTATGCGGACCCGGCGGCGACGAAACTGCGGCAAAGGTGAAAGAACTCCTCGAAGCCGCCGGCATCCAAGTGTGACACGCATGGCGGCATGGTTCAAAGTTCACGGTTCAAGGGTTCACGGTTTCTGCTTCCGGTCATAGGCGTCAACCTGGTGTAGTGTCTCGGTCGCAGGATGGCGGCGTCGCTTTGGGTTGATCCTGACGCGCGAATGAGACAAGCTGGATGGAATATGAAAACACTGCTCATTTCGGATGATCCATCGGCGCGCGATCGGTTGCGCGCGCGCCTGCAATCGCGCGGCCATGAGATCGCGACCGCGGCCGGCGTCGCCGAAGCGAGGCGGGTCCTTGTTGCCGGGGATTTTCCCATGATCATCCTGAACCTGAGCGGGCCGGAACCCGACATCCTTGAAGCCTGCCGGACGATTCGCGCCTCGCCCCGCTGCGCCGAGGCGTTCCTGATGGTGGTTTTCCATGACGGCAATGAAAAAATCGAAACGTTGTTGGACGACGGCGCGAGTGATGGCGTCCCCGACGGGGCGGATTCCCCCTCGCTGAATCTGCGGCTGAGCGTGGCCGAGCGGCACGTTCAGGAGATTGGAAAAAGGAAACAGGCTGAGGAAAACGCGCGCAGAAGCGAGGAACGATTCAAGTTCGTCATCGGACAGATGCCGGGCAGCACCTGGGTTACGGACACCGACTTGCGCATCACATCCTCGTTGGGCGCGGGTCTCGCCGACCTGGGACTGAAACCCAACCAGCTTGCCGGCGTCGATCTTGTTGAATTTCTTGGCAGCAACGATCCTGAATACCTGCCGGTCGCCGCTCATCGCCGCGCATTGCGCGGCGAGTCGGCGAGTTATGAGCAGGAATGGCGCGGGCGGATCTTTCAAACCAGCATCGAACCGCTCCGGGACACGGAAGGGCGGATCACCGGGTGCATCGGCATGGCGCTGGACATCACCGGCCTGAAAAAGGCAGAGAGCGCCCTGCGGGAAAGCGCGAGCCGTCTGAGGGCGATCTTCGAGACATCGCCGGAGTGCATCAAACTGCTGTCCCCCGATGGGACGCTGCTGGAAATGAACCGCGCGGGACTGGCAATGATGGAGACGGATTCCCTTGAACAAGTGGTCGGCATGAAGATGTGCCAAATCGTGTCCCCGTCGTATCGTCCGGCGTTCGAGTCGCTGCTGGAATCGGTTGCGCGCGGCACATCGGGCACGCTGGAATTCGAGATCACGGGTTTTCGCGGCACGCGCCGTTTGCTGGAGACTCACTGCGTCCCGCTTCGCGATCCGGAAGGCAAAATCGTGGCGACGTTGGGCGTCACGCGCGATGTCACGGCGCGCAAATATGCGGAGGACGCCCTGCGCGAGAGTGAATGCAGGTACCGCCATTTGTTCGAGGAATCCAAAGACCCCTTCTATATCACCACGCGCGAGGGCCGGTTCGTGGATGTCAACCAGGCGTGGCTGGACCTCACCGGTTACACGCGGGAAGAGGTGGCCGGTTTGAAGGTTCAGGACGTTTATGCCAAACCCGAAGACCGGAAGAAGTTTCAGGCGGAAATCGAGTTGAAAGGGTCGTTGCGGGATTACGAGACCAGACATCGCAAAAAAGACGGCTCGGAAATCGTCTGCCTGAACAACGCGGGCGCGCGGCGTGATCGCGACGGCAACATCGTGGGATACCAGGGCATCATCCACGACGTCACCGAGCGCCGGCGGATGGAGCAGGCCATGCTCCACGCGCAAAAGCTGGAGAGCCTGGGCGTGCTGGCCGGCGGCATCGCGCATGATTTCAACAACCTGCTCGCGGTGGTGCTGGGCAACATTGATCTTGCGCTGCACGACCTGGCGTCGGACTCGCCGGCGCGCGAGCATTTGAAACAGATCGAAGTCGCAAGCCATCGCGGCGCGGAGCTTTGCAAGCAGATGCTCGCCTATTCGGGCAAGGGCCGATTCCTCATCCAACCCGTTGATCTCAACCATCTGGTCCATGAGATCACCCATTTGCTCGAAGTTTCCATTTCCAAGAAGGTTGTCCTTCGGTTCAACCTCGCCCCCGCGCTTCCTGCGGTCGAGGCGGACGCCACGCAGGTGCGTCAGGTGGTGATGAATCTCGTGGTCAACGCCTCCGACGCCATCGGCGACAAGAGCGGCGCGATCACCCTCAGCACCGGCCTGACGCACGCCGACCGGTCGCAGCTTGCCCAGATGCACCTGGCGTCTGACCTGCCCGAGGGCGAGTATGTCTATGTGGAAGTGGTTGACACGGGATGCGGCATGGACGCGGCGACGAAGGCGAAGATATTCGATCCCTTTTTCACCACCAAATTCTCCGGACGCGGCCTCGGACTCGCCGCCGTTTTGGGCATCGTGCGCGGCCATCGCGGCGCCATCTGGATCGAAAGTGAACCTGGCCGCGGAAGCGCGTTCCGCTTTCTACTGCCCTGCCTTAGTCGCGCGTCGCGCGTGCGTCCCAAGCCTGCGCCGCCTTCCGAGGAATGGCATGGTTCCGGCACGGTCCTCGTTGCCGATGACGAGGAAAGTTTCCGCGGTCTCATTGCGCAAATGGCGGGGCGGCTTGGATTCAAGGTCATGCTCGCGGCGGACGGCAAAGAGGCGGTGGACCTTTTTTGCGATCATGCCGGCGATATCTCGCTGGTTCTTTTGGACCTGACCATGCCGCGCGTGAGCGGCGAGGAGGCCTTTCGTGAAATCCAGCTCGTCCGTCCTGGGGCGAAAGTGCTGTTGATGAGCGGCTACAGCGAGGAGGATGCCAGCGGCCGTTTCGCCGGCAAGGGACTCGCCGGTTTCATCCAGAAACCCTTCACGCTGGACGATCTCCGACGCAAGATTCAATCCGCGCTTCAAACCTCATGACGAAGACCCAACGCGATTCCATTTCCCCTTCCGCGCCGGAGAAGGCGCAATCCGGCGGCAATGAACAGACGGTTCATCTGGTGGGCGAGCCGGAGACGTGGGCGAAGCCGCCTCTTTGGAAGCGGATGTGGACGGCATGGCTGGTGTTGGTCATTTCGCTTTTGGGCACGGCGGTCGCCTGGCAGAACGCGGCTTTGCAGTCCGAGACGGCGGCGCGCGCCGCGTTCGATCTGGAGTGCCAGCGGATCAAGGCGGCGATCACCCATCGGCTCGACACCTATCAGGTGATCCTCCACGGCGGGCGGGGGTTGTTCACGGCGAGCAAGTCGGTGCAGCGGGAGGAATGGCGCGATTATTTGAAAAGCTTCGAGGTGGAACGGCGGTATCCCGCCGTCCGCGCTCTCGGCTGCATCGAGCGAGTGGAACTCTCCCGCCGCAAGAGCCACATCGAGCAGATTCACAGGTCAGGTTTTCCCGCATACACGATCTGGCCCGTCGGGGAGCGCGCGGAATCCTATCCCATCGTCTATGTCGAATCGTTTCACGTCCAGGAGCCGTTCACGTTGGGATACGACGCCTTCACGGAACCGGCGCGTCGGGCCGCCATGGAGCGGGCGCGGGACATGGAATCGCTCACCATCACCGGCAAGGTGGCGCCGCCGCCCGTCATCCCCTCGCGCGGCGGGGCGGCGGATGTCCCTGAACCGTCGGCGTTCCTCATGTATGCTCCCATTTATCGCAAGGACCAGCCGACGAACACGGTGGAAGAGCGCCGCGCGGCGTTGCGCGGCTTTTTGTTCGCCGCGTTTCATCCCGCGACATTGATGGAAAAAATTCTGGGACAGGAATCCCTGGACATCCGGTTTCAATGTTTCGACGGCGACAAGACGCAAACGCGATCTTTGTTTTACGACTCGGCCGCCCCCGCGCGGTCTGCGGAACGGGAGAGTCCGCCCCTGTTTGCCGCTCGGACCGTCATCCAGATGGGGGGGCGTCCCTGGAGCCTGGTGTTTTCGACGTTGCCCGCTTTTGAACGCAAGCTGGACCAGATCACGCCGATGCTCGTTCTGGCCGGCGGCCTGGCCGGAAGTTTCCTCCTTTTCGGCATCGTCTGGTCGCTGACCAGCCGGGCGCACGCGCTGGAACTGGCGGGGGCAATGACCGCCGAGGTCCGACTCCGCGATCGCGCCATCACGGCCAGCCACGATGGCATTATCATCACCGATTCCACGCATCCGGATGATCCCATTGTCTATGTGAACCCCGGTTTCGAGCGCATCACGGGCTATCCCGCAAAAGATGTCATCGGCAAAAACGCCCGATTTCTCCAGGGGACCGAGTGCGATCAACCGGCGCTTCAGGAATTGCGCGCGGCGCTTCGCGAGAAACGCGCCTGCCGCGTGACCCTGCGGAATTATCGGAAAGACGGCGCGCTTTTTTGGAATGAACTCAGCATCTCGCCGATCCGCGATGAACGCGGGCGTCTCACGCATTTCATCGGCATCCAGAACGACGTGACCGACCGTCGGAAAACCGAGGAGGCCATGCGTCACGTTCAAAAACTTGAAAGCCTGGGCGTGCTGGCCGGCGGCATCGCGCACGATTTCAACAATCTTCTCGCGGTGATCCTCGGAAACGCCGACCTCGCCCTCAACGACTCTTCTCTGAATGCCTCCACGCGCAACTATCTTGAACAGGTGGAATCAGCGAGCCATCGCGGCGCCGAACTGTGCCGACAAATGCTCGCGTATTCAGGGAAGGGACGGTTCGTGATTCAACGCGTCAACCTCAACACCCTGGTGCGGGAAATGACGCACCTCCTGGAAGTTTCGATCTCCAAAAAGGCGGTGCTCAAATACCATTTCGCGGACAATCTCCCGTCGGTGGAAGTGGACGCCACGCAAATCCGCCAGGTGATCATGAACCTGGTGGTCAACGCCTCCGATGCCATCGGCGAGAAGAGCGGCGTGATCACCATCACCACCGGCGCCATGCGCGCCGATCGCGCGTACTTGAACGAAATCTTCCTTGCGCCGGAACTGCCCGAAGGCGATTATGCCTACATCGAGGTTGCCGACACCGGTTGCGGAATGGACGCCGAAACCCGGTCGCGCATCTTCGATCCCTTCTTCACCACCAAATTTACCGGCCGCGGCCTCGGTCTGGCAGCCGTGCTCGGCATCGCGCGCGGACACGGGGGCGTCATCAAGGTCTATAGCGAACCCGGCCGCGGCAGCACCTTCAAGTTTCTGCTGCCCTGCGCGCCGGCCGGCGAGGAGAAAACCGCAGGTCCCGTTTTGCCGCAGGAAAACTGGCGCGGATCGGGCACGATTCTGGTGGTTGACGACGAGGAGGACATTCGCACGATTGCCGCGCGCATGGCCCAGACGATGGGATTTCAAACGCTGCTGGCCGCCGACGGCCGCGAGGCGGTGTCTGTTTTTCAGAAGCAATCGAAAAAGATCAGCCTGGTCCTCCTGGACATGACCATGCCGCATATGAACGGCGAGGAGACATTCCGCGAGATTCACCGCCTCCAGCCGCAGACGCGGGTGATCCTGATGAGCGGATACAACGAGGAGGAGGCAGGCGCCCGGTTTGCCGGCAAAGGGCTTGCCGGCTTCATTCAGAAGCCCTTCAAACTCAACGATCTCCGCGCCCGAATCCAATCCGTTCTGGAAAATCGCGCCGCATAAAACGCTTTCCATCGCGGCTCGATTGTGCTTTGAAAAACGGGCATGGTTCAAAGGTTCCAGGTTCACGGTTCAACGGTTGCCGCTTTTCTCGCTCCCGCCAGGTCTCGCCCCGGCAGACAGGTTCAGTTCGTTCAACCTTGAACCCCTGAACCATGCCCCATCTTATGCCCAAACCAGACGCCGGTCCATCAGGCCGCCAACCGTCTCCGGAATCGCATCGGTCGTTGTCTCGCGAACACCGGAACCCAAGAATTCCGCACAACCCCTGGACGGCGTGGCTGGTGCTGGCGCTTTCGCTTTTCGCAACGGTCTGGGCATGGCGCATTTCCAGCCGGCAGAAGGACCGGGAAGCGGGCGAGCAGTTTGCCTCTAATGTGGAAAAGGTCAAGGCCGCGATTGTCACCCGTCTGGACACCTACGAGATGGCGATCCTGGCCGGACGAAGTCTTTTCATGACATCCCAGTCGGTGAATCGCGAGCAATGGCGGCAGTTTGTCGCCTCGATGGACATCGATAGGCGATTTCCGGGCCTCCACGGCCTGAGCCGCGTCCAGCGTGTTTCCAGAGAGAATCTCAAGGCTTTTGAACAAACTGCCCGCATGGAAATTCCCGGTTTCGTCGTCCATCCCCAAGGCGACCGGAACGAGTACTTTATCGTCAAGTTCAACGAGCCGATGTCCCGAAACGCCGCGTCGGTGGGCTATGACAGCGGCACCAAACCGGTCAATCTGGCGGCCTTCCGTCGCGCGTGCGAAACCGGCCTTCCAACCGCAACCGCCAAAATGCGGCTGGTCCAGGAACCGGGCAACCAGGCTGGGTTTGTCGTCATCCTTCTCATCTATCGGCCGGGTCTTCCCGTGCAAACCGCCGAACAACGGTTTGCGGCGGCGGATGGTTGGGTGGGCGCCGTGTTTCGCGCAGGCGACTTTTTTCGGAGCATTCCGGGCTGTAACCCGTCGTGCCTGGATTTTCGCATCTTCGACGGCGCCTCGATGAATCGGGAATCCCTGCTCTATGACAACCGCGCCGGAAATGCGGCTGCAAAAGCGCGGCCCGCTTTTGAACAGACGACGTCCCTGGACGTTTTTGGCAGGAAATGGACGGTCCATTTCGCCACCACGACCGTCTTCGATAAGCGGATTGATCGTGCGCACTCGATGCTGGTTTTGATTGCCGGTTCCGCGATCAGCATTCTGATCTTCTCCATCGCCTGGTCGCTCTCCGCCACGCGCAAGAAGGCGCTGGCGCTGGCGGAAGGGATGACCTCGAAGGTTCGCGAGCATGAGCGCGCCATCGAAGCCGCGCAGGAACGGCTGCGGTTTGTCATGACGACGACCCCGGCGGTGCTTTACACCGCGAAGGCATCCGGCGATTACGGCGCCACGTTCATCAGCGACAATGTCACCGCCGTCCTTGGTTATGAGCCGCGGGAGTTCACTGTGCATTCCAGTTTCTGGCTGGAACATGTCCACCCCGATGACCGCCCCAAAATTCTCGCCGAAATTCCGCGCGCCTTCCAACAGGGATTTCACAGCCACGAATATCGTTTCCGGCACAAGGATGGCGGCTATCGGTGGTTGTTCGACGAATTTCGGGTGGTCCGCGACGCGAACGGCGCGCCCCTCGAATTGGTGGGCAGTTGCAGCGACATCACCGAACAGAAGCGCGCCGAGGAAATGGCCCATGAAAAGGAGGCGCGCTTGCGATTCATGGTCGAACGAATGCCCGCCATATTCTGGAGCACGGATGCGGAGCTGCGGGTCACATCGAGCATCGGGGGAGGGCTTGACGCCCTGAACATGAAACCCGATCAGACGGTTGGGATGCGCATGACGGATCTCCTTGGAACCAGCGACCCGGCCTTCGAACCGTTGGCGGCGCACCTTGCGGCGCTGCGCGGCGAGTCGTGCGCTTATGAGATGGAATGGCAGGGCCGCGTCTTCCAAACTCATATTGATCCGCTCCGTGACGCGAACGGCCGGATCATCGGCTGCATCGGGATCGCGATCGATATCACCGATCTCAAGCGGACGGAGGAGGGACTGCGGACGTCGGAGGAGAAGTTCAAGACGCTTGCCGAGCAGTCCATTGTCGGCACCTGCATCATCCAGGACGGCAGGTTCGTCTATGTGAATCCCCGCCTTGCAGAAATCCTGGATTTCAAGCCGGAGGAGATGACCGGCTTGATGGTGCTGGACCTTGTGACAGAGGCGGATCGCGGCATGGTGAAGGAAAACATGCGCAGGCGGTTTGCGGGCGAAGTGACATGTTTACACTACACTTTTCGCGCGCTGAAAAAGGGCGGCGCTGAAGTCCCGTTTGAGGTTTATGGATGCCTCATGAACCATCTCGGACGCCCGGCAATCCTGGGCACCCTGCTGGACATCAGCGAGCGCAAGCGGACGGAGGAGGCGCTGCGGACGTCGCGGGATTACGCGGGGAACATGATCGAAAGTTCCATCGATATGATCATCGCGGTGGATCAGGATCGAAACATCACCGAGTTCAACCAGGCGGCGCAGAAGACCTTCGGTTACTCCGCCGAGGAGGTCATGGGGAAACACATTGATCTCCTCTATGCCGACCCGCAGGAGGGCGTCAAGGTTCACCATACCACCATCGAAAAAGGCCGCTGCATCGTCGAGGTGCGGAACAAGTCCAAGGCGGGCAAGATATTCACCAGTTTCCTTTCGGCCTCCGTCCTGCGCGACTCGCGCGGCGACATCATGGGAGTGATGGGCGTTTCCCGCGACATCACCGATCTTAAAAAGGCGGAAGGGGCGCTCTTGCAAATGGCCGCCATCGTCGAGTCGTCCAATGAAGCCATCATCAGCCTGGACCTGCAAGACAGGGTTCTCACCTGGAACCACGGCGCAGAACGCATCTTCGGTTACACCGCCGAGGAGATGACGGGACGGACGAGCGAACACATCACGCCGCCCGAATTGCGCGAGGAACGAAACCTATCGCTTGACATGGTTCGGCAAGGCAGGCGCATCGACCTCCAACGCACCGTGCGCATCCGCAAAGACGGCAAACGCCTCGATATTTCGCGCAGCCTCTCCCCCATCCGCGATGCGAACGGCAAGGTCACGGGAATCTCCTTCATCGCGCGCGATATCACCGAAATCAAGAAAACGGAATCCGACCGCATCCTCCTTGCGGTGGCGGTGGAACACGCCAGCGAGAGCATCATCATCACCAACGCCCAGGGCGCCATCGAATACGTCAACAAGGCCTTCGTCGATGTGTCGGGTTATTCCCGCGCCGATGTCGCCGGGAAAAATCTGCGCGCGGTCCAGGGACAGATGCAGGACGCCGCGTTTCACGAATCCCTCTGGCAAACCCTTCAGAAAGGCGATGTCTGGAAAGGGTCCATCGCAAGCAAACGACCGGATGGCAGGGAGTACGTCGAGGAGGCGAGCATCTCGCCCGTCCGCGATCTCGATGGCAGCATCATCCACTTCGTGGGCGTCAAACGCGATGTGACGCGCGAGCACAACCTGGAGGAGCAATTCCGGCAGTCCCAAAAGATGGAGGCGATCGGCCAGCTCGCCGGCAGCATCGCCCATGATTTCAACAATCTCATCGGGGTGATCCTGGGTTATACCGATCTCATCCTGCGAAAACTCCCTGACGACAACCCGATGCGCGGCAAAATCGAGTCCATTCGCGGGGCGTCGCAGAAGGCCACTCATCTCACCAAACAACTCCTTTCCTTCAGCCGTCGCCAGCAAATGCAGCCCAAGGTGATTGATCTCAACGCAAATCTGCAAGGGTTGACGGACATGCTCCGGCAGGTGGTCGGCGAGAACATCGAACTGACCATCCTCCTGCCCCGCTCGGCAAGTCCGGTGGAAGTTGACCCCAATCACCTCGACCAGGCGCTTGTGAATCTCGCCGTGAACGCACGCGACGCCATGCCGAACGGCGGAAAGTTGATCCTTGAGGTCAACCGCCTTTGGTTCAAGGCGTCCGATGGCCTCCAGCGCGCCGGCATTGCGCCCGGCGAGTACATCCTGCTCTCGGTCAAGGACACCGGCACCGGCATGACGCCCGAAATCCGGTCCCGCATCTTCGAGCCGTTTTTCACCACCAAGGCCAGGGGCAAAGGCACCGGCCTCGGTCTCTCGACGTCCTATGGCATCATCAAACAGAGCGGCGGCCATATCGAAGTCCAGAGCGCGCCCGGACGCGGGAGCGTGTTTACCATCTATCTTCCTTGCACAAGCAAGCCGATCGAAGCGGCCATTCAACCATCGGAAGCATCACCGGTCTCGGCCGGAACGGAAACCATCCTGGTGGTTGAAGACGAAGAACCGCTGCGCGAGATGGCGAAGGAAATCTTCACCGGCCAGGGCTACCATGTCCTCACCGCGCCGAGCGGCCGGGAGGCGCTTGCGCTTCTTCAGGGCAAACCGCAGACCATCCATCTGCTCTTCACCGACGTGGTGATGCCCGGCATGACCGGCATCGAGCTGGCGGAGCGATTCCGCGTCCTCAGCCCCAACACCAAGGTGTTGTTCACCTCCGGCTATGCCGAGCAAACTCCACTCAAGGGGAAGGAAAACGATTCCACCGTCGGATTCATTTCCAAACCCTACGACCTGGGCAGCCTTTACCGCAAAGTCCGTGACCTTCTGAAATCGCCGGCAACCCAGGTTTGATCCAAAAATTTAGTGTGATGAGGAAAGCATTCGGACGTGGTTTTGTGGTTCTACCCAAGCGTTGGATTGTTGAACGAATCCCGCCGAGGCGGGACCTGGCTTATGAAATGCCGACGTCTTCGCTGCGATTACGAACAACTTACTTCAACAAGCGAAGCGATGATTCGGCTTTTTCGGTAATCCTGTGGCCAAGACAAAGCTTTAAGTGGACTACCTCCTGCACATTTTCATTCTGGCTGCGATCTACACCGTGCTGGCGGTGTCTTTAGATTTGCTCGCCGGGCAGACAGGTCTCTTGTCCATCGCCCACGCGGCGTTCTACGGCATCGGCGC
>JACQHZ010000393.1 GCA_016198745.1 Verrucomicrobiota bacterium
GCATAATGAATATCGGCCGATGCGATTTCAGGCCCCACTTCGATCAAAGTTTTTCCTGAATAGATCAACTTCTGGCCGCCCACCAGCCCCGCTTCCACGATCTTGCCCCCCTCCTTTCGCACATAAGCCGCCTCCCCATCCGTGGTCAAGGGACCGTACACGCGCAGCCCGGCGCACTCAGCCATCGCAATTGTGTCCTCCTTGTCTCCCTGGCGGATTTGAACACCCGTCGCATTCCCGTCGGCCACAGCGAGGGTGGAAAGGGTGGGCGCCGGCGCATTGTTCTTCGTTGGGCAAAGCAATACCGTGAACGACACTGGCTTGTCGGACTTCTGGATGTAGCGCACGAACGGGCCTTTGAGCGCGCTCGCTGTGTCATGCACTCCGTCGGCGATGAATCCTTCGCCTCGCTCGACTTCCTGTTTCTCGGGATCGGCCGGCGCCACGTAGCAGCGTTTGCCATCGACGAGCGAACTGGCTGCCGTCCTGGTCTTGTCGTCCACGGTGATTTCCATCGGCTGGAAGTGGGCCTGCCAGCGGTAATCGTGCACTTTACCGGCCGGACCAATCGGAGTCATCCGATCAAATACAACCCAGTAACTCTGCTTGAGAAAAAACACTGCGCGCCGATGGAGCACTCCCAGGTGACGATAGTTCTGGGTTTCCGTCGCAAGGTATGTGAAGCCGGAATGGTCTGACCAACTCTGCAATCGTCCGCCATTGGAGATCAATTGCTGCTCTTGCTGGTCCACCATTACGGTGTTGGCCGCCTGCGTCGAGGCCATCCAGGCGCCGAACAGGGGATCGGAATAGTTCAGACAGTTGCCCGGATTGGTGAGGTAGGCGCGTCCGTGGGCCCAGATGCTGAACGACAAAAGTTGGCGATAGCCGCAGTTGGAATCTTCCGGCAGCGAACCGCAATAGTTCATCGCCATAAAGAGCGCGTTCGTCGTCCAATCGCCGCGCATCGTTGCGAAACCCGAATGCGCCATGACTCGCGCGGTTTTCACCGGTGGCCTGCCCTTCGCGCCATGGGTGGCCAGGTAAAGGAAGTCAGCCCGCTCTGGAAACAACTCGGAACCGGGCACCATACAATTGAGAAGGTCCTGCATCCCGCCGATGTTGAAGTTGGGCCATTGATGCAACGGGGAGAGAATCCACAGGTTGAAGTCATACATGGATTCGATGATCCGCAGCAGTTTCTCGGGCAGCGGCGCGCCTTCGGGCGTCAACTGGCGCAGGAGCCGGGTATAACTTTGCGCGTAACCGAAACTGTACTGGGTGCGCTCCTGCTGCCCGCCGTCATCGAGCACCGAATCCTCCATGTTCCTGAGCAGCAGATCCTTGGCCCGCTCCTGCCACGCGCTGCTCTCCTTGAATTCGGGAAACTGGTGGGACAACAGCGACAGGACGGTGATCGGATAAAACTCGAAATTGCTGATGTGGTGGATTTCGGCAAGGCCGTACATGCACTCGCCATGCTCGTAGATCAGCTTGAGAAACATCAGCCGGTCCTCGTCGGTGGTCGCCGGCGCGTTGGCCACCACCGTGTAAAGCCATTGCACAAAACCCGTGCATCGCCCCCGTCCGCCCACCGACCAGGGGCCGAGCGCGCCGCTGTAATGGGTTTCCTTTTGCGCGGGAGGACGACAGTTTTTGTAAAAGAGCCGCACGTATTTGAGCAGGGCCTCCGCATACTTGGGATCGCCCGACGCCAGCCAGGCTTCGGCCAGGGGATTGCCCCACCAACACCAGCCCTGCATGTCGGGTTCGCCATCATCAATGTAGTACCAGTTGATTCGCTCTTGCAGGGGATAGGTCTTCTTCTGGCCATTGAAATCAATGGTAATGAAATTTCCCAGCCAGGTATCCGGACGCTGCTGCGGATTCGAACTGTTTGCATACGGAATCGGCTTGGGTGGGTGGGCCGGTTTCAACGGTCGCAGCTTGCCGTTCAGGTAAGCGATCAACGCCGTCTTCAAAGCGGCCGCGTCCTTCTTGTCCACGGCTTCCTTCACTGCGCCCATCTGAGGAAGGCTCAGATCGAACTTCTGCGCCACTTCTTCGTCGGACAAGTAGGCGGTCTTGAGCGGCAGGAAGCCATGTTCCTGCATGAGCTTATAGCTCTCCGGATTGATCGCGCTGCCATTGATCCTCGGCCAGGCGGCGGGATACCCATCGCCCGCGCGATCGGCGTCAGTTTGGATAAAGTTTCCCGCAAAACATGGGGATGCGAACGACGAGAGGATCAGGACTGTCAGGGGCATTCGCCGGAGTATATTATTCATGGTTGTTTCAGTTGAGTGATCATGATCCTTTCACCTCGACGCACTGATGGGTCAGTTCTGCTTTTCCAACCCGATCGTCCTCCGTTCTGCTCTGGATCCGAATCCGATACGATGTTCCCGGTGTCATGCGATGAATCACGATGCGGTGGTCGGTGACGGCATCAGGCTTCGTGTTGCGCACCCAGATCTCGGTTCCCACCGGAGCGTAATCGACCGTCGCATCCGCCGGCAACGAAGTTTTCCAACTGACCAGCACCGGGTTATAAGGGGGTATGACCGTTGGGTTCGGGCGAAAACCCACGTAAGCCTTGAAAACCGCTTCCGGATCGGTCGAAAAAGACGGAGAGATGATTTCCAATGGTCCGGCACTTTTGACATCCACTTCCCAGCGTCTCTTCCACCACCATCCCTTTTTCCCACCGGAAAGAGGTGTGCCATTGAGCACAAATATTTTTTCCGAGCCTGCCGGCATGGAAATTTTACCGTTGCCCCGGATGTCCACCAGGAGTTTTTCTCCACCATAATGAATATCTGCCGATGCAATTTCAGACCCCACTTCGACCAACGTCTGGCCCGCGTAAACCAGTTTCTGACCGCCCACCAGTCCGGCTTCCAAAATCTTGCCATTCTCGGTCCGGACGCATGCGGCCTCGCCATCCGTGGTCAGAGAGCCATAGGCACGGAGTCCAGGAGTCTCTGCCATGACGACCACGTCTTCAAGGCTGCCTTGATGAACTCGAACCCCGGTCGCGTTGTCTGTCCGAACGCCCTCCTTTCCGGCCTGGATTGGCAAGGAGTCGAGCGCCGGCGCCGGCGCATTGTTGATCGTTGGACAGAGTGCAACCGTATAGGAAACCGGTTTGTCCGACTTCTGGTTGTAGCTGATGATGGGACTCGCCAGGGTTTGCTCCGCGCTGTGCACTCCGTCAGCAATCAACCCCCTGCTTTGGTCCACTGCCAGTTGTTCAGGTTGCCCGGGAACAATATAGAGGCGTTTCCCATCCACGACCGAACTCGCGGCCGTCTTGGTCGTTGCATCCACGGTCATCTCCATCGGCTGGAAGTGCCCGCGCCACCAATACTCATGAATTTTTCCAAGACCCCGGTCGTGGGGAGTCAGGCGATCAAAGACGACCCAGTATCCATCGGCCCTTGTCTTCAAAGACCGGGGCCTCATGAAAAGAATGGCCCTGCGATGGCGCACGCCCAGTTGCCGGTAATTTTCGTTGGCGGACGAAAAATAGGTGAATCCCGTCCGATCCTGCCAGTTTTCCAGTCGTCCGCTGTTGTGGATCGGTTCCTGCGGGATCCCGTCCACCGTCACCGTATTCGATGATTTCGTGTGGGTGCACTCCAGGAGCCTGGGATTGGCGTAGGAAACCGGTGTGCCCGCGTTGGTCAGATATGGGCGTCCGTGGGACCAGAGTCCAAATGAGAGCATGTCGGGATAGGTTCCCGAAATCTCCGGCAGAGTAGCATTATAATTCACCGCCATGTAGAGCGCATTGCTGGACCAATCGCTGCGCATGGTCAGGAAACCGGAGTGGGCCATGACTCGCGCCGTGCGTGCCGGCGACTTGCCCTTGGCCCCTTTCGTGGCATAGAAAACCAAGTCGTCTCGTTTGGGAAAAAGCTCGGCGGCGGGCACAATATAATTGTAACTGTCGTTCATGCTCCCGATGTTGAGTTGCGGCCACTGATACAATGGCGAATGAATGTACATGAACCACTCAAACGTCTTCTCAAGCTTCTGACGAAACCCATCGGGAATTTTGGCTCCTTGATTTACCAGGTCGGTGTAGAACCGGGTGTATTGGACGAGGTAGGAGTGAGCATACTCGTGTCTCTCCTGCGGGCCCCCATCATCCAGCAGGGAGTCCTCCATGCTCTGATAGGCCCGTGCCGCGGCATGTTCCTTCCACTTTTTAGCGTCCTTGAACTCAGGAAACTGGCGCGCCAGCAAGGTCAGCACCGAAATTGGATAAAATTCGAAATTGTTTATCGTGTACATTTGTTCGGAGAAGCGATACATTTCATCCGCGTGCTCATAGATCATCTTGAGGAACATCAACCGGCCCTCATCCGTGGTCACCGGCGATGCAGCGATGACCTGATAGACCCATTGCAGCAAACCGGTGGCCCTCCCCCGGCCGCCCACGGCCCACGGACCCAGCGCGCCGCTCCATGAGGTCGTCACCTGTTCGGGGGGGCGACAGTTCTTGTAAAAGGATCGCGCATACATGAGAATCCCTTGCGCGTATTTGGGATCGCCGCTCGCAAGATAGGCTTCCGAAAGAATATTTCCCCATGAACTCCATCCCGCAAAATCCGGAAAACCATCGCCCATTTTGAACCAGTCAATTCCCTCACCAACCTCGAATGTCTCAACCTTGTCGTTGACATTGAAAGGGATTTCCTTTCCCAGCCAGGCATCGGGACGGTAACGCATTTCAGGGTTGTCGGCTCCGGGAATAACGGATTTTGGAGGGTTCGCCGGTTTCAATGGCGGCAACTTTCGGTTGAGATAGCCAATCAGCGCGGTCTGCAATGCAGTCGGGTCGTGCTTGTCCAACGCGGCCTTGACGTCGCCCATTTCCCCCAGGCTCAGATCGAACTTTTGGGCCAGCTCCTCGTTGGATAGGAATGTGGCGCGGGTGGGAAGAAACTTATGCTCGATCAAGTCCCGATAGATCGTGGGATCAATCGCATGACCGTTGATCATTGGCGATTTTCCCATGTGAGCGTCGGCTTTCATTTCCGCTGCCCCTATCTCGGCGGTTGCAGACAACAGGAACACTGTCGCCAAGATGTGGAGAGCGATGGTCATTTTCATTGGGATACCTTCCAATTCATCAATCACAAGATTTGAACGATTGGGCGCATTTCTAAAATAAAATTCCACAAGCCGTTCTCGTCTCACGCACATGGCCTGCGATGGCGGCGACCGTGTCGATCCACAGGCCGTTGGCCGGGTCCTGACAGTGGCGACACACTTCCTCCAAAACGTGTGCGGGCATTGTTTGGAAGGCCATGTCGCCCACCTCGTGCGCAACGAACACCAGCCAGCCGCCATCACGGAGCGCCTGATCAATCCACTTTTTGAGTTGATCGAAGGATTGCCGATCGGAATCGACACCGTAAATCTGCGCCAGATCGCAGTACGAGGGGTCGTTCGGCGCCTCATCACGAAAGCCGCGACCGGCAATGAAGTTCTTACTGACGATCGGAACATAACTTTGGGTCATCTCCCCACGTCCCACAAACTTTTGCCCGCAAGGATAGGCAAAGGTTTGTGTTTGAACGTCAAGCATCCGTTTGATGCTCTCATTTGCTTGGGCAATGTCGGATTCGATGCGCTCAAGGGTGTACTCTTCCAGCGGATTGGAGCGACACCCACGAAAGTTTCCGCTGCAAGGGTGGGTCTGCGTGTGATTGCCGATTTCGTGCCCGTTCGCGACTGCACGACGCCAGCCATCGAGGCGCTCTTCCACTTTGTAGGTCGTCACGTAGAACGTCGCCTTGACACCATGCGCGTCCAGAATCGGGATTGCGCGATCGGTCATTGAAAGCCGCGCGTCGTCGAAGGTCAGGCTGACCGCCGCCCGTTTGCCCGACGGCCAAGAAAAAGTTTGCGTGTCGGTGGACGCTGGATTGACCTTGGCTGCGATTGTTGTCATCGTGGATGTCCTCGTTTGTTTGTTCAAAGCAGTGGATGTGCTTCCGCCACTTTATGGTAGGCATCGCTGATGTCTTTGACATCACGATTGGTTAAAACTGGCGGAATGCAGAGCAGAAGGGTTCGAGAAATCAAATCATCACATCGCGGCAGGGTTCCCTTGGAATAACAGACCCTTTGACTCGCTCGATTTCGCGGATCTTTCCACGGATTGTTCCCGCCACTCACCGGGAGCTTATTCACCAGCGAAGGAATGTGATGATAGATATGCAGTCCCCAATCGGTCATACGAATGTTGCTGATTCCACCGCGCTGGGGAACGATACCTTCCGCCCGCAACGCCTTCACGAAAAAGTTCGCGTGCGCAGCATCAGGAAAGATCGTCAGCAGAAAACTCCCCGCCTCTCCCTCCGGATCGTCCAACCGGCGAAACGAGAGACCGGGAATATCCGAAAGCATTTTCTTGAGCTTGTGTTTCCGCTCACGCATCGAGGCACAGATTTTGGGCAACTTGCCTAATTGGGCCAATGCCAGGGCCGCTGTGGGCTCATTCATCCTGGCGCCGTAGCCCCAGGTCGCAAATTCGAGATTCTTCAAATCCAAACGACCCGCTGCATTGCGGGGATACCCCACACAATGCGCGGCAAAGGCCCGATCATGAAGTTGCTTGGTCCTGGTGCACACGGCCCCTCCTTCGCCGGTGGTCATCGGTTTGTTCAACTGGAAACTGAAAATGCTGATGTCGCCAAATGAACCCAATCTTTTGCCATGAGCGCTTGCGCCTGCAGCTTGGGCCACATCCTCGAGCAGATGTATCTTGTACTTGCGGCAGAGTTCTACGATTGGCGCAACGTTTCCCGTCGCGCCACTCATATGAACCAGCACCACGACCCGCGTGCGTTTGTTGATTTTCCTTTCCACGTCTTTGGGATCGAGGCAGAACGTCTCATCGATATCCGCCAAGACGGGGATGGCCCCCAGCCGAACCACCGCTCCGACCGTACTCACCCACATGTAACCGGGCACAATGACTTCATCCCCAGGTCCGATTCCGAGAGCCATCATACCGACGGCAAGAGCAGCGGTGCCGCTGTTAACGGCGAGGGCATGGGGTACACCGACAAATTTTGCGAACTCCCTCTCGAATTGTTCAGTCATGTATTGCAGGTCCAGGCCGTAGTAGCGGTTCGGACTCCGCGCCCGTATCACGCGAGAGACCAGGTCGAGTTCTTGCTTGCCGTAGAAGTACGTCCCCGGAAATTCGAGCGGTAATGGGGTGCGCCGAATGGGCATTCCGCCATCCATCGCAAGTTGGGATGGCCGCCTGTTGGGCTTTGGCGATTTCATCGGTTTTCTTGGTGAAATCTACAGGTTTGTCGTTGTGTTCAGGATAACACTATGATTGAAAACCGCCTTTCTATAGAAAGTGACATGTCCATCAACGAAAAGACAATTGAGCCCATCTTTATGCCAGTAACCACACCGATCCGCCCATTCGGCGGTTACCCCATAATAACAGGTCTCATAAGCAGGAAGCCATCCGGGATCCTGGCGAACATCGGTAGCCAGGCCCACCCGTGATGGATATCGAATGTCAGCCAATTTCACCGGGGCATAGGCGCCATTAGGAAGGGCGCCGCCTGAGGCAACCCACCCGTTTATATCCATATTCCAGGCATAATTCCAAATGCGAACCAGGCTCGAATCCGTGCCATCAATGGGATTGGCTGGACAATCCCAGATGCTATGTAATTTCGCGACACCTTGGCGGAGATAATTGGCGTCGAGCACTTCCGTCCAAGCTTTATTTTGGGTCGAATCCCATGCATAAGGGAACACCTCATTTGAATCATGCAAGTACATCCAGACAGCGGTTCCAATCTGTTTAAGATTGTTCATGCACACGATTGATTTGGCGCTCTCTCTGGCGTTTTTCAACGCAGGCAAAAGCATTGCCGCCAGAATTGAAACGATCGCCACAACGACCAAAAGTTCTATTAAGGTGAAGGCCCAAGGAAACTTCGCGGTGTCTGCCGTGAACTCGGTCCGTCTTTCCATTCGCGGCGTTTTAATTTGTGAGATCTGTGGATTTTTCATTTCTTTAACCTCGCTTGATAAGTGGCGGTGTTGGATGCCAGGGCGCCTTCCTCCGACCGGCAGGTGATTCTGAACTCATACTCCTTGCCCGGCTCAATCTCGCTGATCACAAATTGGTGCTGGGCCAACAATTCTCCGTTGACGCTTCTTTTCCATGTTTTTGCATTGACCTCTCGATACTCAACCTCCGCGTCGGACGGCGTTGATGAATCCCATTTCACGAGCACGGAATGTTCCGGCCCCTTGCTGTAGCTGCCCCAGTCATCCGGCCCGAAATCCGCCCCGTAGGGAACGCCGGTCTGCTGGCATAGCGCCCTGGCATCAGTGGAAAAAACGAGCGGGGTCAGTGTCAATACAGAGACCGACGGGACCGCAATGGTCATCAAATCTTTCTCTTCCTTCACGGTTACCGGTTTGCCATTCAGTGTTGCCTGGGTGGCCGACAGTTTGGCGATTCCAAGTTTCCCGACGCCGCGCGTCGTGATTTCCACCTTGTCACCTGCGTAACGGACGCCAACCGCCGCAATCGCAGGAGAGGCCTCAATAAATCTTTTGCTCTGATCGGCGCCTGAGCTGAAGTTGAGTTGTTGCCCTCGAACCAGACCAGCTTCAACAATCAGCCCTTTTGTCCGCCGGACATAGCCGGCCTCGCCATCCGTGCGGATGGATTGTCCCCAGCGACCATAGGTTCTTAAAACAGGAGATTGGGAAATCGCCAGCCAGTCCTCATGATCTCCTTGCGACACACGAAAGCCAACGGCTTCCTCAGTATGGCGCTGGCTGCAGGCCTCTTGGTGAGGCATTTCGGCTGTGGGCCGGTCCCCTTCCCGCACCGGGAGGGGTTCAAAAAGAGGGGGTTTGTCGTCTTTGGTGGCGGGATAGAGCAGCACCCTGAAAGCGACAGGATCCGCAGAGGAACGAACCAGGCTGATGTAGGGTCCCGTTAACAAAGCAGAACCTCCCTTGCCATCCACCCCCTGGATTGGAGCGCTACCCTGTTCAAATCCGAAATTCCCGTAGGGTTCGGCTGATTTCAGATAAAGCCGATTGCCATCCACCGTGCTTGTTTCAACCATCTTCGTGAACGCATCCACCTTCAGTTCTGTGGGCTGGAAATGCCCCATCCATCGGTACTCGTGGGGACGACCGTTGCCATCCAACCGGTCATAGACCACCCAATAGCCATGTTTGGGCCCGGGACTGGCGAAAGGTTTCATGAAAAGAATGGCCCGGCGATGGCGGACGCCCATCCATTCGTAGCCGCGTGAGATTGCGGCCATGTAACCGAAGCCGGGAAGATTCTCCCAGCTTTCAAGCCGTCCGCCATTGTCCATCGTTTTCTGGCTTTCGTGATCCACGGCCACGGTGTTGGCAGCAACGGTCTGCTCGCACCAGTTGGCTTCATCGCCCAAGCCATAGTCTTTCGTTGTGCCGGGATTGGTCATGTACAACCGGCCGTTGGCCTGAAGGGCGAAGGAAAGGAACTCCGGGTGCTGATCAACTCCCCAAGGGCAGCCATTATAATTCAGGGCCATGTAGAGCGCATCTTGCGACCAGTCGCTCCGCATCATCGCAAGACCCGTCACCCAGAAATTCCTGGCAGTCCGCGCAGGGGGTTTGCCGGTTTTTCCGCCGCTGACGACATACGCAAAATCTTCCCGCTCGGGAAACAGGTCCGCCCCCCCACTCATATGACCTTGCAAGGATTGCGGAGTTCCATGCCCAAACATTGGGCACAGCCATGTGGGGCTCGGAAGAAAGATTTCATATTCAAATGACTTCTCCAGCCGCTGGAGGGCGCTCGCCGGAGGGGTCGCTCCCGCAGCCCGGAACTTGACATATCCACTCCTGAGGCCCGAGATCACACCGTACCCGTATCCGGAACGCTCCAAGGGACCGCCATCATCGGATGTCATGCCGGTTACCATGCTCGCAAAGAATGTTTTACTTCGCTCCATCCACTTGGGACTGTCGCGAAAATCGGGGAGAATCACTGCGGTATCCACCAGATCCAAAATCGCGCCGGCGAAGTTCTGGACGATGGGCCGGTCCGCCATCTGGTAGAGAGCGTCGCAATGCTCCCAGAACATCTTCAGAAACATCACGCGATCGGCATCGGTCACGCAGGACGCGGCGCCGATCGCCCGATAGGCAACCGCCAGATATGCCAACCGCGTGTGAAGGCCCTGGGATCGCCAGGGGCCCCCGAAACCAAACCAGGTTTTCGGTCTTTGAGCGGGCGGGCGACCTGCAGTGGGATAGAAAGAACGGGCAAAAGTCAGCAAGGTTTTTGCGTATCGAGGGTCACCGGTCGCTGTGTACGCCTCCGCCATCGGAGGCGCAAAATACCAGTCACTGACCGTGGAAAATTCCTCGCCCGCGTTGGATCCCAGGAACCAGTCCATGTGTTCCCCAAGCACATGCGTCCTCTTTCCGAGGATGATTTCGGGTTGAAGCCATTTGTCAGCCGCTTTCGCGTTCGGCGCGGGCTTGCCGGTGACAGGGGCATGGAGAGGTTTGAGCTGCGAGTTCAGGTAGGCGCCCAAAGCCGCTTCGAGGGTTTTCTGGTCTTTTTTCGCGGTCGCGGCCTTCACCTCCGCCAACTGTGGCGATTCCAGGTTGAGTTTCCCCACCAACTCCTGGTCGCTCATCGCCGGACGGGTGGGAATGTATCCGTCTCGCACCAGTTGCTGGACATAAACCGGATCGATCGTGAATCCACCGAAGGCCGGGTCCTGGGAGAAGTCGGCAGTTCCTGCAGCGGCTTCCAATCGGGCTTCTGACAGGACGATGAGGGCAAATGTTACAAGGAGGGAAACCTTCATTAAAATCCTTTTGTTGTTTCGGCGGATGAATAATTATCAGATTATGATGAATTTATCAAGAAGGGAATCGGTGTGCGGTGCGTTCATCCGCAAGTCTTTCGCACCGCGTCCATCAGGGCGGCGATGTTTTCGGGCCGGGAATGGATTGCACGCCGCAAGGGTTCGTGGACGCATGGCGCGGGTGTTCAGGCAAACTCGGCGGTGATTTCAGAGGCCAGCGTCGCCCATTCCCAAAGTCGCTGCGGATCATGGCGCACGGTGCTGATGTCTTTCATGACGATCTCCACAATGCAACCGCGCGTTTTTTCAAGCGTGTCGCGGAGTGCGGCGCGGGCGGCTTGTGGATTCCAACGGTCCCAGGCGAAGATGGCCGGGTTCGGTTTGTGGGAAAAGACATACCGGTTGCCGATCGCGGCGGCGCCTTTCTCGACGTTGGCCCGCGGGCTCATCGAGACGCGCCGCAGGTTCGGGATTTTGCTCACGAGGCGCATCTTGTCGTGCAACGGTTCGCAGCAGCCGTAGTAGGTCAGGCCGAAACGTTTCAGCCAGCGCAGCTCGTATTGCAGCGCAAATTCCCAATGCATCTCCGGCGAGACTTCGGAGAAGATTTGCGAGGTGGCGAAACCCCACAGGTCTTGGGCGCGGACGCGCTGCGGGTTGAACCCTTTCTGCGGCAGGAGATCGGTGAACCCCGGCCCGCCGGAGCCGCACCGGATGTTTCCGTTGTTCAACGTGATCAACCCCAGCTCCTCGAATTGATCGAGCATCGACAGGTAAGCGGTCAAGAGTCGCTCCATCGCCCGGTGGCACATCTCGGGGCGCAGCATCAGATCCATCAAGGCCTCCTGGGGCCCCCACCATTGCGCAAGATCATCCCACGAACCAAACACCCAGTTCGACGGCCAATATTTTTCGACCGGCAAAATGTCCCCGAACAGTTGCGCCATCCGTTGGTATTTTTCCTCCGTCGCGTTCCAGTCCGGTACGACCTGGGGCATCTGGATTTTCTCGATGTCCGGCTCGTCGCGGATGACCGGCTCGTACTGGCGCGAAGAGATGGTGTCGTGCGCCCCCTGCGGAATGGTGCGCGCTTGGATTGGCGGTCCGATGCAATAACCGTGGACGACCAGCGGACAGCCAAACTTGCCCTCCACGACCATATCGCCCCGGCAGTGCTCCCATTGATACAGCGTCGCGCGGAACTCGTGTTCGATCTCCCGGCAAAATGGGTCTTCAGTCTGCAGTTCCAGTTCGGGCCCCATTTCCGACCACGGAATTTCGGTGATCCAGACCATGGGCTTGCCGGGTTCGAGGCGATTCATGCGTTGCCACATCGCCACGGTGGCCTTCTGGATCGGCAACGCGGCAATCGCCGCCTGCTTTTCAGCGAGACCGCGCAGGATCGTCCGATCATGCTCAGCGGACATAACGGACCTCATGCTGGCCCCAGACGCGCCTGGCTTCGTGGATGTAATGCCGGTAATTTTGCAACGGCACATTGGGCGGAACCGCGTGGTCGGTCGTGGGAATGTAGCCGCCCTCTTCCACCAACGGCGCGAGGCGCTTGACCTCGCGCGTGATGCCGTAGTAATGATCGGGCACGACCACCCACGGTGCGTCCATGCCGATGAACAACCGGGGATCGCCGCCCTTCGGGAATCCGTCCTGCTCCCAGGTCAGCAGCGTCTCCGGCCAGAACCCAAACTCCACGATCGGGCACCGATCACGCGGCTGATAATGCATCGTGGCGTGAAACCGTTCCTGCGGGTTCATAAAGTCACAGTTAGAAATGAAAAATGAGAGGTGAGAAATTGAAATGCAATGGTTTGTATAAAACGCATCTCATCAATCGGAGGGCGACGCAAGCGGCTGGGAGTAAGGGAGCCGGGGGAGGGCCGTCGTCGCCACCTTACGCATTGTTCTCCCTATGGCGCTGACGGAGCAGCGCCCTCCGGTTGCAGAAGATGGGATTTATGAGATGGGTTCTAATAAAATGGCACAGATTGTTATGCAAGTTGTTCGCCCTCAATTTCTAATTTTTAACTTCTAACTTCTAATTGCAATCAAACTTGCAGCGAACCGGTTGCATCGTGAAGTTGCGGCCCTTTGCTCGTGATCCGCTCGCGCGCTTGCTCGATGGGCGCATGCGCCGCCGCGGCGGGATTCAACCACACGCCCTGCGGCCGGGCCCAACGAATGGCGTTGCCCATCACGCGTTGCACGAGCGGGTGATGATAGATCGGATACAGCTCATGACCGGGACCGAAGTAGAAAATCTTCCCGTTGCCCCGTCGCCAACAGCAACCGCTGCGAAACACTTCGCCGCCTTCGAACCACGAGATGAACACCTGTTCCTCGGGCGCCGGGATGTCGAACGGCTCGCCGTACATCTCGGAGTTGGGAATCTCGATGCAACGATCGAGTCCCTCGGCAATCGGGTGGCCGGGGTTGGCGACCCACACGCGTTCGCGCTCGCCGGCTTCACGCCAGCGCAGGAGACACGTCGTGCCCATCAGTCGCTTGAAGATTTTCGAGTAGTGCCCGGAATGGAGCACAACCAAACCCATGCCCTGCAAGACGCGCGCCTGCACCCGGTCAACGATCGCGTCGCTGACTTCGTCGTGCGCGGCATGCCCCCACCAGGTCAGGACATCGGTCTTCTCGCAAATTTCGGCGGTGAGTCCGTGCTCGGGTTCCTCAAGAGTTGCGGTGCGCGCTTGAAATTCATCCTGTTGATTCAAAACTTTGGCGATCACACCGTGGATGCCCTCCGGATAGATGTTTTTTACAACCGGGTTCGTTCGTTCATGAACAAACTCGTTCCAGATCGTCACGCGAATTTTGTTCATGGCTTGTGTGTTGGATTGATTCATGCTTGTCAGTGGCTAAAATTTTTATAATTTCGGATAACTGCTCAGGTTGTCGGGGTCAGGGTTCAGTGGTTCAGAGCATGGTCAGCGTAGTCCTTCTTGGTCGCCTCGTAATACTCCAAGATCTCCCCTGCGAAAAGCGCGCGGTTGTAAACCCGGACCTCATCAATCATGCCCTTGAAAAACGGTTCGCCGATGCCTTGCGCCTTGCCAACCCACAGCGGAACGCCCGCAACAACAGGTTTCAAACCTGCCTGCCCGCCGCCGCCGACATCCTTGCCGTCGCGATAGAGATGAATGCTCTTTCCGTCCCAGGTCAGCGCAATATGCGTCCATTCTCCCGCCTTGCCCTCGCCGAAATTGGGGATGGTGTGCGCCTGTCCATCGGCCATCGCGGCAATGATGAGACTCTTGCCGGAAATCCCGAGGACCAGTCTCTGATCGTTGTGGCCCGATCCTGTGCTCCAGTTGATCAACCCGCCTCCAAGAAATCCTGTAGCATGCGCTTCTCCATTGAACCAGCAGGCCAGGGCGCCTGCGGATTCAAGGTCAATGTCTTTGCTCAACTCGCGCTCGATGAAACTCCGTTTGCCATCGAGACGGATGGCAAACCCCTTTCCCATTTTGACATATTCATAACCTCCATCGATGGTCCCGTCCTGCTTCATTCCGCTTGAGTCACTCACCGTATCCGTTCCCTTGTCGGTGTTAAAGTTGTAGTAGAGCATCAGGCCGTCCTCCATCAGGACGGGAGTTGTCGGCTTCTCCGCCGCGCCGTTTTTTTTCTCGGCGGCCTCAAGGGCGGAATGACAGGACATCACGATCGCGAGACCTGCGGTCAATACCTTTTGATGTGTTGAATTCAAGGCAATCCTTTCTTTAAAGGTTGGAGATCCATTCCATAAAAAAATCTGTGTCTGCTCAGGTTCACGGTTCAGAGGTTCAACGGTTCAACGGTTGGGAAAACATGAAGAACCTGCCTGCGAAAGCGGGGAATAACTGTGAACCGTGAACCATGAACCTGAGTAGTTATCATTTTTTTTGCTTCGCGCGATAAGTGGTCGTGGCCGTCGCCAAAGCGCCCTCTTCACTCCGGCAGGTGATGCGAAACTCATATTCTTGGCCGGGTTCGATCTCGCTGATCACAAACTGATGCTGGGTCCGCAACTCGCCGCAGACGCTGCGTTTCCAGGTTTTGGACCGGCGATCCCGGTGCTCGACCTCCGCATCGGATGGCGATGATGTTTCCCATTTCACCAACACGGAGTTCGCCGGTCCCCGGCTGTAGTAACCCCAGTCGTTCGGCCCGTAATCCGCCCCGTAGGGAACACCGGTCGCCTTGCACAGCGCCTTCGCATCGGTGGAGAAAACAGTCGCTGTCAGGGCCAGCGCGGGTGCGGCCGGTGCGGTGATGTGCCACAGGCCATTGGCTTCGGTCACCGTGACCGGCTTATCGTTCAGGGTGGCTTGCTTGGCCGTCTGCTTGGAGACGGCCAGTTTGCCGAGGCCGCGCGTGGTGATCTCCGCCTTGTCGCCGACGTAGCGTACATGAACGGCGACGATGGCCGGCGACGCCTCGATCAGCGTCTTACCCTGCCAAACGAGCCGTTGCCCGCGGACCATCGCCGCCTCCAAAAGATTGCCGTCATCGCGCCGCAGAATGGCAACCTCGCCATCGGTCAATAAGTCTCCTCCCCAGCGACCATACGTGCGCAATGCCGGCAATGTTGTGATCGCCAGATAATCTTCGCGTTTTCCCTGCGTCACGCGGAAACCAACCGCCTCTTCCGTGTGGCGCGGGCTGCAGGCTTCCTGGTGTGGCATGGAGGGCGTCGGTTGCTCGCCCGCCCGCGCCGGCAACGGCTCGATCAATGGCGCTTGATCGTCCTTGGTCGCCGGATACAGCAGCACCTTGAACGCAACCGGGTCCGCCGAGGAGCGCACCAGGCTGATATACGGCCCCATGGATCGTATATTTCCTCCCTTCCCATCGACGGCCTGAAGCGGACCGCTGCCCTGTTCAAATCCGAAATGGCCGTACGGCTCAGCCGACTTCAGATAAAGCCGATTCCCGTTGCTGTCCGCACTCGTCTCCACCGCCTTCGTGAAGGCGTCCACTTTCAAGTCGGCTGGTTGGAAATGTCCCGTCCAACGGTATTCATGCGGGCGACCGTCGCTATCGAGCCGGTCATAGACGATCCAGTAACCATGCTTCGGCCCCGGTTCGGCGAGCGGTTTCATGAACAACATGGCGCGACGGTGACGCACCCCCAGCCATTCGTAGCCGCGCGAGACGGCCGCCAGATAATCGAATCCGGGCAAGTTTTCCCAGATTTCCATGCGACCGCCGTTATCCATCGTCTTCTGGCTTTCGTGATCCACGGTGATCGTGTTGGCCGCAACGGTTTGCTCATCCCAATTGGCTTCCTCCGGCGAGCCGTAGTCCTTGGTGGTGCCGGGATTGGTCAGGTAGAGGCGTCCGTTCGCCTGCAGCGTGAAGGACAGGAATTCCGGATGTTGATCCGCGCCCCACGGGCAACCGTTATAATTGAGGGCCATGTAGAGGGCGTTGGTGGACCAATCACTGCGCATCATCGCCAATCCCGTGTTCCAAAAATCGCGCGCGCTCCGCGCGGGCGCGCTTCCCTTCTGGCCGCCGCTAACCACATAGGCGAAATCTTCCCGCTCCGGAAACATCTCCACGCCCTGTGCCATGTGGCCTTGCAGCGAGATCGGCGTCCCGTGCCCGAACATCGGGCATAGCCACGTGGGTGTCGGCATGAAAATCAGGTATTCAAACGCTTTCTCCAGCCGCTGGCGGATAACCGCAGGCGGATTTGCGCCCGCACCCTGCAACTTGGTGTAACCTCTCTTGAGACCAAGGATCACCCCGTACCCATACCCGGAACGTTCCAAAGGCCCGCCATCGTCCGAGACCATCCCCTGCGCCATGTGGCCGAAGAAGGTGTTTGAGCGTTCCAGCCACTTCGGCTGGTCGCGGAACTCGGGAAACAGAGCGGCGGTATCAACCAGCCCCAGGAACCCGCCCGCAAAATTTTGCACCATCGGCCGGTCAATCAGCTGATACAACGCGTCGCAATGCTCCCAGAACATCTTCAGGAACATCACCCGGTCGCCATCCGTGACCAGCGGCGAGGCGCCGATTGCCCGATACGCGACCGCCATATACCCGACTCGGTGAAAAATTCCGCCGGAGCGCCACGGGCCGCCGCAGCCCTGCCACGTCACCGGCCGTTGGGCCGGCGGGCGACCGGCCGTGGGATAGAAGTCCCGCGCGAAAGCCAGCAGCCGCTCCGCGTAGCGCGCATCGCCGTTCGCCGTGTACGCCTCCGCCAGCGGCGGCGCAAAATACCAATCCGCGATCCTGCACGACTCGCACCCCTTGCAACCCAGCCACCAATTCATCTGTTTTCCCAACGGATAACTCCTGGGAGGACGATCCACCCCCGGGTTTGGAAACGTGATTTCCGACCCCAGCCACGGGTCCGCGGCCGCGGCGTTGGGGGCGGGTTTGCCGGTCGCAGTGACGCGGGCCGGAGCAAGCCGGGAATTTAAGTATGCGCCCAGCGCCATCTGCAACACCGTGGCGTCGCCTTTCCCCACCGCCGCCTTCACCGGCGCCAATTGCGGAAGGTCGAGATCGAGTTTCTGCGCCAGTTCCAGATCGCTCAGCGGTGCGCGCGTTGGGATATAGCCGTTGCGCACCAACTCCTGAAGATACTCCGGGTCGATCGGGTGCTCGCCGAAGGCCGGGTCGCGAGCGTGCGCCTCAACTCCGCCGCTCGCGCCCAGCGCAACGGTGGCGTGCCAGAAGCACGCGGCCGCGAAGAGCAGGCTGACGATTTTCACTCGAATCTTGTTCATCAGTGACTACTCGGGTTCAGAGGTTCAGGGTTCAGAGTTCAGAGTTCAGCAAACAAGCACAGTTGGGAGGCAGCGCATGAAAACGTTCATGGTAACTACTCAGGTTGTCAGGTCCACGGTCCAACGGTTGGCGGTTTTCAGCCTGAGTTCGTTCAACCGTGAACCCCTGAACCGTTGAACTTTGAACCATGCCCTTGTTCATCATTTCACTCCTTCGAATGGATATGTTACCTGAGTGTTGGCGACCCGGCCATCATCGGTGCGGCACGTGATGCGCAGTTGATAGGTCGTCTCCGGCGTCAAATGACTGAGCACGAACCAGTGGTCCGAGTGCGGTTCGGGGTTCATCGTTCGGAGCCAGTCGTCGGTTCCGTCGGGAGCATATTCAATGAGCGCATCCGATGGCCGCGATGTTTTCCAGCGAACCAGCACGGCTGGGCGGGGACCGATGGCGGCCGGCGGCGGATTGCCCGCCACCGCTTTCCACAAAACCGCGCGATCGGTCGAGAACGTGGGCGCGCTGATCTCCAACAGGCCGGGGCTTGCAAGCGCCACTTCCCACTTCCGTTTCCACCACCATCCCTTTTTCCCGACGGAAAGGGCGGTTCCGTTCAGCGCCAGTGTTTTTTCAGAACCGGCGGGCATGGAAATTTTGCCATTGCCTCGAACCTCCACCGTGATCTGGTCGGAGGCATAATGAATATCGGCCGATGCGATTTCAGGCCCCACTTCGATCAAAGTTTTTCCTGAATAGATCAACTTCTGGCCGCCCACCAGCCCCGCTTCCACGGTCTTGCCCCCCTCATTTCGCACATAAGCCGCCTCCCCGTCCGTGGTCAAGGGACCGTACACGCGGAACCCGGGCTTGTCCGCCAGGGTGACCACGTCGTCATGACGGCCTTGTCGAATTTGAATGCCCGTTGCATTATCCGTCGGAACGCCTTCCTTGCCGGCCTGAATTTTGAGCGAGGAAAGCAAAGGCGCGGGCGCGTTGTTCGTGGTCGGAAATAACAAGACCGTGAACGACACCGGCTGGCCGGACTTTTGGATCAAACTGATGTACGGACCTTCGACCGCCTCCTCCGACGCATGCACGCCATCGGAGATGAGTCCCTTTCCCCGTTGCAATTCAAATTGTGCGGGGTTGGCCGGGACGAGATACAGCCGTTTCCCAGCGACCACCGAGCTGGCGACGGTTTTGGTGGCCGGATCGATCGTCAACTCCATCGGCTGGAAATGGCCCTGCCAGCGATACTCGTGCACCTTGCCTGGCTGGGCCGTCGGAATGAGGCGATCGTACACCAGCCAATACCCTTCGACTCCGCTCAGGGCATGCCTCTGCTTCAGGAATAGAACCGCACGGCGATGTTGCACGTCGAGGTGCCGGTAGTTATCGGCAACGGCCGCCAGATAGGTGTAACCGGGAAGGTCCTGCCATGATTCAAGGCGGCCGCTGTTGGAATACAACGTCTGCGATTGGCCGTCCACTTCGACGGTGTTGGAGGCCCGGGTCTGGGTGCACCATTCTTTCAGCATCGGATGCGCGTAGGAGACGGGCGTGCCGGCGTTGCTCATGTAGATCCGCCCATGCGCCCACAGTCCGAACGAAAGCAGATCGGGATACGTGCCCACTTCGGGGAGCGAACCGTTGTAGTTCATTGCCATGTAGAGCGCGTCCCGCGACCAATCGCTGCGCATCGTCAGAAAGCCGGTTTGAAAGAGGACTTTCGCGGTTCGCTCAGGGGGTTTTCCTTTTGCGCCGTTGCTGACCCAGTAAAGCAGATCGGCCCGGTCGGGAAACAACTCGGACGCGGGTTCGAGATAGCCGCTCACATCGCTGAATGTGCCGATGTTGAGATTCGGGTACTGATGAAGCGGTGACGCGACCCAGATGCCCCAGTCGTACATCGTCTCGAGCTTCCGTCGAAACGCATCGGGCAGCGGCGCGCCGGCCTCCCGGAGTTGCCGGTAGATTCGCGTGTAGGAACTGAGATAGCCAAAGTTGTACGTGGTCCGCTCATAGGCGCCGCCGTCTTCAAGCACGCAGTCGTTCAGGTTCTGGAGGACGCGCTCGATCGAACGCGCGCGCCACGCCGGGCCGTCTTTAAACTCAGGAAAGTTCTGCGCCAACCTTGCCAGAACCAAAATGGGGTAGAACTCGAAGTTATGGGGACGATGTTCTTCGGCGAACCGGTACATGGTCTCGCCATGCTCGTAAAACATCTTGAGGAACATCAGCCGGTCCGCATCGGTCATTACCGGCGCGCCCGCGATGGCGCGATACATCCATTGCATGAAACCATCCGCGCGGCCGGCGCCGCCGATCGCCCATGGTCCCATCACGCCGCTCCAGTAAATCGGCCGCCGGAACTCAACGGGCGGCCGGCAGTTCTGGTAGAACGACTGCGCGTAGGTCAGCACGCCCCGCGCGTACTTCGGGTCGCCGGTTGCGAGGTAAGCGCTCGTGAGGCAGTTCCCCCACCAGCTCCAGCCCTTGATGTCGGGTTCGCCATCGCCGCAGATGAACCAGTTGATGCCCGCCCCGACCGTGTAGGTCTTGGGCTGATCATTGACGATGAAGGTGATTTCTTTGCCCAGCCACGCATCGGGTCGTTGCCAGACTTTCGGGCTATCGTTGTGCGGCGCAGGTTTCGGCGGATCGTCCGGTTTGAGCGGCGGCAATTTGCGGTTCAGATACGCGATCAACGCCTTTGTCAATGCCGGCGCGTCGTTCTTTTCCACCGCGGCTTTCACTGGCGCCAACTCCGGCAAATCCAGATCAAGCTTCTGCGCGATCTCCACATCGGACAGGAAATTGGTCCGGGCCGGCAAAAAGCCGTGCTCGATCATGCCCCAATAACGCTCCGGATCAACCGGAAGACCGTTGATCGTCCGTGGTTCGACGGCGGCGACGGACAGCGCGCTTGCCAGCGCCAAAAAGAGGTAACTACTCAGGTTATCAGGTTCACGGTTCACGGTTGTCTTTTCCACAAGTGTTGGGTATTTCTCAGGGCTATCCGTCATTCCCGCGCAAGCGGGAATCCAGTCCCCGCTCCCCCCTTTCGCGGGGACAAGTTTCGCGGGGACAGGTTCTGCATGCTTTTTTTACCGTTGAACCGTTGAACCGCTGAACCGTGAACCCACGCTTTTGCGAGGGCATGCTCTGAGTGGTTCCACATTCCAAATGCTATGGCGGGCTTGGATTCATAACGGCCTCGCGATCATAAGATGCCCGCGGATAGTAAGCCACATGACCGTCAACATGCAGCCAGTTAACCCCATTGCCATGCCAGTAGCCGCTGTCTCCCCACTGCCACGTCTGCACGTAGCCGCCTACCTTCCACGGCGGCGGATATGAGGTATCTTGAGCGGAATCGCCTATCAATCCAAGCTGTGCGGGCCTTTTAATGTCGTTCAATTTCATGGGATAAGTGTAGCCCGTCGGAGGCGCCCAGCCCTCGGACGGAAGCCCCCCATTGATATCATAGTTCGCACCATAATTACGCAGGTCAAAAGGCAGGCCGCCAGGGTCGTCATCCATGGGATTCGATGGACAGTCCCAAATCGTTTTTGGCCGATTGGGCTGAGAATAGCGTTCGATCACCTGATACCACGTTTTGTTTTGCGTGCCATCCCAGGTCAGAGGGAAGATGTCGTTTGAGTCTTGAAAATAGATATAATAAGCGGTGCCGAGCTGTTTCAAATTGTTCATGCACTGAATCTTCTTCCCCTGCTCGCGGACCTGTTTTAACGCCGGCATCAGCAGAGCCGCTAAAATCGAGATGATCGCGATCACCACGAGCAATTCGATCAAGGTAAACGAATGCCGAATGCCGATTGCTGAATGCCGAATGCAGCCAGAGAGTGGATTGAAGGGCGCCTCCGGAAACCCTGGAGGAGCGGTTGCCAACCGCGACCCGCCTGCCTGGCGGCGGGCAGGCCGGTCGCCGCTGGCAGCGGCTCCTACAGAGGGAAAAAGAATCCGAGGAATCACGAGGGTCGCAAGGAAAATGGGTTTCCGGAGGCGCCCTGAAGATGTGGCGCCGCCGCCCCCGGCTGTGGTTCGGATGAGACACAGCCGGGGGCGGCTGTGCCACACAAATTCGCTGGCTTCATTGATTGTCATTATTATAGCATTGCGACCCAGGCCGCGACCATGCACGCATTTTGCAGAAGCATATCCGCATCTGATATTTCTTGACAAGGCGCGGCGGTTGCCGAACCATGCACGCATCTGATGTCACTTCCCTGGCCGCCGATTCACACGCTGCGCGTGCGCGGCGCGGATGTCACCGTCTATCCGCCCGGCGCGACTTTCGGGCCGCGGCGAAATGTCGATTACGAATTTGTCTGGATCATCGAAGGCGGCGGCGCGATTCACTTCGACCAACACGCGATCGTCGCCCGGCCCGGGACGATTCTGCTGTGCCGGCCGGGCATGACCGATCGTTACGAATGGGGCGACCAGGATCGGACGATGCACGCTTTTTTCCATTTCGATTTTGAGTTGCCGCGGCGCGGCTGGCCGCGGCCAGCGGCCTGGCCGCTCGCGCGGGTCCTGTCTTCCGACGATGTGCTGAGACCGCTCTTCCGTTACGTCCTGGCCGTCGCGCCGTTGCCGGAACCGTTGCGGTCGTCGCTTTTGCGGACTTGCGTGGATTGCATGCTCCGGAGTTTTATTTCCGGCAAACTGCTCCTCGCGCCCGAACCCCACGCCCGGTTGCCTGCGCCGGTCGAGCAATCGCTCCGGATCATTCATGAGGCGACGCTTCGGGCGCCGCCGCATGGAATCACCATCGCCCAGCTTGCGCGCGGGGCGCATGTATCGCCGGAACATTTGTCCCGACTTTTCCGTCAGTCGCTGAATCTGACGCCGCGCGACTGCGTTCGTTTTGCGAAGATCGAGCGCGCGGCAACCCTGTTGCGCCGAAGCAACTTGACGATCAAGGAGGCGGCTGAGTCGGCGGGTTTCCCGAATCCGTTCTATTTTTCCAGAGTGTTCCACCAGACGTTCAAGACGCCGCCCAGCGTGTATCGCGAGTTGATCCGCAAGGGCGGGGTGCCCCGGCACACCCCCATGATGCGCTTTCTGCATCCCAAACTACCCAGAACCTTTCCCGCCGCCCGCCGCGCCTGATAATTTCACCGTGAATGATGGTTTCGGCATGGTTCAAGGTTCAACGGTTCAGGGGTTCACAGTTGAACGAATTTTCAACCAAAGTCGCTTTCCGCCCTGTGGGGCGGTGGCGATGGTCTTCGTTCTTCTCCAGTCGCTGCGAGAAGGCGGCCGGTAACGGCGCGCTCACTTCGAGCAAGTCGCGGTAGTTTCACGGGGCCTCCGCGCATTGCCGGAAGATTTCGTAGAACTCAAAAATCTTTCCCCCGGCCAGATAGGAATCAATTTCCCAAAGCGCGAATTGAAAGGACGGGTAGCGCCGGCCGATGCGCATCAGCCGGGTCAGTTCCGCGCGAATCGCGTCCGGGGATTGGGCCTTCACCCAACTCGGAAAGATGAGGCAGGAACCGCGCGCGCCCGGCAGCAACTGCGCCGCCCGCTCGAAGTCGGTGTCCTGACCGAAATCAATCTCACCCAAGCCGTCCAGTCGGGCGTACTGTTCGATGTGCGGCGTCACTGCCGAGTCCTGATGCATCATGAACCGCGCGCCGATCTCGCGGGCGTGGCGGGCGATCGCCTGGTCGCACGGGAAATTGAACTCCGCGTAGTGGGCCGGCGAGATCATCGAGACCGAGCAATTGCCCACGAACACCACCGGCGGCGGCGCGCCGTCGAGTTCGGCAAAATAGCGCAGGCCGATCAACATCAACTGCGTCATGTGCGCATACAGTTTGCGGACGGTCCCAGGGCTGGTGACGTAGGCGAGCAGCATCTCGTCGCCATAAACCGAGACGGCGGTGGTGATGACGGCCCCCAGGTTCTGCAGGCTGCTGAGATGCCGGTAGTGCGGGTTGAACGCGTCGGGGTCGGTGATCGGGCGAATCCGGTAATGCTTCTGGATGTAACGGGTTTGCGCGACCACCTCGCGCACGGGCGCGGCTTGCTCGAATCGTTCCCTGGTCCACGGTTCGAGCGATTCGATCTCCTCTGCGCGGAGCGGACGCGCCTTGGCCCACGGATCGCCCCCGGCTTCAAACGCGACCTCGCACCCGTACAGCGCCGGCATGAAGCGATGCCCGAACGGTTCGATGGTGATGCGCGGGAACGGCTCCCGGTAGCCCAAACCGATGTTGCCGAACGCGTCGAACACCGCGCGATCCAGTTCCATCGTCATCCGCAGCCGGTGCTCCACGTCCTTGTGGTAGCGCTCCCCGAAATCCGCGCCGAACTTCTCGTGCAACAGCCGGGTGGTCAATCCCAAGCCCAGTTGGAATCGGCCAAATCGCTGGAGTGGGTAAACGAGCGGCATGGGAACTCCTCAGCGTGCGCCCGCCGGTTGATGAAGCACGGCTTTGAACGCCTGCAGGTTCTGCTCGATGTGGGCGTCACCCCAGATGTTGCGCCCGATTGTCATCCCCTTGGCGCCGCTGGCGACCACGCTGCGGGCGACTTCGAGGGCTTCTTCAAGGTGGTTGGTTTTCGGTCCACCCGCGGCCACGATCGGGCACGGACAAGCGCGCACGATCTGCGCGTAGCTCTTCACATCCCCGCAGTACGGCACCTTGATGATGTCCACGCCCAGCTCGATGGCGCAGCGGACGGCCCACGCAATGTCCTCCGGCTGGTAGGAGACCTCCACCTTTTCCCCCTGGTAGGAGCGCGGATACACATGCAACACCACCGGCATCTCCCATGCCTCCGCCGCGCGCACGGCGTCCGCGGCTCGCCGCATGTGCGCGGCTTCCGTTGGCCCGCGCACAAATGCCGCCGTGGCAACGGCGTCCGCCCCGAGACGGACGGCGTCCTCGGGCGTGGCCAGGCTTTCATCCGCTGAATCGTCCGGTCGCCCGATGATGGTCTGGAGAATCAGCGGCACTTTGCCGGCATGCGCGCCCCAACAACTGAGCGCAACCCCCTTGTGCATCGTCACCGCGTCAGGCCCGGCCGCGACAATCGCGCGCAGCGCGGCCGGCAAATCCCGCAATCCTTCCGGCAATCCCGCCTGGTAGCCGATGAAATGATCCACGGCCACGGAGCAGAACCGCCCCGAGGGGTGGGCGAAGAGGCGGTTGAGGCGAACGCGTTTTCCAAGGTTCATGGTGTTGCGGGTTTCATGTTGAGGAGTTGCTGAGGGGATTCAAAGAGAATCGCGCGCGCGATGGCAATCGCGTCTTTGCGGCTGCATTGGCCCTGCGCGACTTTCTGAGCGAGCACCGCCGCAAGCTGCTTGCGCACCCCCGCCCCCGGATAGCGATCGAGAGGGCCGCACAAGGCGTCCACCACAACGGCGCCAAGGCAATGGACCGTGGTTGTCATGATGGCGCTTTTACTCGGAACCCCGGCCCCGAGTCAACGTAATTTATCACATTATGACAATAATAGATCAACCCGTTGCGGGTGAGGATCCAACAAAATCGCTGCGGCGGCGAATCATCTCGGGGCATACATGCCGGGTACAGTGAAGCGCGCCCATCAGGGTCATGAGTTCGTTCGCTTGTTCTTCCGGTGCGCTTTCGGCAAACAGCCGGTAAGGCGCCGGGGCGGCCGCGTTGTTCACAAGGACGTCGATCGGTCCCAGGTGTTTTGTCACGGTCTGAACCATCGCGGCAACCGCTTTTTCGTCGGATACATCGGCGGGAACGGCCATCGCGGCGAAGCCTTTGTCCCGCAACTCACGGCAGGTGCGCTCCGCCGCTTCGGGGCGGACATCGTTCACCGCGATGCCGCCACCGGCGGAGGCCAAGGCGTGGGCGATGGCGCTGCCGATCCCCTGGCCCGCGCCGGTCACAAGAACGATGCGCCCGGAGCTTGTCATGATTTCATCTCGATCCGTTGCATGATCACGCGCGGTTCTTCCGCTTTGCGGTGGATTTGCGAGCCAGCGGCGGCACCCTTGTCTTTTCGATGCGGGCGCCCTTCCAAGGCTCGATCAAAGCCCGATAGAGATCGGGTCGCCTCTGGGCAAAGAGCAGCGCGTGGTGTCGTTCCCTGTGGCGACCAAACGCGTATGTATGCGTGATCGCCTCAGCCTTCAAATCGACATCCACCTTGATGAGTTGCCGCCTGTTTTTGTGATCATCACGGCCGATGAGCATGCCCATCTTGTCGATGATGGCCGTGGCGGCCCCGGAGAAGTGGCTTTGCGCCGAGGCGACAACGACGCCGTTATTCAACGCATGGGCTCTTTCCTTGACGAGCCACTGCTCGGCCAGGCTGTCTCCCTGCAGGGGATGAAAAATGATCTGGGCGCCTTGGAGCGCGAGGCAGCGGGGGATTTCCGGAAAGTAAGATTCATAGCAGATCATGATGCCCACTCGTCCAAAGTCGGTTTGAAAAGTGTCCAGGCGATCGCCTGCGCTAAAGCCCGCCCTCGATTCCGCGACCGTAAGGTGCGTCTTGCGGTGACGGGCAGCAAGCCGGCCCGCTCGGTCGAGAAGAAACGAGGTGTTATAGACCGCGCCCCGGTCGATTTCGATTTGCCAACCCACGACATACATCCTCGCCCGCCGCGCCTCTTTGCTGAGAACGCGGCTCACCGGCCCTGGCAGGGGAACCGCGGCCTTCGTCCAATCACCCCCCAGCCCCATCGGCAGGCAGCACTCCGGAATGCAGGCCACATCGCAACCTGCGGTCCCAGCGCGGCGCAGCATTGCTGCCACTCCGCGGAGCGATTCGTCCATGGACAAGGGCGCGGGCGGACATTCCAGTTGGACCAACCCAACCCGCGTTGATTTTACGCCTTTGGTCCACTCCATATTTGTCACCTCTTTGTGGACCGCAATTTCACCACCACGGCTTCATATTCCGTCAAAACCGGCACGATCAATGTCAAACCGCGCGCTGTGATTCGGAATTTAAGCGGCTTGCCATCCGTCATGCTTGTCACCGATTGCACCTGCTCATCGGCGGGAATTTCGAGTCGGACATGGATGTCCGGAATCGGACAAACAGACTCACGGTTCGCCTTGGGAAGCTCGTGGCCGCCGCCGCAAACATTCAGGAGATGCAACACCAGAATCCCTGGTTGCGCATTCAGGTTTGCCAGAACCCCTTCGGGCGCCGCGATCTCATACGGCAAGCGGCCCGCGGCGGCCCACCGCGCCAGGCCGCAGAACAATTTGCGTATTTCGGGACACCGCATCTGCCAGTAGAGGTATTCAAGCTCGCTGGCCAGGTAAGCCACCCGGCCTTTTCCAAAGTCTTTAAGTACAAGCCCGGCGCCGACCCGGGCAAGTTGTGTGCCGGTCACGAGGTGCGCGGCCGCCTTTTCCGTTTTCGCAGGCGTTACCAGCAGATACCGGGCAGCGGGGAGCAGCCGCTGACGATCCATCAGGTGCGCAGGCGCTTCGGGAGCGGGCTGCAGATACACATCAAAAGGATCCTTGCCCCACCGGGTGTGCTGGGCGATCCGCGCGGCAAGTTTCGAGTCCGGAGCGCGGACTGAAATTCCGAAGACCTTCTCAAGCCCCGGATGCTTCCGGCGGTTGCCGTTCTCGTCAAAAAGCGAGGTGGCGTAGGTCGCGACCAACCCGCCGCCTGCGCGCACGAACTCCTCGATGGTCTGGCAAGCCGCATGGCTCAGCGCGGCCACGTTGGGCAGAACCAGGACCTGATACTCCTTGACCAAATCCCGGTTGAGAAGCACCTCCTGCGGGATGGTCGTGCATTGCACCCGGCCGAATTGCAGCGCGGCAAACGCGCCCCGCAGGTCCCATGAACGATGCGCCCCCTCGGATTCCGCCACCGGCACGGATTGGCCGGAGTGCAGGACCGCGCAAAACTTCACCGGCGCGGCGCGCGGGGCGATTTGCTCCAACCGACGCTGGTGTCGAAACGCGCGCTCCAGCGTTGGGGCGTCGCGCGCGTCCCATAAATAGCGCGGGCCCCCGGGGATGATGTTCGCTCCCCCGCTCATGCGCGTGGCCATGGCTTCCAGCAACAGCTCCCGCTTGAAGGTGGAGAGCCGCGGCCAGTTGTCCCAACGGCCGACGTATTGCCACACCATTTGCCCGCGCGCAACGCCCAAGCCGATGCCCTGGATTCGATGGAGAAAATCCTCGCCCGCCTCGTACAGGAAGCCATCCACGCCATCCAAAATACGACGGTCCCATCGATCGTCATCCGGGCTGTTACGATTGAAGAGGATCGGAATCTGCTTTCGCGCGCGAATCCATTCGGCCAACGGAACAAACAGCTCGCCGCCCATGGCGCGGTTCCAATCACGCGCGCGCGCGAGCGCTTTGGATTCCTGGGCGTTGGCTTCGCGTCCTTGGACCGGCCGCGGCAACGGCTCGCCAAATCGGGCCGCGTGTTTCATTCGGCAGCAGGGGCAATAGCAGATCGTTCCAAATCCCCAGCCTTGAACAAACCCGTCGAAATAGACCGCATCGAGATCGTAACCGCCGACGACTTCCCGCACGATGCGCGTGATGGTTTTCGCATAGGGGCCGTTGAGGCAGGCGGCGGAGATGGGGTCTCCAGCAAAAACGCGGCTGGCGGGAGGCTCCTTGTCATCGGGATTCGGCTGATACATCCATTCAGGGTGATGTTTCTTCAGAAGGTTGGATGGCAAAGCGTGTCCCACAGGGATATAGACGATCACGCGCATGCCAGCCGCGTGCGCCACGGAGATCATCTCCTTCAGGACATCGCGTTTGCCCAGTTGTGGGTGAGTCACCCATTGCTTGGTTGGGTAATAGGCATACTTGCCGAGACTGCCGATGCGGAAGGTGTTCGCACGGAGCCGTTTTGCCGACTGCACCGCTCGATCCGCATCAAATTCCAGCGCCGGCCAAAAGGGCGGAAAATAGGCGTCGTACATCAACGCCCGGCATTGGTTCAGCCAGTTAAAAGTTCTTGTCATTGACATTCACTCTCGAGCGAAAGGTGACGGCGCCGGTTTCGGCTCCAGATGATGGTAAACCTGGCTCCGGGATCCGAGCCGGCCCGCCGCATCGCGGCAGGTGATTCGAACCTCATACGGTTTTTCATGTTCCAAATCGGTCAAAAGGTAGTAGTGGTCGGTGGTCGGCTCCGGATTTAGAAATCGCCGCCACTCCGGTCCATCTTTTGGGCGATATTCGATTGTCATTTCCGCCGGGACCCGCGTGGTGCAGGCCGCCAGGGCGGTTTTCTCATAACCCATGAAAGCGCCTCCATAACCCAGCGGCACGCCGCTGCCCCTGCAACGCGCTTGCGGCTCGGCGGAGAAATGCATCTCGGAGATGGCCACCTCGCCCGATCCTCGTCGGACGCGGAACCCCGTCGCATCATGGGTTGAAAACGGTTGTTGATCGCGGCGAACGGCCAGAGCTTCAAACCCCGGCGGCGCGCCGGCTTCATCCGCGGGATAGAGCAACACGGAGAACGACGCAGGTCCATTCACCGCCTTCTGACAAAGCGCCACGTATGGACCGTCGGCGCACGGGTAGTCTTTCGACAAAGTTTTTTGGGGCGATGGCGTCGCGAGTGGTCCCTTCCCTTCTTCAAGGGTAAAAGAATCGGGCCGGGCCGGGATCAACCAGTAGCCCGGGTCGGATCGAAGGAAAAGAATGGCGCACTGATGATGTCCGCCAAGGCCGCGATAGGCGTCGTTCAACGAAGAGAGGTAGGTGAACCCGGGTCCGCTGGCGGGGAGGCTCGCCCATGTTTCCAGCCGTCCGCTGTTGTCCCAGCGGTCCTGGGTTTCGTGGTCAATCATGACGGTGTTGGCGCCGACGAAGCGGATCATGGCTTCCGCGTATTTCAGGTTGCCGGAGTTCGCGTAGGCGTTGCCCACCGTCCGGATATATCCCCATTGCGATAATTCCCCGTTGGCATCCTCTGAATTTCGGTACCAATCCATATCGTCTCCCAAAGGAATGGGGCGCGTTCCTAAACTGGCCGGACCGATCACGGATAGGTCGTTGTGAGGGTTGCCATGGCGGAGAACAGCCGTGCGGACAGAAGCAACCTGGATTTCGGTTTACGGTGGAGCATAATTCAGGAAATGCGATATGGAATACCGGGTCGAGGTGTATTCCCCCTGGTCCAACCGGAGGTTCTTGTAAGGAGTGATATGCCCATCCACAAACAGCACATTCGCCGAGCCGTTGGGGGTGAACACATTCGATGTATTGTTGTGCCAGTCTCCAGCAGAAAAGTAGACTCCCAGATGAAAATATCCGCCGGCGACACCCGAGTCATCATACACCAATGCCGTTGTGTTTATTTTGCTGATTTACGAGCGACCTCATAGCGGAAGCTGCCATGGGATTCCATTCCATTTCTGAGTTTTCTGGGCCAGGAACTGACGGGCTGTCGGATGGCCC
>JACQHZ010000387.1 GCA_016198745.1 Verrucomicrobiota bacterium
CCCTCTGGGTGGCCAATTCCCCTCTGGAAAATTGGCGGGACGCCAATTTAAAGCACGCGGGACGCGTGCGCTCCCCATCCCTTTATCCCATTCCTATGGAATGCTTGTGAATCCGTTTCATGAATCAGATTGGGCAAAATTGGGTGCGTTGATGAATTTCTGCAAGAAGTCGTTGAGTTCTTTGAACGCTGCCTCCGCACGCGCCATCGCGGGATCTGCTAGCAGCAATTGTTTTTCGTTTCCGATGTTTTCCAACTCGCGAAGCGGCGCGACCATGATGACCATTCCACACATGGCGCTTGAGCCAGCCGCCTTGTGCGCCAGGTTCGCAATTCCCTTTGCATCCCCCGATTGAATTGCGGAACGAAGCTCTTTGAGAAGACCTTCCGTATGCCGCAGGTAATGCTGAATCAGGCTTTTCATTCTCTCTTTGGTGCCGCCCGATGCTTCATTCAGAATTTCCATATCCACATGGGACGAAGGCGGAACTTGATTTTCAGCAGTCGTCCCGCCTTCATTGCCGGCAAGAGTGTCCGGCAACCAGCGTTTCATTGCCTTTTGCAATTCCGCTTCCCTCACCGGTTTGCTCAAGTAGTCGTCCATGCCCGCCGCCAGGCACTTTTCGCGGTCGCCCGACATCGCATGCGCCGTCAAGGCGATTATGGGCATATGCCTGGTTTTCCCTTCGCGGCGGCGAATTTCCCGAGCCACATCGTAACCGCTCATTTCGGGCATCTGACAATCCATGAAGACCAGCGAATAGTTTTTTCCAGCAAGCATTTCAAGCGATTCCCTGCCACTGCTTGCTATTTCCAGCGTGCAACCTGTTTTTTGGATCTGAAGGGACAACACCTCCTGATTGATTTCATTGTCTTCAACCAGGAGAACGTGGGCTTGAAATCTCGCCGTCCCGGCACGGGATACGCCGCTTGCGGTTGCGCCCTGAGCGGAAAGGGATTCCTCCCGCTCTTTGAGAGGGGTGTTGATGGCAGTGACCAAGCAATCGAACAAACGCGATGACGTCACCGGCTTGATCAGCCATGCCGCGATCCGCAACCGCCGCACTTCTTCGGCATTCGCGCGTTGGCCAAAGGAGGAGAGAATCACCAAGCGCGTTGGGGCAATGAGCGGATCGGCGCGAATCACTCTTGCGAGATCAAGACCGCTCATCTCAGGCATTTGCACATCGAGAATGGCAATATCATAAGGATCGCGCGCGGCGGCTTCCCGTCGGAGAATTTCCAGGCCCTCCGCTGCGCTGGCCGCCGTCCCGTTGCGCATTCGCCAGGAGGTGATAAAGTGATGAACAATTTTTCGATTGGTGGCGTTGTCATCCACAACCAGCACGCGCAAACCGGTCAGTTTGCTCTCAACCGTTGAGATGGTTGCGGAATCCCTGGACTGTTTCTCGAAGGAAATCATGAACGAAAACGTGGACCCCTTGCTGGGAGCGCTTTGAATTGCCATTTGGCCGCCCATCATTTCGATCAAGCTTCGCGAAATAGCCAGCCCCAAACCCGTACCGCCATGCTTGCGGGTTGTGGATGCGTCGCCTTGCATGAAAGGTTGGGAAAGGCGCTCCAACACTTCGGGAGCGATCCCCGGTCCTGTATCTTTCACCTCGAAACGAATCGTCGCACGGTCGGGAGCATCGGTTTCGGGCCGGATTTTCAAGATCACCTCGCCATTTTCGGTAAACTTGATTGCATTGTTCAACAAGTTGGTCAACACCTGTCGGATGCGGGTGGGATCGCCGCGCAGCGCGCGGGGCGTCTCGGGTTCCATCCATAAGAGCAATTCAATCTTTTTCTGCCTGGCCTGCTCGATGAAAAGCTCCACCGCGCCTTCCGCCACTGTATTCAGATTGAAGTCAACCTTTTCAAATTCCAACATGCCGGCCTCGATTTTCGAAAAATCAAGGATGTCGTTGATGACGGTCAGGAGCGTATCGCCGCTCGTTCGAATGACCTCCACGAAGTGTCGTTGTTCTGCTGTCAAATGCGTGTCGGAAAGGAGACCGGTCATGCCGATCACTCCGTTCATGGGTGTGCGGATTTCGTGGCTCATGTTCGCAAGGAACTCCGACTTCAGTTTTGTGGATTCCTGCGCGGCGTCATGGGCCTTGGCCAGTTCGATCTCCATTCGTTCGCGTTTGCCGATCTCGGTAAAAAAGAAACCGGCTGCAATCAACACAATGACACACGCGATGGCGCTTCCTCCCACAATGGTCCATTCGGTTTTGCGCAACACGTCGTTGCTTGCAACAAATCGTTCTTTGAGCAGATGATTTTCCTCCGCCTCAATTTTATCAACGAGCGCACGGATATTCTCTCTCATTTTGGAGCCCATTCCGGTCGTGATCATGTCCAACGCCGCCGCCTGTCCTTTGGTCTTCTTGATCTCAATGGTTCTTTTCACAAAGTCCGTTCGCTGATCTGTCAGTCGTTCGAGATCAAGCAGGCGCTGTCGTTGGGCAGGATCATCGCGAACGAGATTCTTAAGCTCCTTCAAGGCTTCATCACAAGCATTGTTGCCACGGTTGTACATCTCAACGTACATCTCATTACCGGTCAGCAAGAAGCTGCGTTGGCCGATCTCAACGTTCACCATGTTGCGCATAAACTCCTTGGAGGCTCCAAGAACATCCTTGGCATGGTGCACCCATGTTTGACTGTCCTGAAAATCACGGATGCTTTGAAAAGATGCCGCAGTGACGATGAGCAACATGATCAGTCCGCTACTCCCTCCCACCCACGCAATGGCACGCAGTCTCTTTGTCCTTGTCGTGTTCATGATTTTTCTGGGAACGCCTCGAATACTCGATGCCGGCTACAGCGCAAACATCCGCCACGGATCGCGATCGGGGTGGGAGAAACAAAACCCGGCCTTGCTGCCGGACGAATAAAAGATCGCGGCGAATTCGGTCTCGTACTTGAGCGGGTCGCTGTCGCCGTAACGGCTGACGGCTCCGGGCGGATCGGTGTGCGCGAGCGTCTGACGCAGCAAGGCAACGGTTGGCTCGCGCCCGCGCGTGAGACGCTCCATGGCGGCAAAGCGGTCGGTGGACTCGGCGAGCACGGGCGGGTTGTTGATGCGATAAGCAGACATTTCGGTGGTGCATGAAAAATTGGCGCAGAAGATCGGTTCGCCCTTGCTCCAACGCACGCCTTGCACGCTGCCCGCTTTTTCCACAATCGCCGCCGCACCCGCGCGGTCCACGAGGGGAATGTTCGCGCCCCATCGCGGCACGGTGAGAGTCTGCAACAACGCGACCGCCTCCCGGACGGTCGCGGCGCGGGAGAGCGCATGACGATTCACGACGTGCGGCGACAGGGCCTCCGCCGGCGCGGGCACATCCGCCGCGCAACTCGATCCGCCGATGGCCAGCCCTGCTTCATTGACGCCGCCGCCGCACCAAACCGTGCCGGGAAAAGATGAACCAAGGAACGCCATGCCGCCTGCAGGTCGGAAGACGCGTACGCCCGAATGATGTCCCTCGTGGACGGGCAGGTCATTCGTCTTGGCAAGCAGCGGCCCGTCGGGCGTGCGCGGAAAGATGATGTTGGTGCAACCCTCCTTCGGCTCGCGCAGCACAGCGTAGAAGTTCATCAGGTAAATCCAGCGAAACGGGACGCCCGATCCGTCGGCGATGCCCTGGACCTCCTCAATCAATTCGGGGCAGTGTCGTTCCGTGCAACGGAGGTGTTGTTCGCGGGCGCGTTGGAACTTCGCTTCGTCCCAGTGGCGGAATCCCTTCGTCAGATAATCGAGCATCGAGCCGATCTGCAGCGCCGTGGCCCGTCCGAACTGGACGCCCATTTCATAGTGCGAACCGCTGGTTTCAACGTAAAACATGGTTTTCTCCTTTAATCCGTCTCGAACCAAAACGCCAGCACCGCGGTATCATGGCTGATCTGCACTTGAATCCTGGCCTCGCGCGAGTTGTTTTGGAACGTGCTCCACGGCAATGTGGCGTCCATCAGCCAGATGAAAGATAAAAGGCCGAAACGGCTGTGCGACATATAAATTGTGAACCTCTTGAATGGTCATTCCGGGAAACTTACCGTCCGATTGGAAATTTGGCAAGTCCTGAGCCTGTCGAAGCGGCCTTGAGAGATCGAGCCGAACCAACCTCTGCAGGCGACGCTTTGCCGCGCTACCTGCGTCGTTCTTTTTTCCTATCAGAAGTTGTAATCCAGATTGACAACCTGGGGCGGAAGCCGCATCCTCGAGTTTCCATCGCATGGACATTCCGCAACGCTCATCCCTGGTCCCTCAACTGGTGGAAATCCTCCGTCGTGCTCTGCGGGCCGGCAAGTGGACGGAACAGCTCCCGGGCGAGCACAACCTGTGCAATCAACTGCAGGTCAGTCGCCCGATCCTTCGCAAAGCCCTGGCGATCCTCGCCCAGGAGAGGCATCTTCGCGCCGAACATGGCTCCGGCTGGAAAATCCTCACGGTTCCGCGCTTGCGCGGCGAACCGGTCAGCCCCCCCCGCATCATCATCCTCTGCTTTGTGCCGCCTGATGAGATCTCCCACTTCAACCTTTTCGTCCTGGATCGCCTTCAGGACCGCCTGCATCAGGCGGGCTGCCAGGTCGAAATTCATGCCGGCTCCCAGTACGCCTCACAGAACCATCGCCGTTCCCTGCAGAAATTGCTGAACGAAGCGCGCGCAAGCCACTGGCTTCTTGTCGGTCCACCCCTGGAAGTTCAACAGTGGTTCCTCGATCGCAAACTTCTGGTCTTCATCACCCTCACTTCCTATCAGAGCATATCTCTGCCGTCCCTCCGCATGAACGAACACGCCATTTACCACCACGCCGTGGGCATGCTCGTGGCAAAAGGGCATCGGCGAATCGCGTGGCTGGCCCCCCGACGGCTGAGCGAAGGCAAGGAGGACCTCACCCGGGGATTCTGGGAAGGAGTCGAACTTTTCCGAAAAAAGCCGGGCATTTCCGCCCGCGTCACCTTGCATTCCGGCACGGTTGCCAGCATCCGAGCAAGTCTGGATTCCCTCTTCAAATCTCCATCTCCCCCAACCGGCCTTCTCGTCTCCCGCCCGAACCACGTCATGGCAGCCGTCACCCACCTGATCTATCGCGACATCCGCGTTCCCCGGGACGTCTCGGTTGTATGCATCGGGTATGAACCCTTTCTTGAAAACATGACACCCTCCATCGCGCACTACGCCATTGATCGCCAGGCCTACGCGCGCAAGCTTTGCCGCATGGTTCTCCAATGGGTGGCGACGGGGCGCGGGTCCTTGGAGGGGGGGAGCGTAACGGCTCATTTTCACGAGGGAGAGAGCCTGGGACGGCGAAATTTGTAAAGTCAATTGACAACTGGTATTCCCTTTCCTTCAACGTCTTGTGATGCGAAATTACGAAGGCGGAAGGAATCAAGGTGGAAAGAGGCATGGTTCAAAGTTCAACGGTTCAGCGGTTCATCCCACCAAGGCGGGAAACTCAGGCTGAAAACTGCCAACCGTTGAACCGTGAACTTGGAACCGTTGAACCATGTCGAAAGACATCGCATGCAAACCTCAGGCATCCAGAATCGTCAGGGTTTTACCCTTATCGAACTATTGGTCGTGGTGGCCATCATCAGCATCTTGGCCGCTCTGTTGTTGCCGGGACTCAAGAACGCCCGCGAACAGGCGCGTTCGATCAAATGTCTTGCCAATCTAAAGCAGATGGGGACGGCCGCCTTCCTGTACGCCGATGACAACAATGGCAAAACCATCGGGTTGGGAGGCGTCTGGTGGACCGCAGGACAGGACGGCGTGATCGTCGCGCCTGGTTCCAGACCGGCAAAATGGCTGGACCTTCTCTTTCCTTACGTCGGCAACAAGATCGAAGTCATGGAATGTCCGTCTTCGCAGGTTCTCCGCAGCACCCAGATGCCTGGCTATCCTCCCCGCAAATACGCAGTGGGCTATCTGATGAATATCCAAGCAGGAGGATATCCCGGCGGAAACGGTTACCCTCTCACCGTCATCAATCGTCCGGAAGAGAAAGTCTGGTTTGCGGATAGTGCGTGGGGAGGAGTGGGGCAAGCGACAACCCTCTACGGTCCCTGGCAGGACGCTTGGGCGCCGGTTTCCTGCTTCTGGGAAGGGAACGCAAGCCAGATTCGACCCATCTCCAAGCGTCACCGTGGCGGAAGCAATCTGCTATTCTTCGACGGGCATGCGGCCTGGATGCTCTATTCCCAGGTGATGCCGATAGGCAATCAGTGGGACCCGCTTTATAACAAGCATTGGGATCCGGATGAAGACTACAACATCGAGACTCCCGCCAGCCCGTAGCTTGAATCGGTTGGCGCTCATCGCGTCTTTCGCATCGCTCCGATCACTTCTTCAATTGGATTAATTTCCGCCCTTTTTTGCGAGTCGCCCGGATGGAGGGCGACTTGCGGCGGCGTTCTCCGAATCAGCGTGAATCACTCTTTTTCCATGAACATCGGTTTGACCCATGCGATGATCGCGTTCCTGATCACGGTCGCGGGTTGGTCAACAGCGATGGGAGCGTCCCAACCCCTGCTCCAGGAGCAGTCGTTCCTGCAACCCACCATGTCCGAGAGCGGACTGGCGCTTTGGGATGCCGCCAGCCGTGTCGAGGTGTTCGCCGACCGGCAGGTGTACTTTGCCGATGACGTGGACGGACAATTCCTTGTCGCCTTTCTCGGCAAAGTCAAAACCGAGGACGCGGACAATCGGACCATTCAACTGGAATTGAAGGACGCAAAGTCCGGAAAGCCGCTCGAAACCAAGAGGGTGACTCCGGTGCTTGGACCGAAGCTGCCTGTGATTATCCCGACCATGGAGTTGAAGCCCGGTCAGTATGAATTGACCGCGACGCTCAAAGACGAGCTTGGCAACATCGTTGCACAGGCTTCGAGAAAGTTCGAGCGATCCACGCAAACAGTAAAAGGATCGAAGTTCCCGTCGAAAGGCATTCCGATCTTCGCCCACGCGCAGTCGCATGTTCCCGATGGCGAATGGCCGATTACAACAGGCGTGCCGATGCCGAAGGGGGCGCTCAAAAATATCGATGGCCTCGCGTTGCTTGAAAACGGCAATCCCGTGCCGTCGCAGTTCATCGTGCGCGCCACATGGTCGCCGAATGGTTGGGTCAAATGGGTGGGCGTTGATTTCATTGCGCGCTACGACAAGGGCAATCGCCCTTCCCATGGCGATTCTGCCCTCAAACCGCGCGAGTATCGGCTGGTGAAAACCGTTGCTGCAGACGCCGCCAAGGGCGTGATAAATCACGCCCCTACGATTTTGGTCGGGGAAAGTCCGGACAAGATTGTCGTCAACACGGGCGTCATTCGGTTCGAGATCAACCCCAAACAATTCGCAGGCATCGAGAAGGCATGGATCGGCAACGATCTGATCGTTGACGGTCTCGGCGGTTCCTTCGTGGTGGACGACAAGGGCAATCGCTTCGATTCAGCCTACAGCAAGGAGGCGCATGTGGTCGTGGAGGAAAACGGACCTGTTCAGACCACCATCGCGGCAAAGGGTTGGTACTGCCTGCCCCGCCCTGGCGGTGGCAACGAAGCGGGCGAGCCGCTTTGCAAGTTCGTGATTCGATTCAAGGCTTACGCGGGACAACCCTTCGTCAGCGTCTCGCACTTCACGATCAACACGATCCCCGACCAGTATGTGACCACAAAACTTGCCGATGTCGGTTTCGAGGTGGTTCCCAGCGGACGCGTTGACAAGTGGCACTTTGGTTTTGACGGGAAAAGCCAGGAGGGCGCCGCCGTCAGCAAACCCACTTCGATCTTTCTGCATCAGGATCGCGGCGACCATTTTCGGTTGATGGCCGACGACACGAAGCTCGCGGAGGGCAAACGCTCGGACGGTTGGATGACAGCGCAAGCAACCAACGGCTCGATCACCTACTTCCTGCGCGACGTTTACCAGAAGTTTCCGAAGGAACTGGAACTCGATCTCTCACCCGACGCGGGACGCTCGAAGCTGGTGGCGCATTTCTGGCCCAAGCACGGGCATAAGGCGTTTACCGAAGAGGAAGAACTCGCGCGCGATCAGATCTATAAAGTCCGCTACGCGCATCAAGGCAAGCTGCTGAACTTTCTGATTCCCGACAACTATCACAAGCGACTGGAACAATTCAACAGGGAGGAACCTTGGGCGGGCGACCATGAATTGATGATCGTGGATGCGGCGAAAAACCTTTCGCAGATGCAGGCTGCCTCCGGGCAGGGAACCGTCATCAGCAGCGATCTCATCATCCGCTTTGACGCCAAACCACGGGCGTCGGACGCGTTGCGCGCGCAGGCGGGTCTCATTCAACAATCACCGCATGCGTTGCCGGACCCGAAGTGGAGTTGTGCCACCGATGTTTTGGGGCCGGTCGCTCCGCGTGATCCTGAGAAATTCGGTTCCGCGGAAAAGTTGTTGGATACGGCTTACTCGTTCTACCGCCGCGCCATCATCGAGGCAGGCGACGAATACGGCTTATGGATTTACGGCGGCGTGCATAGCAGTTGGGAGTCGAACAAAAACCAGGCCCAACTCACGCGCGTCTGGCAATCAAGCCATTATCAAAACGTCTTTCAAGCCTGGCTGCTCTATTTCCGCAGCGGGTTGCCGGAGCATTTCGAGTGGGCGCGGATGCATTCCAGCCAGTATCTTGACGTTGGCGTGTGCAACTATCTCGCCTACCCGAAAGGTGCGCACAGCTACTCGCACATCGGCGACATCGGCGGCGGCATCAACCATTGCAAAGGTTTCATGCCGTGGACAGGCCGCTCGGGCGTCTGGGGTCACTGGATTGATATTGAAAATTACTTTATCCGCTACTATCTGACGGGCGACCGCCGCGGTCTCGACATGGCGGAGACATGGATTCAGAACCACTACAAGATGCGATCGTCGAATGCATTGAACCTGCCCACGTCGGGCGACGGCTACCAGGACCCGAAGAAGCTCGCTGAGATCAGCGTCTATCTCAAGGCGCATCCCGATTTGAAGAAAGAACAGTATCCACCGTGGATCCGTGACGAACAGGCCAAGCCGCCACAATTCAACCCGCGCGAGGTGTTTGTCCCGCTTGGCGAGATGACGCAGTATTACCAGGCCACGTGGAATCCGCAGGCGCTGATATATCTCAACGATCTGGCGGAATATCTCAACCCGCCATTCGAGCGCACGAACAGCCCCAGCCTGTCCGCGTTCGGCAAACACTGGCAGGATTGGTATTATGACCTCACGCGTGACCCGCGCGTGATCAACCGTATCAAGGAACACCTTGAATCCGAGCGCCGCAAGAATCGGCACCGGGGTTACGACAGCTTCGCTGCGTTCCTGTACCACACCACCGGCGACACGACGTTTCTCAAGGCCGCCATTTCGGGTGTCTATAGCGGGACTCTGAATATTTACGAATGCGAGGGCGACCGATACGATGGTTACTGTCTGGCGCACAGCAACCCCGAGGCGATGTTGCTGGGGCGACTTCCATACTTTCTCCATGCCGTGGACGCGGCGGGACTCAAGTTCGAACGCAACGACGAGACGACCGTGGTCCCCACTCGCAACGGACGTTGCGACATCCACGACAAAGGGCTTATGCCGCCGCGCGGCTGGTCCAACACGGGCGTGACCATCCTTTCGCAGGCGAGCAAGCCCACGAAGATCGCGGTGTCCATCCAAAGCTACGGTCAGGCGCGCGGCTTTTATCAACTCTTTTACGGCTTTCCCGAACTGGATGTGTTCAAGCGTCCGAACGCCGGGAAGCTCGTGGAGGAACAGCATGCGGCGTCACTCGTGAAATTCGAAGCGCAGAACCTGTTCAAGGACCCACCGGAGTGCCGCAACTATGGGGTCCATTTCGGCGGCCTGGACCAGACTTTCCCTTACATCGAGTGTCCGCGCCACGATCCGTCCAAGCTCGCGTATCGTCTCGAACACGGCGGCACCCACATCGAGCTGCCTGTGTTTCTGGATGCCGAAACCCAGAAGCCGCTGTCACAGGTCGCGGTGATCGCCCGGACGACTTATGCAAACGGGAAAGTCCAGGAGGCGTCCTTTTCATCGGGGGGCGTGACGGACGTGTACTTCCGTCCGCTTGACGACAAAGCGCGCATCCAACTCAACCTGAAGTCTGCCAAGGGTGGTTACACGGCGCCCACAACATTCCGAATCTGGGATGCGCGCGGCCAATCGGTCATGGATTCGAGCGTTTTCATGGCGGGCAAGCGCAGCGAGATCTCTGTCACCCTTGATCCAGGCAAAAACCCAATTCCTTGGCGGCTCATGATGGCGTCGTACGGCGACAATCAGCTTACCTTCACCGGCGCGGACGAACTCTTTTTCGCCCGCAAGCCCGACGAGTTCAACCAGATCCTTTCGCAGATTCCCATTTATGCCGAGCCGGCAAAATAAAACATTCCATGAAAGCATCTTCAACACACAATCCATTTTCGACTCACGAACGCATTCGGATCGGGTTTGACGAAACGTCCAATGGGTGTCCCATCCATTTTGCTGATGCCCGCTTGCCCAAAGTGAGTCTCTTTTCCTTGATGGCGGTGCTGTACCAAACCAAGGAAGGCGGGTCCTATGCCGAGGCATGGCCCGGCGGGAAACGTCCCGATAACGGTGTTGGATTCGAGTTGGTCTCCCGGAAGCAATCAAACAAGGGCGGGATTGCGAACCTGCGCATCCAGACCAGAACCGAACATTTTCGTGTGACGAAGGAATTTACGCTCGACGCCAAACGTCCGTGGCTGCAGGCGCGTTACACGCTGGTTTCGACCGGCGCGCCGCTCAAAGCGTTCGCCACCCAGCTTCAAGCGCCCGCTCTTTTTTATGGTCCTGACCTGGAAAATCCGCTCCATGCCGACCTCATTGACTTTTCATTTGGTCGCATCCTGCCCAACGGATTTGAAGCGCCGCCCTATCTGACCTTTTGGGTCAAGGGACGCAAATCGGGATTTCTGCTCTGGACGGAAAATCGGGAAGCCATGCGAAGAATTTTCCCCCGCGATGAGCGGGTCGAGGGAGTGCATCCCTCCCAAAGCTGTGGAAGCAGCGACACGACAAATGCCGAATGGGACGAATCTTATTTTCGAAAACCCTGCGTTTGGGAATTTTATCTTTGGCCAATCCGATCCGGCGAGTGGCGTGATGCAACCCGCCAGCTCGCGTCCATGAAGTTTTGCAGTTGGAATCCGCGCCAGATTTTTTTCAGCGGCAGCGCTGAAAAAACACCGGGCGGACCTTGCCTTTCCGCCAACGAGTTGGCGGCAGCCAATCGTCAGGCGGTTGCCAAAGGTCCTGCGCCCAAGCGTTGGTGGCACATTCGCAGCCCGTCGGGAAACTCACTGCTTTATGCGCAAGACCCCGCGGGGACTGCCCCATTGAAGGTTCGACACGGATTGAAGGGGTGGTTTCGCGTCAAAATCCGCGTCCATGGTGGTTCCGGGGTCATGTTTCAAGGCCCGGATGCGCCGTTCCCCATTCCTTTCAGTCATGATGCCACCACTCCTGGATGGGCCGGTGATCATCCATTCCATAACGCCTTGCTCCAACGCCCCAAGGAAATCGAATTGGATGCCGGCGCCTGGAATCTGCAGGAAAAAGCGTTTGAGTTACACCCTTATCCCACGATGTACGCTCAATCCATCATCAGCCAGGTGCGCTTCGAACCTGTCCATGTCGCCACGCAGTCGGGAGTTGCTGTATCGCCGCTGGCAGCGGCTCCTACACCTGAGCAGTTACCAAAAATTGAGCTTGCGGGCATTGCGGATGCCCCGGATATCGCCTTTGCTGACAACACCCTCAGCGATCGCCCCTACCGGGCCAATGTGGCGGAGCACGCGCGCCTGGGTTTTCGGAGGCTCTATTGGCGCGCAGACGGCCAGTGCTGCGATTTTCACACCAAAGTCGGCACGGTGGGCTATGCGGATCGATGCGCCCACGCCGTTTTCACTCCGATTGCCATTTTCTTTGGTTTGGTTCTGCGTAAATACAACCTTCTCGCCGTTGCCGTCGAAGAAGCGCGCCGTTGCGGCATGGAGATTTATGGCTACATGCGGATCAACGGTTTTGGGGGCAATGTCATCCCAAAATTTTACATGGATCACCCTGAACTGCACGACGAAAGGGAAATCGGCGGCAATTCTCCCCGCATGTGTTTTTATCTGCCTGAATTTCGAAAGTGGAAGGTCGAGATTGCCCGCGAAGTGGTCCGGCACGGGGTGGATGGACTGCTGATCGATCTGACGCGCTCACCGCCCATGATCGAATATCATCCCGCTGTGGTCAGGGCTTATGAAGGAAAGCATGGATGCCTGCCTCCTCGAAATCTGAAACGGGGTTACGTCAGTTATGGAATTCATCCGTTGGAAACGGGTGAGGAATGGATCCGCTGGTGGAAATTTCGCGCGGAAGGTTTTACCCAATTTGGACGCGAATTGCGCGCAATGCTGGCCGAGGAAGGCAAACCGCAACTGCCCATTCATTTGCAAGTGCGCCCCAAAATGGCGTTGTTCGACGGGCTGGATCTTCCGGTCTGGGTGAATGAAGGACTGGCGGATCTCCTCAACGTCTGGCCGACCACCGATTTTGAAGTGCCCAACGAGATCTTTGAAACGACGCGCGGCAAGATGCCCGTGCGCTGTACCGTGGTGGCCACTGGCGGTGATCGCGTTCCCGAATCCGACGATCGGATGAGGCGGGTTCTTAAAGATCCGCGTTATCAGGGACTGACGATCTACGAAAGCAACGGGGCCGTCTGGTCGCCTCACTGGCGCAGCGCCATCGAACGCATCGTCCACGTAACTACTCAGGTTCACGGTCCAAGGGTTCACGGTTCAGCGGTTGGAAAAGCATGAAGACTCGTCTCGGCGAAGCCCATCCGATTACGCCAAAGCTTGCGTTGCGACGGCAAGCAGGGGAGACTGGCTCGAGCGTTTTATCTTCCAACCCTTGAACCGTTGAACTGTGAACCTGACAACCTGAGCCGTTATGAAATTCCATCGCTACTCGCCGGAAGGAAATGTTCCGCTGTTGAGTTTTGAAGGCAGTTCCTTTGAATGCGGCCAACAACTTGGTCTCGCCTGGCAACATTCCTTGAAATTGAACGCCGCCGCAGCCAAGGGCCGCTGGATTCCCTGGTGGTGGAAAGGTCGCGGCGGCATCGCGGCGGCCATGGTCGCGCGCGTGGCGCCCCATCTCGTCGATCTCATCCGCGGCATGGCGGCGGGGGCCGGTATTGATGAATCCCTTTGCGGTTATTCCCCCATTGCCGCGCCTCTTGGGCCGGAGCACCCTGGAATGGGTGGACTGGAAAGCTGCACCTCTTTCGCCATTCATCCGGACCAAACGCTGGACGGACACGCGATCTCAGGCCAGACCAAGGACACGGGTTTTCACCGGACTTCTTTTTATCAGGTGTTGCGTCTGAAACCAAACGACGCGCCGGGTCATCTCACCCTGACTTATCCCGGCGAACTTTTGGGTCACGGCTTCGCGCAAACGGGGATGAGCCTCTTCCGCAATTCCCTGTTTGCCACCCCTCGAAAAAAAAGCGCGGCCAAACTGTCCTTTGACGCCTTTGGCCTGCTCGCGCTTTTTTCCCGGCGATTGGACGATGTCATCGAAATGGCCCGACGTCATCGTGTGCAAACGGTGGCCCATATCACCGTGGCAGAAGCCTCCGGCCAAACCGCAGGTTTCGAGTTTTGCGACGGAAGAATGCAAATCATTCCGGCGCGAAAAGGGATTTATGCACATGCCAATCACGTGGTTGGCGGAAAACTCAAGCCCCTGGAAAACGCCGGGGATCGAAAAACATCCGCAGCAGGCGCCTCCTCTCGCCGTCAAAAGCGGTTATATGAATTGATGGAACAAAACCGTGGCCGCCTGACGCCGCAGATCATGCTTCAGAACCTGTCGGACCATGAGAATTATCCGCTCTCCATCTGCGCCCACCGCGACAAGGAATCTCACACCACGGCGTGCGTTATCGCGGAACCGACGCGTGGGCTTCTCCACGTGACGCGCGGCGCGCCCTGCCAAAACTGGCCGATCACCTACCGCCTCTGAATCGTAAAAGTGTCCGTAAAAGTGTAAAAGAGCGTGTCCGAAAATCAGGTGCGGGTTTCGTCCCAGTGGCGGAACCCCTTCGTCAGATAATCGAGCATCGAGCCGATCTGCAGCGCCGTGGCCCGTCCGAACTGGACGCCCATCTCGTAATGCGAACCGCTCGTTTCAACGTAAAACATGGTTCTTCCGTAACTGCTCAGGTTCAAGATTCAGAGTTGTTTTCCCGCGAAAAATTCCTTTCCCTTTTCTCATATTTTTCTGTGCTGAATAGTTACAATGGGCGCCGTTGCCTCAGACGGATGGCAAGCCACTTCGGCACGCTCAGGACTTGCCCGCCAAAGGCGGGCTTGTTCCGAGTGCAATCGAGGGGCAAACCGTCAGGTCCCACTGTTGCCACTCTTTCAAATTGCGCAATTTCCTGTGACGATCGTTACAAGAATCTGTCACTTTCAAATAACTACTTGGGTTCAGGGGGTTGCGGCGTGCGACAACTTTCCGGCCCGCGCTTCGTAGCCCGGCAATTTCGGCGGACGAAGGAGCGTCATTTTCTTTTCCATCTGGAGTTTTGGTGTGTGGCACAGCCCCGAAAGCTTTCGGGGCTGTGTTCCAACGGCAAAAGCACAGCCGGGGGCGGCTGTGCCACATCTTCTAATGCTTCAATATCCTCCAATCGTTTAATCTTCATATTTGCCCAACTTCTGAACCTTTGAACCATGAACCGTGAACCCCCGCTTTTTCGAGGGCAGGCTCTGAGTAGTTACACCATATCCATCTCGAACCAGAATGCCAGCGCCGCGGTATCATGGCCGATTTGCACTTGAATCCTGGCCTCGCTCGAGTTGTTTTGGAATGGAACATCGCTTCCCGAAAGCAACTCCGTCACCCGTTTCAGGCGTTTCCCCTTTGGAACCTGGAGCGTCATCGGAAACGCGGTCGGCTCTTTGAAATAGGAGGTCACCAAGCCCAGATAACCACCCTCGCCTTCCAGCGGAAAAAATTCGAACGTTGACACGTCCCGCTGATCGAATGGTCGCAATCGTTTCATTGGCACCTCCGGGGGCCAGTTCTCAACGCGCAACGCCGGCTTCGTTCCCGCCACCCACTCGACCAGCAGCGGCAAAAGGGTGTGCGCGCGATTCAGGACGGTCGTGTGGAAGGCCGGGCTCTCCGCCGTGCGCGTCGGAAAGCCGGCGAGCCACACCATGCGACCCCTTCCCTTTAGCGAAAGGATTGCGGGGCTGTCCTCAAACGAGGCCAAAACCTCCGCGTCGGACGGCGCGTCCGCGATCACGCAATGGCGCAGCGCGAAGATCGGCACGTGCGCGCCGCCCAGGTAGCGTTGCGCGCCTGCTTCGTCCATGGTTTCAAGCGTTGCGAGAGCGGGATGCTTGGCCGTCAATTGGAAGGGTCGTTGCTTCGGCGCTTCCTCGCGAATGCGAATGCCGAATTGTTCCTCGAGAAATGACCTTGTCCGAGGCGCGCCCGTCTCAGTCGCCGAACCGAGATTGCCCAGAATGACCAGGTTACCGCCGCGGTCCATGTAAGCCCGCAGCGCGGCGGCCTGATGATCCGATAAACAATCGAGTTCAGGCAGGACGATGACGCGGAATTCAGACAGTGACCGCTCATCCATGCGACGATCAGGAAGAAAAGCGTAGGGAATGCCCTTGTGACGCAACGCCTCCGCGACCGGCATGACGCGCGTGCCGTCGTACGAGTCGGGCACGGTCGCGGGCAATGGGCGCGCGAAAATTTCCGTCTGCGCGCCGTGGACGATGGCGGCGTGCTTGAGCGGTTGGACCTGTGCAAAATAGCGGTCAAGTTTGAAACAGGCTTCGTAGGTTTCCTGCACCGGAGATGCTTTCTGAAAGTGGTAGCAGTACGGCGTAACCTGGTTGATGCCGCACGCGAGCGGTACGAGCGCCGACCAATAGCCATCCTCTCGACCCAGCGGACGCGTGAACGTCGGGTGCGAAAAGCCCTGCACGACCATCTCCGCCTCTTTCTCGTCGGGCACGATGCCGCGCAGGAAACGGCACCATTCGCTCAAATAAACCTCGGCGGGATTGAAGTGGCGCTCGTGAAACGTGTAGTACGGGTCGGTGCTGAGGCCGTCGAGGCGCTCGATCATGCCCGATAAATCCACGCCCGTGCTCCACGGGTTGAGCCACAGGTCGCTGGCGGGCGATGCTTGAAAGACCGCCTTGATGCGCGGGTTGACGGCATGAATGACCGCGGCCATCTCGCCGTGAACGCAATTCCATCGGTCCATTTTCCATTTCAGATAGGCGCGCCAACACGCGTCGCGCCAATCTTCCGCCTTTGGTTCGGTTTTGAGCGGCATCTCGCCGCCGATCTCGCGCGCATAATCCGCGCGGCAGGTCTTGCAGTAGCAGCCGGAGAGCAGGAACGCTTCGTCGTTGAGCGAGAGGCGCGTCACCCCCGGCAACCCGGCCAGGCGCTGCAGAAACGCGATGTATCGCGCTTTGAACTTCCGATTGAACGGACAACCCCAGCTCGACGCGCTCAGCCCATCCTGGTCGCGCACGTCCTCGGCGGTGACGAGCCGCTGATCGGGATGCTCGGCCAGGTACGCTTCATCGTACTTCATATAACCCGTCATCAGCCAGACATCGAGCTTCAATGCGGCGGCGCGCCGGCAAAACGCAGCAACGAAATCCGCGTCGCGTTGGAACACGAAAATCCCAGCCGCGCGATACCCCTTCGCCGCGATCTCAGGCAGGAGATCGAACAGTTTCTCCGGCCGGCCTTCCGCATCATGCAGGAACGCGGCGCGGTGGATGAGGCGCGGGATGGGTCGCATGGAATGGGTTGTGGTTGCTCGTTTCCGGAGGTAAAAGTGAAGTTTACCGTTGGACGGTAAGGATAGCAAACAGACCCATCCTAACCACCAACCGAATCGCAGTTCAACAGCAAGGTGACGCAAAGAAACAACGATTCTTACGGTCGCTTCCGCGCGCCAGGTCGCGCGCAACACGCTCCAAGAATTCGCGGCCGCGGGTGATCTTTACGCAGCGGACATTCTGAAGACATGGCCCCAAGAACAACCCTGAAGCACGGATGAACACCTGATCGGTGGCCTTTCTCCCATTATCCATGCAATTCGAGACATCCCATGCCAGCATCCTTTTCAAATGCCAGAAGGGTGGAGGCGTTCTTCCGCAGCAATCTTTCGATGTCACGCACAGGACAATTCCCGCATCTCAACCAGATCAATTTGGGCGGATGACCGCGCAACAAACTGATGTCGTAAAAGTCCGCATCCAGGGTCACCATGACAAACCCATTCGCTTTGGCATATTTCCAAATGGTGTGGTCGTCGGCTGTGCGCATGCCCAGCAGACGGATATGATTCGATTCGGGAAAAACGTCCGCCAACCGTTTGACCAATTGATGGCTGAGGTTGTGGTCAAACAGCAGTTTCATGCGGCGAGAAGGCAATCATGGAATGTCTCTCCTTGTCCGCCGCATATGCCAGACAAGCCTGGATGTCTTCCTCGGTCAAATCTGGATATTCCTCAATGATTTGCTGATGGCTCATGTTAGCAGCCAGCCAGCCAAGCACATCCCCAACGGTAATCCGCATCCTACGAATGCAAGGCTTTCCGCCCCGTTTGCCAGGTTCGATGGTGATGATTTTGTGATAATCGGTCATGCAAATAAATGTAACGCTTCCTCCCCCCTTTGACGAGCAAATCTTCACCCCTTCCTTTTACCATCTTTGCATAGTTTTGCCCCGCCAACTGTCCGCCGTCAACCACGAGATATTGCCGGAACTGAGGTGCGCGCCACAAGGTCGGTAACTCCAAGGACCGATCCGTTCATCAGCGATCCCCCCTTGCTGAAGAACATGGGAGAGTTCCAATCACAAAACGCGGCCTTATGTCTTCTCAGTAAGCCAGACGATTCCATCATGATTTTCATGCGGACATGGACCCCGTGCTTCCCCGACATTTGTCGGGGTCCCCTGACAAAAACAGCGGAACGCCCTCATCAATCATGAAACCCAAACTGCCCCCGGATCAACCAACCGCCCCTGACCTGGAAAACTATTTGACGTTCGGGATAGTTCGCGATTAAATTCTGTCATGAGAAGATTGCACACAATGCATGAGCCACCCTCTGCGTCGCTGACCATAGGTGGAATGATATGAAAACCCTGAACCTGAAAGAACTCGTCAAAGATGCCCCTGCGCTTGTCGCGATGATCAAAGAGGGCGAGGAGGTGACCCTGACTGAGAACGGCCGGCGCCTGGCGAAAATCGTTCCATTCGAGCCTTCGCGGAGAATGCCGCGACCCGCCGGGCTGGCTCAGGGACAGTTCACCGTGCCGAAGGATTTCAACGATCCATTACCGGACCATGTATTGCAAGATTTTGAAGGGACATGAGAATCCTGCTGGATACGTGCGATTTCCTCTGGTTCATCTCAGGCGACAGGTCCCTTCCGCCCTCGACTCAACAGGCGATCCAGGACCCAAATAACGAGATCTTTCTCAGTGTCGTTTCATTGTGGGAAATCACAATCAAACACGCGCTTGGCCGGTTGCCATTGCCACAGACGCCGGACGCGTATATTCCGGCTCAGCGTGAACGGCACGGCATCCAGTCTCTAAGCCTGCAGGAGGCCGTCGTGAAGCGGCTTGTCAAGCTGCCCGCGATCCACCGTGATCCGTTTGATCGCATACTCGTTTGCCAGGCGCAGGAACACGATTTGCATCTTGCCTCCAGCGATTCGTTGGTTGCGCAGTACCCGGTGACGTTGCTGCCGTGATCCTTGCTCCGAGCATCCGAGGCCATCCACTAAGAAAACGGGGACTGACGAGTTTGAGGGATTGTCAGAGCCTGGCGCGATAAAAGCGCATCCGGCGAACTCGCAGACGGAATTCAGGCGCTTCCTGTGCAATCAGGATTTAGTCTTTGAAGCTTGAGCTGGCGGCGAATGTGCGCTAGGTTTCCGTCGTGACTCAAAACCCAATTTGTGATTTTCATCTCGACATCCTGAACCGCGCGCCGGTATGGGTCGGCACACAGATGAAATCATGATTCAACCTTTGTTGAAGCCGGCGCCGATCCAGGAGGTGGATGAGGCGCTATTGCAAGAAATCACGACGCGCATTGTGGAACACTGCCGTCCGTTGTGGATCGTGTTATTCGGCAGCCGGGCATGGGGAACGCAGCGGCGCGACAGCGACGTGGATTTGTTTGTGGAGATGGAGTCCAAGGAACCGCCACACGAACGGCGAATGAGGATTCGGCGGCTGTTTCAAGGGCGCCGCTGGGGGCTGGATTTGCTGGTGTATACGCCGGCTGAAACCGCCGCTGAACGTGCGATTCCGGGGACCATGGCGGCAGGCATTGAGCGGGGAGGCAGAGTGCTTTATGAGCGCGAAGATTCCAGCGGTTGAGGCATGGGTGCGCAAGGCCGAGAATGATTTCAAGAACATTCGCGACAGCCTGCGAGGCGGCGATCCCGCTTGGGACACGGTCTGTTACCATGCGCAACAAGGCAGCGAGAAGTATCTCAAGGCTTGCCTCATTGTTCAGGGGATTGAGCCCCCGCGCGTTCACGATCTGGAGGAATTACTGATTTGGCGTCAACCGCGATCACCGAACTCGGTTTTGTGCGGATCCTGGGTCAGGCCCCCCAATATGGACTGCGCGTTGAAGATGCGCAAACCTTGTTGGCGCGGCTCAAAACCCAAAAAACCATTCATTGGACTTTTCTTGCTGATGACCTCGTTGTGGAACGGCTTCCCCGCTGGGTCAGGTCGGCGAAGCACGTGACCGATGGCCACTTGGCGGAACTGGCCAAAGTTCATGGAATGATCCTCGCCACACTGGATCGTGGAATACCTGGGGCTTTCGTCCTGCCGGGATAAATCCAGCGATGTCCTGGAAAGCTACTGCTCCGGAGTGGACTGCTGAGAAAGACACGGCCATGATCCAGTGGATACATCCGTGATCGTTGCCTGGTTGGACCGTTCGCACCCGCAACATGGACGGTGCACGAAAGCGTTGAAATCATGGGGGATGTGGATTTCATTTTCCCCGGTGGCGATTAGCCTGGTTTTTGATGCGCTTTCCATTCTTCTTCCAACGCCGCAATCTCAGAAACGGCTTTTCCTTTCTCTGTTTTGGCGGAAAAATCCGGGCTGAACCTCAAAGCTTGATTTTGAGTTTTTGGCATGCCTGCGCCGGAGAATAGCGACGGCCATCATCGTGCGTGCGGCATTGGAGGATGGCAAGGTGGTCTTGCATGTCTTCCAATGCCTGCCGAAGGCGGGAAATCTCGCTCCAGCGTTTTTTCAGCGCGGCATCCACTTTTTTAAGGGCGGTTTTAGTCATAAATTTCCTTTCGATTTCCAATTGCGCGGATCAGAACCGTGTCGCCAATCAAATCGAAGAGGATGCGATAATCTCCCATACGCAAGCGGTAATCGCAATCATGATGTGTGAGCCGCTTGATGTCTCCGACCAAGCCAGACTGCAACCATTGGATCTTCCGCAAAATCTGGGCGGCTTCCCTTTCCGGCAAACGAGCAAGATCCTGCAGGGCGGCGGTGGTCAATTCGACTTTCATTTTCTTGCGAGGGTTGCTCTTTCCCCACTGAGGAATAATCCATTTCTCGACATCTCCTATCTGGCGGCAAAACGAAATACGCGCAGGTCGTGAGCGGGGGGCCATGCCGCCGGAGTAAAAGATGAAATTCCGAAGTCAAGACCCTGCATCCCACAGCGACAAGTCTGTTGGGTTCAGCGTGAAGTCAGAATCCGTAAACGGCCTGGAGATAAAGGGACCCGATCCCGCCTTCGGCCTTCAAACTTCTGCCGGCGTTTTCATAGCTGCCGAAGTTCACGTCGAACCCCAGGCGCGTTCCCCAGTTTTCGCTGAAATCATAGCCGGTAAAAACCTGCCCGTGCACATAATTCCACTGGTCCAGCCCAAAGGCCGCCCCATGGACGCCCAAATACCAGCTCCGCGACACGAAGCTTTTGATTTCCGCGCCAAGGAGCGGCGTGGCATAGAGGATTTCCTGGGTGCCTTTGCCGCTGAGCGTGAAACGGTTGTTGGCATCGGCAACGAAAAGTTCTTCGTCCAGAAAAGCCCACTTGGCGCCGAAAAAAGGCGTCACGATCCACGTCTTGTCTTTATAGACATCGTAGCCCAAAGTCACTGCAACCGTGTTTAGATCGGCTGTGCCGTCCACAACAGAACCAGCAGGCAATGATGTGCCCTCGCCTCCTTTAAAAATCGCCTTGGTGGTGTGTCCGCGTTGATCATACCGGTCATAGGTATGCTGAAAACCGATATGAAATTTTGGAAACGCCTGCCAATCAATATCTAATTGGCTGCCAGAAACAAAATTCTGGTTGAGGCTCAGGTCGTCGCCAAAATCAAAATCAGTTCCCGTCTGGCCGAGGCGCGCCGAGCCAAACACCTGGCCGAACCGCGGTCCCGCGCGCATTTCCAAGGTGCGGTTTACGGGTTCATTCAGACCGATGTTTCCTTCGGAGGATCTTAATTTTATTGATTTGGGATTTCGGTTGCTCACAGCGGCCGGCCCAAAGTCAAATTTGTAAAAACCGCGAACTTCGCCGCCAACATTGGCCACCTTGTAATCGAACCCGCGGTTTATGGAATTGTCGTAGGCCGTCGATCCAAATACGGCGATCTGGAGCCACGAAAGTGGTTGCCAAACCGTTTCCAAGGAGACGCTGGCAAGATGCTCTTGGCGTCCTTGGAATGAAGTGTTGCCGGAAGTTGGGGGACGGAAATCATAGATCTGCCAGTTGCCGCTTAAAACCGCCTGGGAACTCAGGGTGGGAAGCCACTCGTAGCCAACCCCCGTGAAGATCGTATGTTCGATGCGTTCGAAAACCAAAGGATTCGTGTATTTTTTGTCAAACTCATATCCGTAAAACCACGCCAGCTTGTTGTCGAGATAATGCTGCACGTTGACCAGGCTCAAATAAGGGTTGCACTCGCGATAAACCTCTATCTCTTGGTGGGGTGAAGTGATCCACAAGCCGCGAATGCCGGCGCTGATCCGCAGATCCTGAGCGAACGGCAGTTTGTAACTCGTGCCAAAGGAGGTGTTGTTTGCGTCGCTGTCAAGAAATGGGTTTTCGTCGTAGCGCGTCATGCTGAAATTGTAGTCCGCGAAAATGAGCCACTCTGGCGAAAAGCGATAGGAAGCGTCCACCCCCTCCGTTTCCATCCACACGCTGTCACCCTTTTCACCGGGACCGCTGCTCAGAAGCGCATTGCTCGTCCAAAACCCGCGCGCGCGGACATAGGGGGTGATGGCCCCCCGCTTGTTCGGTTTCAGCGTGAGAAGTTCGCCAAATTCTTCGTCTTCGGCGCCAGCTTCGGCGACCGTTGGAGTTTCGCGGAAAGAGGGCGCCGTTTCCTTCTGGAGTTCCTGGCTCCGGCGGATCGTATCCTCCCTGTTCTGCTGAGCAAATATCGGCCATGCCATGAGTCCCACCACCAAGAAGGGCAGGAGGCGGACCCAACTGACAAAGCGATGCTTCTTGGTGGTCATTGCGGAAAGAAATAAAATTGAGAGGTTCATTTCTAGTTTGTGCGAAAGGTTCCCCTTCTGCCGTCCTGCGCTGTATAACTCCCACTCACTCGCGATCCTGAAAGACTGAATGATCCATTGACAGACCCAAGCCCGGCGGGGTCGGTTGAGGAACCGCTTCCAGAGAAGGTCCCGCTTCCGATGTTAATTTGCCCGATGGCGTTGGCCGTGGCGCCACTGCTTGTGGTCGCCATGAGCGAAACCTGTCCGCTGCTGCCGACCGACCCGGTAAGAATGGCCGTGCCGAATCGGTTGCTGCCGGCGCCTATAATCGTGCCATCGGAAAGGATCGCGATGGCTCCAGTTCCGGCATTGATGTTTCCCGTTCGGCCGGTGGCGGTTGAAAATGTAATAATTGTCCCGGCGAGACGGCTTCCGCTCAGTGATTGCACCGTCACCTGCGTGGTCGTCTCGCTGCGCGGCACCAACTGGCCATTCTGAAATCCACCGTGGGAAATCTGGTCCCGTTGAAGCTCGCGCGTATTGTTGATCCCGTTCTTTGCGTTTTCCGGAAAATCGGTTGGAAAACCGCCCCCCTTCTTACGAGCATTGTTGAGCATTTCCTGATCGACCTTATGAGCACCGATATCTGTGTCGTTGTAGTGCGAAAGATCACCCTGGAACCGGGCTATGGCCTGCTTCACCGCATCCGCTTGTGCATAAAGCTCATTGGTTGCCATGTGGGCAAATTCCTCGCCCTTCATAACCAGGAATACCCCACCTACGATCAAGCCGGCCACCGGCACTCCGGCACCTGTAACAGCTATGATGGCTGGTCCAGCAATAACCACCTTGCCAGCCACCAGCGTTCCCTCAACCATGGTTGCTATTGCTCCATCAATAATCATCTCCGCGCCAACCGTCGAAATAAGGCGCCCCAAGCCAAGCTCCGTCCCGGTTCTCAGGCGATCATTGGATTGGTAGAGCTTCACAGTGTCAATCACATTTCCCACTCCCTCGCAGATATGACCGAGATTTGTCCCTGTTGGGGCGTTTTTTTTGGTGATTGCTTCCATAATCCCGCCCCACTCCGATGCGCCGCCTATAGCGCCAATAATTTTAATTGCCGTTTCTGATTCACCGCCCTCCATCTGTCCTCCATCAACCTGCTGTGCCCGCAACGAGGTGTGAAATCCGATAAGCAGGCATGTGACAGCAACCAGTGTTCTGCGTGAAGAATGTTTCATTGTTTTTCCCTTGTTTTTCTCGTACAGTTCAGTGATCGAGTCATTAGTTCTATCTACCGGTTAAATTGAGGCACACAAATTTCCTGATATTTCTGTTCGCTTTTTCAAAGCAAATTGTCGCGAAATATGTTGGAATACTTTCGACCTGCAAAAAAATGGAGATATGCGTGCCGTTTTGGAGGACATAAACAGGCTGAAAATTTTTGCGCATGATCGCCGGGATCGAAAAAATCTGCTTGACCGACATCGGGTTATCCTGGGGGATGGCCGCAGCGAGCTTATCGGATTGGCTGCCAGCGATGACGTTGAGGAAGCCCTTGAGCGGCTCTCTCCAGGAATCCTTTCCTTTTTTATCTATCGCGCCAGTCAGGTTGACGATTGCGCCGGCGAGTCTTTGTTCGATGATGCGCATTTCCGATTCCTCATCGAGCTTCAGGACGGCGGGATTGGCCGCGCTGGAAAACGGATTCTTTGCGCCAAAGGCTTCAATAAACTTTTTGGAATTGTCCACCAGAGAGAGTTCGGGCATTTCTTCTTCAAGCCAATGCGGCCTGAGTTCGGGGACACTCCCCCTTTTGAGAAGAGATGAACCCGTAATCACTCGACAATTGATCGTCTTATTCGTTTTCCGTTCCCAATCTTGAACAACCGCTGCATCAAGATAAGGATTGTAAAATGCAGTGCGTGAGATTTCGGCGTTAATGTGCGACACCAGCAGGGTTGAACCGCCAAAAAAATATTGCCATACTTCCGGGGCCTTCTTGAAGAGATCCCGCTCAGTTATCACATTGAAGGTGTCACGGCCGGAAGCGTATTGCCTGAAAGCCCCTTTGATATCCGAACAAGCAACTTTTCTAAATGAAGCGGCAGAACCGAAAAACTGCATGTTCTTCTCCGAAACCATCTCGTCAGACGATTCCTTCTTTTCGGGATTCTTGAGCTTTTCCTTTTCCGGTTTGCTGCCCGACTCAGGAACACTGGCGTGGCTGCCGGTATTTACCCCGCGTAACAACATGGAAGATCTGACAAACGCTTCGATGTCGATGTACACGGGTTCTGGAAGAGTCGCCGCGCTCGTGGCGACGCTTAGCATCTGACCGGCTTGTAATTGGCGCATCTCTTTTGTCCGCACATGACTGACGGTGATTTCCCCGCCATCATCGTGCGAAAGAGCAACAATCTGTGTTTTCTCGCGAGCAACGCGGATCGTCACTACGTCTCCCCCATGGATGACGCATATGCCAGACGGGGTCACGATCCTTGTTCCATCAGTTCCGGGCGGCACATAAATCAAAGCAATTCCACTGTCTAGTTTCATCTCGCGCGATTGCGGATCGAAATTGAATAAAGTGTTGGAACCAAGCCGCGTGATGGACTTGTCTAAAAACTCAATTTCGGCCCGCGATTTTTTCCCGGTCTGAATTACATCCGAGCCGGAAACCGCATCATTCACCGTCGCCTCCCGTTTTTCGCCGGTGCTTTTCGCCAAAATCACCTCGTTATGCGCATCCGTAACCCGGGCCGACTTCAATGGCGCCGCTTCCGTTGGGAGAGTGATGAGAATGGTTAAACTCAGCCAGGCGGCTGTTTGCAGTATAATGGAGCTTGTATTTGGTCGCATCATAGGGGGGTCTCCTGATTTGGTTGGCGCTCTAAGGCGACAGTGGCGAAACACAATGCCGCGAAAATCTTGCTGACTCCATTGGTTACGATTGTCCGAATTTCGCGTTTGCTTGTCGGATTTTCACCCGGTATTGAGTGGGGCTTAATCCCGTATGTTTCCGGAAACAGTGGTTGAAGTGGGCGATGGTCTGGAAGCCTGCGGCATAAGCAACCTTCTTGATCTGGCTGGAAAAATCCCGAAGCTGCGACTTGGCTTTCTCAATGCGCACGAGAGACAGGAAGTTCTTGAAAGTCATTCCCGTTGCCGTTCGAAACATTTTGCAGAAATGCTGGGGGCTGCAGTGGACATGATGGGCGACATCGGCCAGCCTCAATGAGCCGCGCTCCTGCGCTTGGAGGTTGCACGCATGCGCCTGAATGAACTCCTTGGCGCGCATGACCTGCTGAGGTTCTCCGTCTTGGTTGGCAAGCATCCAGGCGGGCAGGCAATCGCTTAAAAGTTTAACGAATGAGACGGCCATGCGCACGTTGGCTTCAAACTGATCCGGCGGCACCACTGGCATATTGAACCAAGCTTTGTGAAGGCGGGGCAAATCAGCTTTCAACCCCATTCGAGCCAGGTTTCTGGAAACGCGGTCGAAATCGGCTTGATTCGGCCTCCGGAGGAAAACATCGCCCGCGAGAAGAGTCGCCACCTGCTTGCCGCCGATCGCGATTGGGATGACCGCATGGGTGAAGCCCGCGAGGCATTGCGCGCGCCGATGGCGGCTTTCTTGCAAGGCGCGCCGCTGAAGTTCCAACCGGGTCTTGATGTAAAGATTGCGGCCTTCGGCAGTTTGACACAACAGCGTCCAAAACGGTGACCGGGCAACCCGTCCCACCATCTCGTTGCTTGCCACATCAACGGGAAGCAGCCTCAACGAAATGCCGGTCGCTTTGCAAAATGCAGCCATCCACTCGCGGCTGACCCGCGATTTCGCCAAGGCAAGGTATGGTGATTGCGGTTGACGAACTTTGTCTTCGGACATGGGCGTGATCGGGCGAGCGATTCAGCCCTGTCTGTGGGATGGCTCTCTCGAAGGTTGCCAGTGCCTGCAAAAAAAGTGGGACGCACCTACTTGCGTCCCATCACAGGCACGTGGATGCCCTTGGAAAGACACTTTCGATGCGCCCCAGTCGGGGCGCATTTCCAGTACCGTTTCCCAATGCGAAATTTCCACGTTTCGTGACGGACAGTAGCCGAAGCTACGCGAGATGATTTATGGGTTTCTTATTCCTTAATGTTTTCCTCCGGTTTTTCAAATCTATGAAACGCCGTCTTTATTTTCCCTTTCGTGCAACTTTCTCGGACAATATGGCGCGAATTTCTCCGCGAATCCGCCGGGCGGTCCGCACTGCCCATCTGGCTTCGGCCAGTGGGATTTCGCTCCATCCTGGATAACGCGCGTGGGTGGCATAGTCGGTGAGCTTCCCTTGTTCTTCGACCGTGTGAGACAGCCGAACAGGCACAGGCAACAGGGAAACCAACCTTTCCAAATCGTGGGTCTTGGGAAAGTCAACGCCTTTGAACACAAGAAGAGCTTTCACATATTTCTCCACGCATTGCTGGGCGTGAAAACAGACGGTATCGGTTGGACAATCTTTCCCTAATTTGAGGGTGTGGATTGCGTTCTTGAGATCGTTTTCAGCCTTGCAGATCCATTCGTGAACCACGGTCAGGGATTGGTCAAGAGCGGGCATATAACACCTCTCCTTCCAACATGGCAGGCCGTTCAATGGTGCCGGGAATTTCCTTCCGCCACTCAAACTCTTCGGGGGTTGTGACAATGATATCCTTGGGGATCCGGAAGGAATGAAGCAGAGAACGAATTTCCAACTGTTTTTTGCGTTTCAACCCCGAAACCGGCATGACAACCAGAAGGTCCACATCACTATTGCGGCCGGCATTCCCGCGCGCATGGGAGCCAAATAGAATGACTTTCACGGGGCGAAATCGTCTCACGATCCGTCGTGTCATTTCCCGGATTTGCCTTCTGCACGATTTTTTCTCGGTCAACATATTTTGCCAGTATAAGGCAGTCAGGCGGCGAGGGCAAGCGCGGGATGGGTCGCATGGAATGGGTTGTGGCGCTGTTTCCGGAGGCAAAAGTGAAGCTTACCGTTGGGCGGCAGGGACCGCAAACTGAAAGACCCGCAGGTCGTGGGCGGGGATTTTTAGTTTCCACTTTTTTGGGACGGCGATCGCATCGCCCGTTTCCATGTTGCGGCAACTTGAAAACGATCCGAATCCGGCCGGCAGCGTCACGGCGGCATCCGTTTCCTTGTCCGACCAGTTGGCGACGGCCACAAGATAGTCGTCCGTGGCGAGTTTCTTGTAGTAACTCACCTTGATCGAGGCGGGATCGGCGCGCACATCGTTCGCCCAGTACGGATGGAAGGTTGTGTCCGCCAGGCCAAACGGAATCTCGACCTTGTTCCAGAAGTCTTCCACCGTTCCGACGGGAATGTAGGCGGGACGAAGGCGGGTGTTGTGCAGGAAGGTGAAGGCGAGGATTTCCCGCGCGTGCGCAACCGTGTTGAGTTCGGGAAGGTAGCCATACTGGGGCAGCACGATGTTTTCGACGCCGAACTGCGCGCCAAAACAGCTCCTCCAGCCGAATGCATCGTAACTCTTGTCGCTCTCGGATTTGCCGGGCAAGGCGCTGGGGTTGCCCTCCAGGCTTTTTTGGAGCACCAGATCGCTGAACCCGAATTTCCGGTCCGGCTTGATCTCCTCGCCGTTGATGGTCATGTCCCAAAATGAAGCATAGGGCGCACACGCCGCAAAGCTGTGCCCGATGAACCACGGTTTCTTGCCCGGCCCGCGGTGGGTGTCGAAGAGCCAATAAAGGCGTTTGTAAAAATCGCGGGTGGCCAACGATTCGAAGGTTCCCTCCTGCACGCCATCCTTGGTCAGGTAGGCATGGCCTTTGTCCGGATCAAGGCTGATGGGCGGGGTCGAGATGTCGAAGAAGAAGCCTCCGAAATCGGGTTCGTGTTTCAGGATTTCCCGCACGCCTCCGGTAAAGAAATCCGTGTACGACCCGCTGGGCGTGGTGAAGACTTCTTCGCGCGTTTCCATGGGAGTGGTGGCCACCCGGGGAGGAACCGCATCCCAATCCCGCTGGTAGTAGAAATACTCGTCCGTCTTGGTTGCGTCCTTCTTGGTCTTGATGGTCGCATCGGATGGATACGAGGCGTTCAAGTCTTTGGGGAGCGGGAAATCACGGCGAATGTAATCCCATGGGCAGATGAAGAAGGCGCCGATGTAGGGGTTGAGCTGCTGTCCGCGGGATTTGGCCAGGGTGATCAGGTCCTTCAGCACCGGCCAACTCCGGGGGGAAGGCTTGCTGTCCGTCGAGTTCCAGATGGACGCGTGGGTCATCAGGACGTTGTAAGGGGGCGGCTCCGCTCCGTTGCCCGCTCGTACTTCACGCAAGCGCGGGGGCGTTGGTTTCAGGGGCGTGGCCTGCATGCCGAACTGCAGTTCGAGAGTCGCGGAAACCTCGGACGGCTCGTTGATCAGAAGGAGATTGAGGGTCTTGACCGCACCTTCCGTTTTCAGGGTGATGCGCGGCTTGGAGGAATTGATCCGCCACCCTTTATAGTTCTCGGCAAAAAAGCTGCACCCCACATCGTCGTTGCCGAGCCAGATCAGGTGGTATCGGCGGGGAATCTGGAACGTGCGGTCGAGCGCCAGGCCATGCTGCCACCAGCTCCCCTCCCGCCCTTCGGCCGCCATGGCGAGGGAATAGACGGCGCCGTCCAAGGGAATCTCAACCCAGAGTCGCTGAACAACGCCCTTCTGCCGGGGGGTGAAGCGCAGGGTCATCAGATGCATGCCATCGAACTCGATGCGATGCCGAACGGCGAGATCGAAGTCGGGCGCGGAGGCGGACTGTTCAAGTTCCACCCGTCCGCGGGCGCTCGCGCGAACCGTCGGCGCGGAAAGGGGAAAACGGATTTCCTTTCCGTCGCGGAGATATTTCACCGCGACCGGCGCGGCCAGGAGCGGCCGCTCCTGACTGGTGATGCCTGCAAGGAGACTGCCCTTCTGCATTCGATGCGTCCGGCCCCACATCGTCACCTCGCCTTCTTTGACCTTCAGCGGCGTCCAACTCGACGGCACCCAGTCCGGGTCCAGCGCCTGAATTCCGGCCCGGTCCTTGAGCCACGCGGGATCTTCCCATTTACGGAAAGGCGTGGTGGTGGTGAAGACCGACTGCCCCTGCCGGCTCTTCAACTCGAATACGACCTGGTAATCACCCGGGGACAGGGGCGCCATGGAAAGAGGAATATTCATCTCCTTCCCGGTGATCGGCAGGTCGCGCGAAAGGACGCCCTTTTCTCCCTGTCGGAACTCGACCCGCAGCGCGCCTTTGTCCTCATCCCTCGCGCCGAGGAAGGCCACCCGCGCTTCCACCAGGTTCTTGCTCGGAATCGGCATGAGAGCGGCCACCACTGGCGGAGAGAAGTGGAACGGGACCTTCTGATACCACACCAACTTGCCCCCCAACCGCGCCTCCGTCTCGAGAACGTAGTACCTGGGCGTTTCGAGTTGTCCGGTGCCGGACTCAGTTTTCGTTTCCCCCGGCTTGAGGGTTCCGGATGGATTCCAAAAATAAACGCTGTGGTCCCGCAACACCTGCTTCGCGCCAGCGCCCATTTGCTGGTCGAAAATCCATGTGCCCACCGCGCCCTCCACCATCCGGGGCGTGGACACCAGATAAAGCAGTTCGTAGGGCACGTCAGTCGGCCCGCCGTTGGTGAGCGTAAAGGCAGGGGCCACCACCCCCTGCACGATCTGCTCCGACAATTTCAACCGGGCAACGGCCGGATCCTTCGCCACGCGCAGTTGTCCAAAAGCCTGGTAGTGGTCGAACCAATTGGCGTGCAGTTGCCAGGCCACCCGGCGATCCTTCAAGTGGACGCCGAAGCTCAGGAGATATGTCCGCTCCTCGCCGGGCGCAGGCAGCCGAATGTCCTCCCAAGGTACCGAGGCTTCAATCGTCCAAACGCCGTTGTTGATCTTCGACGCGACCTCCCAGTTGCCGTTGAGGGTGGTGTCGCGTTTGCAGAAACCCTGCTTCCAATTGATGGTCTCCCAGGCATCGTACAGCATGCCGTTCGATGAGATCCCGACGTAGGCGCCCTCATAACCCTGCTCCTCCGGATGCGCATCCGGTCTCAGCATCAGGAAGAGAGCATCCTTGGCGGCCACCAGCGCCTGATCATCGCGCGCCTTGCCACAAGTTTCCGGCGAGTAACCCGGAGGCAGCGTCATCCGCAGGGCAAAATAAATGCGCTTGGTGTCGCCCGCCAGGAGAAACTCAGCCGGATAGGCATAGAGGTCCGAGGTCTGGAGATCCATCAGTCCGGCCACTCGGGTTCCATATTCTCCCTCCTCGATGCGACCATCCACCTTTGGCGCGGGACCCGTGGGATTCAGGGTGACGAGGTTGGGCCTTACGACAGCCGGTGGCGGGGAAGCAGAGTCGGCCGCTCGGGCCGCTAATGGACCCAGCCCAAGGCCGAGGGCGAGCAGGACAAAGAGCGAATGGAAGCTCGTTCGCATGCGTTTCATGGGATTCAATTCGTTCATTCGGCCGGCGCGAACGCCGCGTCGTCCACCCATAGTTCGCCGTGAACTTCGATCGCGGGCCGGACCGTGACATCATCTCCCGCGGGCGCCACGCACAGAAAGCGGCATTTCTTCCAATCGGTCTCGCCTTCCAACGAGTAATGGCTGGAGCTGCCGTCCGCCTCCTCGCGGCTCACCGTCGCCAGCGAAACGGAGGACTTGAAGCCGGCCACGCCGTTCACCTTGTGATAGAAGTACACCCAAGCGCCGGCCTTGCCCCGTCCTTTCGCCCAGTAGCTGAAGTGATAGCGCGCCCCCGCTTTGACCGGGATGACGGCATCGAGATACAGGTGTCCGGGCAGCGGTTTACCGGCGTCATCAACCCGGCTCTGCACAAGGCGGACCGAGCATTCGCCGCCCCGGACGAATCGGGGATCGCCCCGAACGGCCTCAATCACCTCAAAGGGATAACCCGCCGAAGCGTTGACGCGCCACCCCCGCAACACGCCGTTCGCGGTGACATCCTCGAAACCGAAATCGGGTGACGAATCCAGCCCAGCCGTTTCTCGACAAATCACCGCCACCGACAATAACAGAAATCCCCGGAATCCTCGTCTCAACCATGACATCATTATTTTTTCCGGTTGCTGGCAATTATTTTCCCTCCCAAAAGGACGGACCTCCTGGCGCGGTGTACAACCATTTGCTGTTGTATTCAGACTCGGTCATGCCCGCCACATGGCCATCGCAATAGGCCACATTCATCATTCCGGAGTGCCGAAAGGCTGGATACCCATAAAAAGCGGAAAGGCTCTGATCGAAGTACAGCCAGAACGCGTAGCGCGAATCGGATGTCAGCGAGTCGGCATCCAGCCACATGCACGCCTGGGCGGGATTTGCCAGGCTTTCGGGCTTTCGCGTTGCGTCCGGCGAGGACTTTCCAAAAATAAAGATGCTGTTGTAGCCGATTGTGAACTGATTGGCGCCGTCCTTGTAGGTGACCGGGCATATCAGGAATCGGGAATGGCCTGCTGAATCGGCATAACCGGACGAAAGATGACCCAGCGCCAACAGTCTTTCACTGATCCATTCGGAGGTTGGCGTGGTGAAAAAGGCCGGCGGATAAAATCCATCATTGTCATTTGTGTAAAAAGAAACGGCCAGTGTCAACTGCTTCAAGTTGTTCACGCAGACCATTCTCCTGGCTTTGTCTCTTGCGCTCTTCAAGGCGGGCGTGAGCAACGCCGCCAGAATGCTGATGATGGCGATCACCACCAACAGTTCAATGAGCGTGAAGGCCGGGCCATCTCTCCTTCGCATGAAACTTTTCACTTGTGGCCCAACGCGGCGTAACCGCAACCAAAAGATGTGTAGCGGCGCTTCTGCGAAGCGCCGTCTGCTACATCGGGAAAATCTTGTCGAAAATACGCGATTCTTGAACATTGTAGTACAGGTTAATGCGGGCATCCGACGCAGACAAGCATCGCTTGGTAGCACCAATCCGATGCCTGCCTCAAGATGCTACTTGCAAAAGCTGAGACGGCCTGCGAGGAACAAGACGGATTTGACCATCCGACGCGGGCGCTAAACTTTGCAAACAACCCATGAGTCGTTTCCGGAAACCCGCTGACATGCCGTTCTCGGCTCGTTCTTATTGGGCTGCCGAACATCATCCTGATGTGCGAAGCGATCTGGTGTACCTCGCCTGGGGGCTGCGCAACTACCGGCGTTCTCCCACTGTGCCGCCACCCCAGAATGCCTGGTCGTACATCGTGGTGCTCCAGGGGTCCCCCACCATCGTTTTCAAGAATCAGCCGCATCGGCTCTCGCCCAATCAAGCGGTCCTCGCCTCGGTGCATCATGGATTCGAGTGGCAGGGCGAGGCCGACGCGTATGCCGATCTGTTGGTGTGGATGTGGCGAACGTGTCCCACGGTTGCGGAACTGACGCCGCCCACGGGAGGCTGTCACGTTCATTGTCTTCACAAAGAATCGCTTGGGCGACTGCAAGCTCTCCACGCTGTCTGCCGGCAAGAAGTGGCCCGCCCCGATTCGTTGACGCGTCGTTCCCTGCGTGCATTGCGTGGTTTATTGGATGTCGAGTTCGCCCGCGCCTTTGGGACCGTGTCGCCGAAAACGGACGATCAGGCGCGCGTTGAGCAAGCGGTCCGCCGGATGCGCGAGCATCTCGATCTTGCCAATCCCATTTTCATGTTGCGCGACTACCTGCAAATTTCATCCGCCAGGCTCAAACGGCTTTTCGCCGATGCCTTCGCCGAATCTCCCGCCCGCTATTACCTGCGCTTGCGCATGCAGCGGGCGCAGGAGCTGCTCCAGGATGGAACCCTTTCCGTGAAAGAGATCGCCTTCAAGCTTGGCTACAAACATCCCAACGATTTCAGCCGCGCTTACAAGACCTTTCACGGCACACACGCCCGCCGTTTTTAATCCGCACGACTCGCCTGCGCGGTTGTAATTCAATACGCACCGCCCGTGGATTTGAGACTTTACTCATGGTTGCTTGTTCCTTTCTTTGTTGGGATTTGCCGGGTTTTTGCATAACCGAGTTTGCGGGAGCCGTCCACGGACTTCGGCAACAAGAGCGACAAAGCCATCAGTGCATTGGCCAACGGCGTCATCCAGTATTCGCATGAAACACAATCGCAGCGCCCATCGGGGTCAATGAAGATGCCATCCGCGGCGTCTCCGCGCGGACCGAGACAGAATCCGCCGGGGATCGCGCCCAGAAACCGGCTGTACGGCATCGCGATCCGATAGCCGACTCCGCTGATCAACGAGGTGTTGAGCGGATTATTACCCATCAGCCAATGCAACTGATCCCAGGCCGCTTCGCGCCAGCGGCCTTCGCCAAGCGCCGTTCCCGCCAACGCAAGCGCGTGCGCCCAGCTTGTCCAGTGCGCCGAGATGCCGTGGTTGATCTTTTGCGGCGTTTGCGTGTGCATGAAAAATCGAAACCAACGTCCGTTGTCGAGCGGGTGATACACGTCGCCGGTGGTCGGAGGGTCCCGATACATCGCGTACGGGATGATGCCGAATGGATTCGTGTTCCGCATCGGCTCGATAAACGCGTCCCAGCACCGCCGCAAGGCGTCCGACGCCTTCGGGGCCAGGGGGTGCGAGGGACCGAGTTCGAGCAACGACGCCGCGGCAAGGAGCGGCTGCGCGGATTGGAGGATGCCCCGATAGGGTTGCCGCCGCTGCAAATCGAGATGCCAAAAGCCCAGCGTTGCATCTTGCAGATCGAGAACGCGGCGCGCGGCTTCGGCCACCTCCTCCTTGCCAACCGCGCCGGTGGCGACGAGCCGCAGCGCCGCCAGCAAACGCCACGCGAGCACCGAAGTCCATTGGTGGAATTCATCCTGGACGCGTGAAGACATGAACCGCCAGCAGCGAAGGCCGGCATCGGAACACTGGCGCGCGAATTTCGCATCCAGCTTGCAGAACATCTCCGCCGCGCCCGCAAGAATGGCAATGTTGGTGTACTGGACAATCGGGTTGTATTGAACCCGCACCGTGCGCTCATCGCCCGAATTAGGCGCGTTGTCGGTGAAATGGTTCTCCTCGTTGTCGGCGTACACGCCCGCATGGTTCTCGTGCCACCACGTCATCTCCGTTGTGCGCCGACTGTCGCCGCCACCGCCCACGTCTTCGTAGATCATTCCCGTGGACGGGTCCTGCATTTTTAAGACAAACCGAAGCCCCCAGATCAATTCATTCAAAAGATCATCCTGAAAAGGATCCTCGCGCCAATGATTTCCCAACGAAGCCAGGCGCGCGCGTGTGTGCATGAAGGCGAGCGCGGGCAAGGGCGTGGTCGTCATCCACTTGCGGAGATCGCCCGCGTCATGCCAGCCGCCCACGGCGTCCACGGGTTGCCCATTGTCGGAACGCAGACCGTCGTCGAGGTGACATGGTCCGCGCCATTCGTTTTCGAACGGTCCGCAGCGCTGGCTGTGGACGTAATCGAGAAAGAGCCGCGGCAGATGCGAGTGCGCGGCATCGGAAATCACAAACGGATACGAATGTCCGGCGTCGCCTGGCAAAACAACCCGATAAATTCCCGGCGCTTGAACTTTAGAAAAATCACCAACCGAAAACGCGCCCATGGGACCCCCCCGCCGTTCGAGCCTGCCGCGAAAGATGGCGCGCCAATTTTCAAATTCGCCGATTGCGTCGCGCAAATGCTGCGACACATCCTGGATTTCAAACTCCGCGGCCTCGCAACCAGGCACGACGCATCGTTTCCGAGCGCCGCATGGAAAACCGACCTGACTCACCAGGACGTTGGGCATGTTCATGGAATGGGTTGTTGAGTCTGTACTAAGCGGTTTGTATTTAAAGACACAGGCGTCATAGGAATGGGAGAAATGGATGGGGAGCGCATGCGTCCCGCGTGCTTTAAATTGGCGTCCCGCCGATTTTCCACCGGGGCATTGGCTGGCGTGACGCCAGCCAAAACACGCGGGACGCGTGTGCTCCCCTCTAAATCTGTTGCCAATATTTCCATCTGATTGGTAAATTGCTATCGGATGACCAGCGCAGGCGCCGCGCCCAGGCCGAAGGGACGGAGGAGGTATTTGTTGGTTGAGTGGGCGGCATCGGACCAGGGGCGTTTGTGATGCAGCAGGCCGAGCAGGTTGCCCAGGTTGGCGAAAAGGTCCGCCTGAATCAAATTTCCGCCCGCGCGAAAATAATCGGTGCAATCGGCTTCAAAGGGTTCGTACCACAAATCCCGAACGAACCGATTGTTTACCGACAGGCGAATTCCTTCTCCATGCGGCCTGGAAAACCTGAGGATGCAACGTCGGCTGGCCTCCATTTTCGACAAGTTCAGTCGTCGCTCGTAGCGGATCACGCCGCTGTAGAAGGGCAGTCCGGCCCTGGCCAGATCGGCGGATGGATCGTCGGGCAACGGAGCGGCGGGAACGATCCGGGGCGCGCGCGCGCCGCGCGGGAACACCACGTTAAAATCACCGATGACATAACCATTTTCCAATTCGGTGCCATCCATGGTAAAGCGGCTGGTTCCGTCAATCGTCGGCTTGATCCATCTTACCCGACATTCAATCGCATTGCGGCCCGCGCGCAGCGCATGACCCAGCTTGCATTTTCGAAATTGGCGGTCCAGCCACCACTGGCCGTCAAGGACCCGGAGCGCGCTTCCGTTGCATTGGAGTTCCGTCATGGCTTGCGGGTCTTCCAGAACAAACCACGCTTGAAGATTGCCTGCGGACGGAAGAACCGCATGGAATTCAAACCGCAAAAACACGGGCCACTGGGGCAAAATACTTCCGCTGTCGAGGGCCTTCGCGATGAGGTCGTTTGCATTGGGCAGGCTGATCGGCCCCGGCCCGCCGCCCAGAATTCCCATGGGCGGAGTCCAGGGTGATTCCCAAAACTTCACTCGAACCCGATCAAGCGCCAGAACGTTCGGGTTGAGTCTTCGAATCTTCCATGAACCCGAAAGCGGCTTGGTCCGTTCGCGAATCGAAATTTTTGGCGCCACCGATTTCTGTCCGCGATTGAGTGAGATGAGTTTCGAGCCGTGCCGGGGCACGTCCAACTCAAAGCGGGTGCAACCGTCTTTGCTGGCGCAAGGAACGGGCGTGACGGCGCCGGTTTCCGCATCCAGGAGGTCAACACTTCCATTTCCATCGAGAGAGATGCAGGCGCGAAAGGCCTTTTCCGATTTGCCAAAGGAAAGAAAATAAATTTCGCGATCGCCGCATGATCTGTGTTGGTAAACCAGCTCCTTGACCATGCTTCCGTCAGGACGGGTCACATGGACGTCGCGCGGGACGGATGCCAGCACCCGGTCCAGCGCGGCCGCATGAGTCCTTCGCAGATGAGTTACCGGCGGTCCGGTCAGGAAGTTGGTCAGGGCTTTCGAGGGGCGGCCGTCGAGATAGCCGGCCACCGGGGCGACGGAGATAATTTTCCCGCCCTGTGCGGCAAATTTCTCAAGCAACGCCAACGTGTGCGCACTCCAGGTCTCCGCTGAGGGCACAACCACCGCCCTATAGCGCGCCTTCCCAACGACAAACTCTCCATCCATGATCTTGCCGTATTTTTCGAGGAGCAGCTCATCGCCATAATCATAATCCCGCTGAATTTCCAGAAGTTGACGGCAAAACTCGCCGAAGCGCGCGTCCAGCCTGGTCACGCGCTGCGGAGCGCGAGGCGAAAACAGCGCCCAGGCGCTGGCAATTGGATGGAGGACCAGAATTCGTCGCACCGCCCTGCCACGGGTGAGGACGTAGCTGAGCCGCGCGAAATAATCATTGAATGATTTGTAGAGCGGGTAACCGGGCTGATGATAGGAACATGAAGACGGGTAATCGCGTTTGCGACATCCGCGGATCGAGTAGTAAGCCAGATGTTGGTTCAGGACGTTGATCCCCAGCGCAAAGTCCCAGTCGCCGGACCGCTTGAGCGTGCCGATGGTCGTATCCCATCCGCAAGCGCCAAACAATTCCGACAACACCCGTTCCCGACCGAGTTGATGCGCCACGCTGACGCATTGTTTGGGCAGCAAGGGCGTATCCGGCAGGTCGTAGCCCAGGTGGTCAATACCGGGCTGCTGAAAATATTCGTAATGGGGCATGGCGGCGCCGATCGCCCGGACCTGGGCAATCAGCGTGTCTTCCTCCATCATGTGTCCCGTGGTGATGAGGCGCCGGGGAGCGCACCAATCGTTGATTTGCTTTGCAAAGCTCTCCACAAATCGTTCCGTGATGGTGCGATAGAAATCAATGCGAACACGGCGATAATTGCCCTTGTCAAAAAACAAACTGGCCAGGCGCGGACGCAGCGCATAGCCCCGTTTTGTCTTGAACAACGCCTCGATATCTTTTGTCCAGGGAACCGTTTGAAGCCGATTCGGGTCATCCCAAACGATGAAACTCGGCTCGTCCGTAAACGCGCCTGGAACGGTCCGTCCAAAATGGTTGCCGACGGCCTTGCGGTACTGCGCGTGGGTGAGGCGCAGAAAGGCGGAGACCACTTTTGGATTCAGCATGTCGGGCCAACTGGCCCCGTTGCACCAGGCGTTGGGCGCGCTGCGAACGACTGCAAACACGGGTTGCCCGTCGTTCTCCCGGCAAGCGAGCGCATGGCCCGCATAATCGAGGTTGGGCACTTCGGCGATTTTTCCTCCCGCAAATCCGCTCGGCCAACGGTCTTCATCATAAATCCACGCCTTGAGACCCGTTCGCGCGGCCTCTTCCACGCTTAACTTTACATGGCGGAACCATTCGGAACCCAAATAAGGAGTTCGCAACCCCAGCCGGGAATGGATGAAGAACCCGCCAAATCCTTGGGCGCGCATTTCGCGAATTTGCCGGCGGAGTTCGGCCGGCTCCTGACGGTCGTTCCAGACCCAAAACGGAATCGGGCGAAACTCGGCCGGTGGCGATTTCCATGTGGAAATTGAAAACGAACGGGCGGCAGAAGCGAATGATTTCATGGAAAGGGACGGGAGCGGCGCGCCGTCCAATCCTTTATGCTGAACCTAAATGGTTCACTTTTTAATCTTACCGCCCATTTGGGTTGCACCCACAAACAATAATAGTTTTGCGCGGAATCTCGCAGGCGAATCTCAAAACGGTCCGCGTCTGCGTTTTCAGGTTTGACGGTCCAACGCGCGCGGACGGCGCAGCGGAGGTGCCCCTTGCTGGTGTTCAGCCCGAAGTCTTCAAGCGAACGCGTCAACGCATGCGGCTTGCCCGCATCCATGATGCCCAAACTGACGGTGTCCTTCGCCTCGTTTGCGCGATCATTGACCTCCGCCCATTGGTTCCGCCCGGTCCAGGCCGGGTCCTTCTCCATAAATGAGTCGCTGAAGCATACGGTGTCCCCCTTTTCCGCCGCGACCCCCTCCGGGACCAGGCCATCGGACGCCGCCCATCCTGAAATTAAAAGAGCCGCCAAAATAAGCTTGTTATGAATATGTTTTTTCATAAATTGCCTCATTGTTGTCTAAAATATTGGACAATGTTTGGGACGGAGGGTCGCGCTCCGTCGCGACCGAGGGAAAAAGGGCGGCATTTCCGCAAAAAACCCTATCTCCACGGCCACGACGGAGCGTGGCCCTCCATTTCGGAATTTGGAGGCCTTCCCTGCGCGCGCGGGTTGGAGTAGCCGAAAGTCCCGCAGATGACAGGCAAGATGCCTGTCCTACTTTTTTGGGAATCCGGCAGCAAACTTCAAACATCTTTGGCGGGGATTTAACGATGGTCATTGAGATTTCTCCGCAGCCAGCCAATTTAAAAGTTTTCCAAGAATCGTTGGCCATTCGGATTGCTGCCAGAAAAGTTCATGGTCTTTGGTCGGCGTCCCGAGGACCGTGCCGCACACCGCCGCCACACGGCCCTGGCCATATTGACCGGTGACGGTAAACGGAAATTTGTCCACGCTCGCTTCGATTTGCGCGCCGGGTTTGAGTTCGACATCATGCAACCAGCGAATCTGGACGGTTCCTGAAAAATCCTTTGCGTTGTACAAAGGACCGGCGCCATCCGTGATCACGCCCGGCTCCGGCGCGGGTTTCAGGTCGAAGGGGCCTTTGACGCGAATGGGAAAAAGTTCCTTTAGATCATCCAACTCATTCCAGCCCCCCGCGCCGAACCCGTAATAACCGCCCAGCAACAGCAAGCCGCCGCCCGAATGGACGTAATGCCTGAGCATGAACTGCATTTCATCATCCACCGCCGTGCCATCAATATTATTGATGATGATCACGCTGAATTTGAAAAGCTCCTTGAAGTCGAAGGGAAAGGCGCTCACGCTGTGGCCGTCCCACGAAGCGCGCGCATACCCGATACCGGCCATTTTCATCCCGACCTTTTCGGCGGCCTCCTGGCTGCGATAGAGCTTCCCGTAAAGGCCCCGCATTTCAAAAATTGTCGGCGGCTTCTCGGGTGCAAATGTCAACCCGGCCGGATCAGCAAACTTTTTTATTTTGCGCGGCGGCGTTTTCGTGTAGCCACGCTCCGAAGAGGCAAGCAGATCAAAACCGCCGCCCTTGACGCCGCGATGGTAATAATCGTACTCCTCGGAAAAACTCTGCCCGTTCTTGCGCCCCGCCACCTGGATGGTCGCTGTCAATCCTGAATCCTCGTGAATGGTTTGCGAGGTGGTCACGGTGGATGGCTCCGCCCCGATTTGTTTCGCCTCCGCCTCCGGAAAAGCATATTCCTTGAGGGTGGCGATTTGCCGCAACCGCGTTTTCAACTTCACGCCGGTCAGCGCGCCTTCGGCGGCGCGCAAATGATGCTGGACGCTGACGACGCCTCCCGCAGCAACTGCAACCTCGGTATCGGCAATCAGATTTGCCGATGCGAACGTGATATTGGTCAGGCCGTGGAATGGGACCAACTTGACTTCGGTCTTCCAGCTTGCGCCGGGCTGGAGGCTGACGGGGGCATACAACCATTCCACGGTATTGTAAGGCAGACAGTTATAGAACCATTGCAGGTAATTATAATCCATGACAAAAGCCAGGCCTTCGCGGGTCTTGCGATTCAGCGCCGCGGTCCACCCGGAGATTGGATTTTTCAAGTAATGATCGCCGTGATCTTTCGATTCCACTTCACCGGGCCAGGCAATATCAAGCCCCTTGGCCGAGGGCCGGTAGTAATAGTTTTCCGCGCGATCGCCGGAAATAAACACGTCGAACTTCGGCATGAACGCAACCCGAAAAGCGTTGGTGGTCGTGTTGGCCAGGGTGTAACCAATGGCGACCGTATCCGTCCCCGGCGCCAGCGTGATCCGTTTGCGCAACTCAATGCCGGCGGGCACAGCGCGCGTGCCCTGCGCCGTCCTGGCCCAAAGCTCAACACCGCCGGCCTGGTAATCCGGCAGAACCCGGTGTTGGTAGGTCGCCTTGTCCAACTCACCGGGAAACCCCTGTCCCGCGAAATGATCCAGCGCCATTCCATAGGTCGGCTCCGGGTGCACCCAATTCTTGCCGCTGAACTTGGGCGTGAACCGGATAATTCGGGCGCCGCGCTCCGGCGCGATGCGCAAAGCAATAAGGCCGTTGTCCAGATCAATATAAGTTTGCCCCGCCTCCTTCACTTCCCTTGCGCCATCCCCGGCCCGCAGACCGGTGGCGGCGATCAACAGTAGCGCAAATATAGGCGCGGGTCTCAAAAGTCCCATCCGCGCTGGTCGGCGAGGACGCCGTCCACGGGGTCGCCTGCCATGACGGAACAGATGGAAAAGAGACAAACAGCTTTCAAAACACGCGCCAGCAGGTTGTTGAAAAACACCCCAATTGCCGTGTGAATAGTTAATCATGATTAACGGGTCTTGATGTTGAATACGACGATCCCCCAGAGCTTCAATTCCGGAACAACCACTCCCGTTCCGCCGGATGGCGAGGCAACTTTGACCGTCTTGCCCTCCATCGGGTTATAGACGGAAACCTCCCTGCCGCTTTCCTTTCCGTCCTCCGGCGCGAGCTTCCGCTTCATCCCGTCAATTTCAGGGCTTAGGAACCATGCGGAAAGGATCTTCTCTCCGGGCTTTAATTTCGGCGACAGCCGGATATTTTTTTGAGCCTGCGGAAGGTCCTTTGCATCGGCCATTGCGCCGGCCAGTTCCCTGGCCGGTGGATTGAACAGGTCCACCATGAGTTGGCGTTCGCCTTCGCCGACCGTGCGGCCATGAACGTAATCCTTCCACCAAACGGGTTGGGCACTGCTCACCTTGAGAAAGTTATCGGGGTCCCCGATGCGTTCCATGCCATGGCCAAAGAGAATGGAAGAATAACGCGTGGCAAAACGAGTAATGGAGCGGATGGCGTCGGAATAAGGCAGCAACTTCTTGTCCACCTGCGGTTCGTAGCCGCAGGTGAAGTGATTATAGAGAGCCGCGGCAAACCAGGGACGATTGCGGGTCGCGTAGAAAAGCGAATACTGCAGTTGGGAATAGGTGGCGGAAACGTCCCAGGGCCGATCCGGATAGGCAAAGGCATATCCGCCGTATTCCCTGGCCCGGTCGGATTCGAAGAGCAGCAGGCGGGACATCTCGGACCAACGATTATAGGGATTTCCCGCAATGTGGCTGGCGCACGACGGCTCGTTGCAGGCGGCGCCGCCATTCTCCATCATCACTGCAAATTCCTCGCTGCGCTGATCCCCGGGAATGTTGGCCGGCCACATCATGTTGGCCATGAAAAGATAATCGGGATAGGCCTTGCGCAGAGCGTCCTTGACATAACGCATGTTGGCTGCGGTCAAACGATCGCAATCCTTCAAGGGCGGAACGCCTTCGCCTTTGTAGTTGAAAAATGTGCGGCCCGAAAACACGTGGTAGAACGACGGCGAATAATGGCCATCCCAGCGCACGCCATCGAGGCCCCAAAAGGACCGCGCCTTCTTCAGTTCGCCAATGGCCACATCCAGCGTTTCCCGACTGGTCTGATCAGGGAACCAGTTGTAAGGCATCATGAGCGCGGTGCCCGGTAAAAAATTCTTCTCATTTTCCAGCTCCTTGACATCGAATAGAGTGATGGACGGTTGGCCGCGTTCAAAACGCATCACCAGTTCCGGCCGCTGGCGCGCCAACTCAAGCGCATCCGCCGAGTCGGTGTAAGATGTGGCATACGCCGTGGTGCTGATCCCGTTCTGTTTCAGCAATTCAATCTGATGCTTGACGCCGCTGATTCGAAAAGGGAACCCGCCAAGAAAATAATCGCCCGCCAATTCCGTTTCATTGGGTGTCAGGCGCGCAAACGCATCCGCATACAACCCGTGGGCTTCCGCAATGTTAATGTAGCCTTTGCGCAGCGCTTCCGTGACGAAGAACCGATTTTTATTGCGTTCGACCTCATTCCAGTGCGCGTCCGGGCCTTCGGTTTGTTGACTGACTCGGAACTGTCCGGCCACGCCGACGCGCGCAATGTCCTTCCGCTCAATGACATTGAAATACTCCTCAGCGCGGGCGATCAATTTTTCGCCGTCAAACGCCTGGGCAACAACGCCGCAACCGAGAACGGATTTGCCGGGTTTCCACAAAAGCGGCACGACTTCTTCTTTGCCGCCCGCAACCGTCAGCTCCTTGTCCGGCAACGCCGCCCGCGACTCAACTTCATACTCCACATACGCGGACAGCTTAACCTTTTTCGCCTCGGAATCCGTGTTGTTGACATAAACCTTGATGGCGCACGGTTCGTTTGGATCGCAGGCCAATTTATCAGGCCAGACGCGCACCTTGAGGTCCGATCGGGCGAGGGAAGGAATCAGCAATGCGACGGCAACGAAAAAAAATCGTCGAAGGGTTTGAATCATGATGATGTCCGTTTTTCAGTTTGATATTTTATCGTAAATCCAGCCAAAGATATTTGAAATTCAGACAGAATTAGAAACAAGACCGTGATTCCCGCGAAAGCGGGGGTTTGAGAGATCATTTTACGCATTTTCCCAAGTGGAATTTATTTGGCGGGTTTGTCGGCGGCCCAGGCGAGCACGCGCCCCAGCAATTCAGGCCACGATTCCCATTCCCAGAAAGGCGTGCCCTCTCTAGCGGGCAATCCCAGGACGGTTCCGGTAAAGGCGCCAATCCGCCCTTTGCCGTACTGGCCCGTGATAAGGAATGACTGGGCGCCGGCGGAAATGTGGACTTGCGCGTTTTTACTTGGTTTTACAAAATGCTGCCAATAGCACATCGGCTTTTGCTCCCATTTCAAATTTTCGATAAAAGGAGAATCCTTTCCCATCGGCTGCAACGGAGCGCCCTGCGGCCCCGCCAATCCTGATGACGACGACGGTTTTTTTCCGGCGGTTTCGGCCGTCCCCAAGGGCTGCAGATCGAAACGCTCGCCTTTCACCGGCAAAACGGAACCGAGCCTGGTTTCATAAACACTGCTCAAGCCGTAACTGTGATATCCGCCGAGGACGACCAGTCCTCCGCCATTTTCAAGATAGGGGAGAAGCAGCTCCAGGCCTTCCTCCTGCAACGCCTCCACGTCGGCATTGGCCAAAACGATGGCGTCAAACCGCATGATTTCCTTCCGGCTGGACGGAAAATAATCCACATAAAAACCGTAGTTGGCATCCTTTCTGACATAGGCGTTTTTGACCTCCTGCATCAGCCGGGGATACTTCATCCGGACGGCGTCAATTTTATAGAGCAGGTTGTTCAATCCCTTGACCACCAGGATCGTTCCTGTTTTGCGGGCCGGTCGTCCCAGGCGTTCCGCTTCGAAATAAAACTGGTCGTAAGCGGCCCGCAACGCGCGTTCCGCCGCCAGCGGAGCGAAGGTCCTTTCCTGGTCCCATTTTGTTTTCGCATCGAGAAACCGTTGCAAGCGCAATTGCAGCTCGCTGGAGGTCTTGCCCTTTTGCTCCCCGGCCGGTTTGAGAACCGAATCGGCCAGGCGTTGCAAGGAGTTGCTGGTGGCTTCCGTCATCTCGCGCGGGGTGGAGGTCAATCGCGCCATCCGTTCCATGACGGCGGGAACCTTTTCCTTGAGGGTTTGATAGCCCGCCTTGTTTTCAAGCTTGCGAAACTCGCATAGGGCCAGACGGACGAGATTGGCTTCCGCCGGATAGGTGGCATGGGTTCTGACGTAAACCGGGTCAATTTCGTAACGAAGTCCCATTTGGGCCACCGGATGGAAAACCACTCCGGCCGGTCCCGTCACGCCGTTGCGCAAGGGCGCGGCGCGTTTGCTTGCGTCCGCCAGGTCCCACACCTGGTCCAAAAGCAGCGCCCAATTTTCTTTTTCGGGGTTGCCCTTCGCAGGATTGGCCTTCGCCTCGGCTTCATCCTTCTTTTCGACAAACGTCTGGGCGCTGGTCTGCGCGGCGCGCCGCGTGCCCAGGTCTTTTGCGGTCTGGCCGGTGAGCATGTTGGCCACCGCCGGAACGCAGATGACCTCCAGGTGTTTGGCCTCCGTGTTTTTTCCATCGCAGGCCCACTCGACATACAACATCTCGTCTTCGGGATACAACAGGAAGCGGCAGCGCAGATCGCCTTCCGGACGCTGATACAAAAATTCGAGGCACCCCTGTTGTCCTTGTTCGACGATTGAAATCCGACATGGGAATTGGCCGACATCGGCATCGTCCACTTTCATCGTCATAAATCCGTTGCACCACCAGGACTGCTGGGGATTCGCGATGCCCACGAACGTATTGATCAGCTTCCCCTCTTCGTTCACTTCCGAGCCGATATTGAGATCATATTGCGTGAGGTGATTGGCCAGAATGATCGTTTGCCAGACGCGATTTTTTCCGGCGTTAAAGAGTTTCTGCCTCGATTTGAGCTGAACGCTGACGGTGTTGTTGGCGACATCCTCGGCGCGCGCCGACGTGAAAATAAGTGTCACCGCAAAAACCAGACAACGACTCAAGTGTAGAATCTGCAGACTCTGCGCGCTTTGCGTTTGACAATTCATTGACGGAAGAACTGAACAACCTCAATTCGACGGTTCGGCGAGCCAGAAGTGGGACTCGACCGGATCGCTCGGATTTCCCCAACCGCTTCTTGAATTTGGCATTCGCCCTTTTCGGGTTCCCGCGTGACCGTCTGCGTAGAGGATGTTGCATCTCTTATTATGCCTGGCAATGTAGGTATAATCCGGGTTGTTCGCACCGTTTGCGCCCCAGTCAACGAGTCGGTAATACTGGCCGTCGACGATCCACATCAGTTCGGAGGGGTACGTGTACTTTGAAACGCGGTTGGGCATGGCGTTTCCGTATGCATTTACTTCTCCAGTCGTACAATTGACCGTATAGTTCACGTTTTGCACCCCTGACCCGCCATTGATGTCGTGATATCCGTCGTTGAAGGTTTGGGGCCATAATTCGCTGTCCCGCCTGGCTGGGCAGCGAAAAACGCTTCCCATCACTCCATTTGGCGCAAAGACCTCCTGAAAACGAGTGTTAGCACCCGCGCCAGAACTGAGCGGTTGCGTTGTAAGGTAGGGCCCGATTAAAACATACCAGTAATAATCCGCCGAGACGCCTGCGCCTGCGGGAGGAGATGAGGCCCAATACCATCCACTAATGGGTGTAGAGTCATTATTGTCATTCACGTAGCAATTGATCGCGAGGCCGATTTGCTTAAGATTTGAAAGGCAACCGGCGCTCTTGGCGCTTTCCCTGGCATTTTTCAGCGCCGGCATCAGCAGCGAGGCAAGGATCGAGATGATGGCGATGACGACCAAAAGTTCAATGAGCGTAAATGCTGAATGCCCCCGCCTGCCAGGCGGCGGGCAGGGATTGCCGACTCCGAAAGTCTTCGCGAGCCACGATCTTTTCAGGGTTGCCGATTGCCGACTTGTCCGCCGTAGCCTTGGCGTAGGTGGATTGCTCAACACAGCCGTGCGGAGTGCCACTACAGGCAGCTCGATTAAGGCAAACGCGCCGGCCGCGTCAGACCTGGGCTTCATGGCGACCGGAGATGTCATGTCATGCCTTTTGGGCGTTTTTCGAAGACTTGTCAAGCCTTTGATGGAATATGCGGACGCATCGGTACTCGGTACGGTTGGCCAATTGTCAGTAAGCAGGCCAGTCCAGGTAAATTTTAGTTGTTGCAAGACTCCACGCCAAAAAAGGCGCTTGACCATTCGGGGAAGCATGCTAATATATATAAGCAAGATAAGAACAGGCTGGTTTCGATGGACCAGATTGCCCGCCTGGCGAACATGGCCCATCTCGCCGTTTCTTGCGTAAACCCATTAAAAACCATCAGCCAACTTCGTTTCCATGAGAAAATCGGAATTTGCCGCCAAAAAAAATCGTCCGCCAGAGGGAACGCGTCTGAAAAACGCCCCGCTGCACGCAGCTTTAGCGCAACCCGATTCCACTCCAGGCGACACCGCCTGGTTCACGCACGAACGTTTTGGCCTCTTTATTCATTGGGGCCTTTATTCGCTCGGGCGCCACGAGCGGGCGGAAAATTGCGAGCGGAACCCCGAAGGGAAATACTGCGTTTATTTTGAAATGTTCAATCCCGACCTCTACGATCCGCGCCAATGGGCGCGCGCCGCGCGCGAGGCCGGTATGCGGTATTTCGTCATCACCACCAAGCACCACGAAGGGTTCTGTCTGTGGGACAGCCAATATACCGACTACAAGGCGCCCAACACGCCTTATGGCCGCGATCTTTTGAAACCGATGGTCGAGGCCTTCCGCGCCGAGGGGTTGCGCGTTGGTTTTTACTATTCGCTCCTTGACTGGCATCATCCGGATTTCCCGATCGACCCCGCGCATCCCTGCTGTGAAGACCAGGCGGCGCTGGCCCGCAATTCCAGGCGGAAGATGAAACGCTACGCCGAATACATGCGCAATCAGGTGCGCGAACTGCTGACGAACTTCGGCCCCATCGACATTCTCTGGCTGGATTTCAGTTATCCCACGGTGAAGGCCAAACCGCCGCTGAGGCCGGGCAAAGGCCGCAAAGACTGGGAATCGGAAAAACTTTACGCGCTCATTCGGGAACTCCAGCCCCGCATCATTTTGAACGACCGCTTGGACCTCGACCACGGATGGGACATCAAGACGCCCGAACAATTTCAACCGCGCAAATGGATTCACGTGAACGGCAAACCCGTGGTGTGGGAGGCATGCCAGACGTTCAGCGGCTCGTGGGGATATCATCGCGATGAAGCCACCTGGAAAAACGAGCATCAGCTCGTCACCATGCTGATTGACACGGTGAGCAAGGGCGGGAATCTCCTGATGAACGTGGGGCCGACCGCCCGCGGCGAGTTCGATCCCCGCGCCCTGCGCGCGCTCGCGCAATACGGCGAATGGATGCAACGGCATGAGCGCTCGATCCGCGGCTGCACCCAGGCCCCCAAAGAATTGATCGCGCCGCAGGATTGCCGACTCACTTATAACCCGAAACTGAACCGCGCCTACCTGCACATTTTAAGCTGGCCGTTCAAGCGCGTCCACCTGCCGGGTTGGACGGGCAAAATCAAGTATGCCCAGCTTTTGAACGATGCCTCGGAAATTCGTTTCAACGAAACGGCGCCCAACGCTCAAGAACTCATGCTGGGCTTCAGCGAACCGGGTTCCGTCGTTCTCGAACTGCCCGTTCTCAAACCGCCCGTCACGGTGCCGGTGGTTGAGTTGTTTTTAAAGTAACCATGCCGATTTCGATGACCCAGATTGCCCGCCTGGCGGGCGTTTCGCAGCCCACCGTTTCCCACGTGGTCAATGGGCGGTGGCGCGAGAACCGCATTTCCCCGGCCACCTGCCGCCGGGTGGCGCGGTTGCTGCGGCGGCATCACTATCGTCCGAATCATCTGGTGCAATGCCTGCGCACGGGCCGGACCAGCACGGTGGCACTCATGGTGCCCGGCCTCGATGTCTTCTTCGCGGAAGTCATCCGGGGCGCGGAAGCCGCGGCGAAAGCAGCCGGCTATCATGTCCTGCTCAGCCACGTCCGGGCCGCGGAGGACGAACCCTCCGAACTCGAGATCCTGCTGCAGCGCCGGGTGGACGGTTTCCTGATCACGCCGCGCTGGAACGTGAAGGCCAGCCGCCTAAAATACCGCCAGCTCCTGCAGGAGAAAATCCCGCTGGTTTGCGTGAATGACTATTCCGAGGAAATGCCGTGTTCGGCCGTTGTCGCGGACGACCTGGACGGCGCTTACCAGGCCACGCGCCATCTGATCCGTTTGGGCCACCGCCGCATCGCCCACTTGGCCGGCAACCCCGGCCCGAACGTGGGCCGCCGGCGCCGGGACGGCTACTGCCAAGCGCTGGCGGAACAGGGGTTTCGCATCCGGCGCGATTACATCCAGGGCTTCCAGTTTGGAGCGGCAAGCGCTTACGAAGGGATGCGGCGACTCCTGGCCTTGAAGGAGCCGCCCACCGCCGTTTTCGGCGCGACGGACTACCATGCGTTGGGCGCGATCAAGGCCGCGTTCGAGGCGAACCTGCGGGTCCCGCAGGATCTGGCGGTGGTCGGTTTCAGCGACCACCTGCAGGACGTTTGGTTCGACAAGTTCGGGCTGACCACCGTCCACACCGATCCCCACCTCATGGGAAAGGAAGCCATGGCCGTTCTGCTGGAGGAAATCCGCAACCCGACCCAGCGCAAACGGGTGCGCAAGCTGCCGGTCCGGCTGATTGTCCGCGACTCGTGCGGAGCCCGGGGAGGGGCGCGGGGCCGGTTGCCTCATAGCCTGAAACGTTGACGAATATGATAGGCGCTTAACAATTCGTATGAACCAACATGTTGTCGCTAAAGTAGGACAGGCATCTTGCCTGTCATTTTCGGGCAGGGCGACAGGCAAGATGCCTGTCCTACTTTGGACTGCGCGAAGCGCCTCTTTTTTCCTGCGCGGTCTGGAAAAAAGCGTAGATTCTCCACAAGCGAGTAGGAAGAATGTTCGGCCTTCGGCGCTTTCCGTTCGCCACTCGGCACTCGCCACTCGGCACTCAGCACTCGCCTTCACCCTCGTCGAGCTGCTGGTGGTCATTGCGATCATCAGCCTGTTGGCGGCGCTGCTCACGCCGACCCTGAGAAGGGCCCGGGATCAGGCCTCCGGGATCGCCTGCATGAATAATCTCAAACAAATCGGGCTGGCTTGGGTGATGTATGCTGAGGACAACGAGGGTATTTCCGTTCCGAGCTGGTTGGCCGGGGGACCGGAAGGTTTTTCGGCGTGGTCCTTCCGGCTTTCTCCTTATCTGCGCGCGAAGTGCATGTGGATGAGCGGTGTCAGTTGGGAGAACGTATCCAAGGTATGGTTCTGTCCGACGATATTCAGACGCTTTCCCAATACCATCTACGCCTCCTCCGGCAGTCCTTCAAGCTACTGCTATAATCTCCAAGTGAGAACATATCCAATCGGCCGTATCCCAAGACCCGCCGGGATATGTGTTTTTGGCGAGGGGCAGATTCAAGGCATCCCCCCGAACACAGACAATGCCAGACGCGATTTTGGCTATTGGTACTGGTGGGATAGTTGGGTTTCCGTCCCACACAACAAGCGAACCAATATCTGTTTTGTTGACGGCCATGTGGAAGCCCTCATTCCGCCCTTCAGTTACTATGAGGGTGCTTCAGTTCCGTTGTACGATGGCAGCCCGAATTTTAACGACCCCCGGGTCCCGGTCGGACAAATCCATCCAACCACTTGGCCCGAGGCCAACTCGGGAATGTTGGGCCCCGTCCCTCCGTAATCCCGGACGACCATCCGCAGAAAAGGACCGCCATCATGCCATCCAGCCTCATCTGCTACTTTTTCCTCCTCGCCATGCTGTCCCTGCTGCCGTTGCTTGGCATCGCGGGAAACGGCCTTCTGGAACCAGACACGCCTAAAATCGTCGCGCACAACGACGTGATCTATGAATCCCCCGCGCGCCTGGGATGGGAAGGACTGCCGTTGGGCAACGGAACGTTCGGAGCGCAAGTGTGGCAGCCCGACGGTCTGACGTTCCAGTTCAACACGCCGCTATCCGGCGTCTATGGCGGCGCCATTGCCCGGCTTCGGTTCGCCACGGCCCCGGGGATGCTCGACGGGGTGCGGTCCTACCGCCAGCGATTGTCGCTCCACGACGCAACCTTGCATACGGACATCACGGCCCCGACGGGGAAGATCAGCGCGGTTTGTTTCATTCCCGCCGACACCGACGCGCTGGTCATCCAATATGCCGACACGCGGCCGGAGGCGGGCGAAGGACTGGTGGAATTGGAGGCCTGGCGATCATCGTCGTGGCGCGCGACCGAGGCGCAGGCGCTTCTGCTCGTAGACACACTGAAGGTCCAGGGCGAGCCGGACTATCGCTTTGCCGTTGCCGTGGGCGTGGATGGCGCCACCACGGTTGCAGGAGTCGGCTGTCTTCGTATGCCTTCCAAAAGCTTCACCGTGTGGCTGGCTTTTGCGGGGACGCGGGATGGCAAGGCCGATCCTGCGGCTCAAGCGAAAGAAAAACTGGCCGCTCTGCGCAAACGCGGATGGGATGCGGTCAAAGCGGCGCATGACCAGTGGTGGGCGGATTTCTGGAAAAAGTCGTTCATCAAGCTCGCCTCCGACGATGGCGTGGCCGATTATGCGGCGAATCTCTGGTACCTGCACCTTTACGTCATGGGATCTGGTTCGCGCGGGGAAGTGCCGCCGAAGTTCAACGGCGGGTTGTGGACCGCGAGCTATGATGTCCGCACGTGGGGAGAGTGCTACTGGCACTGGAACCAGCAGGAAGCCTCCTGGCCGCTGTTTGCCGCCAATCATATCGAGCTGCAACGGCCGTACTACGACATGTATGGGAACATGTTGCCGGCCGTGAAGAAGTGGACCAAAACATTCTGGGAAACCGACGGCGCCCAATTTCAGGAAACCATCCCGTTTAACGGCGTTCTCGAGCCGTCGGGGTTGTACACCCAGGCCCGCGGCATTCACCCCCGGCTGCCGGTTCCGCTGCATGTCCGAAACACCAATCTGATCCTGTCCTCATCGGCCGAGATCGCCATGCTGTTCTGGTGGCAATATCTCTATACGGGCGACGAGACGTTTCTGCGTCAACGGACCTATCCGCTGATGAAGGAGGTGGCGGCCTTTTACGTTGGTTATCTGGAGAAGGATGCGCAGGGGCGTTACAATGTGTATCCGTCGAACGCCCAGGAGCAATTCTGGAGCGTGAAGAACCCCACTCCGGATCTGGCCGCCATCCGCTATCTCTTTCCGGTGATGATCGAGGCGAGCCAGCGGCTGAATCTGGACGCCGATTTGCGGCCCATTTGGCAGGACCGGCTCAATCATCTGGCGCCCTATTCCAGGGACTCCGCGACCGGGGCCATCCGGGCCTACGAGACGGACGACTCCAAGGTCAACTCCAATCAGGGAGGGCAGAATCCTGAACAGTTCGCGGTGGTGTCTTTTCCAATGATGACCCTCGGCTCGCCGGACCGCGACCTGGCCGTGAAGACGTTCCATGCCCGCAAACATGTGAATACCTACGGCTGGAACACCGACAGCCTGATCGCCGCACGGCTGGGGCTTGCGGAGTTGGCGCCCAAGGGCGCTCCGCCGCAACAGAATGGCCTGCAATGGTTGCTGCAGGCGCACGCCCAAACGTACCAGATTCATCCTTCCGGTCTGCAATGTTACGGCGGCGGCGTGGCGGAGGCGTATCTGGAATGCAGCGGCGTGTTCGCCACGGCCGTCGGCGAGATGCTGCTGCAGAGTTGGGGTGGAGTGATTCGCCTTGGTCCGGCTTTGCCGAAAGCCTGGAGCGGCGATTTCAAGCTGTTGGCCATGGGCGGGTTTGAAGTGAGCGGCCATGCGGAACGGGGCAAGGTCGCGCTCGCCGCCATTCTCAGTCAAAGGGGCGAGGCCGTGTCGCTGGCCAATCCGTTTGAAGGCGAAGCCGTGATTGCGCAAGGGCGCCAGGAGATCCTTCGTTCCGCCGCGCCCATTCTCAAATTCCCGACCACGGCGGGAGCGATCTATTCGATCGTCCGGGCCGGCGTGCCGCTGCAACCGCTTACGGTGACGGCCCAGCCGAACGACGCGCCGAAGTGTCTTGTGCCGTCCAGCGGATGCTGGCTCGGCAGAAAAGAGAGCGCGAACCTGAAAGGAGGCGCCCAGTGACCGGACACGGAAAGCAGAAGCCTTGGTTTGCTATGGGGTGAGAGTCGAACGAGTCGCCCGTCCCAGCGACAAAGTCATGTTCATGGACGCGAACTACATGGGCTTCGAGCAGTACGACGGCAGCTTTGCGGCGCGCGGCCGTTTCCGCCATAAGAACCGGGTCAACATCGTTTTTGTGGACGGCCATTGCGGGGCGCATGCCGTCGGGGAACTCTCGATCCCCGTCAATCTGGGAACCTACGCTGACCCATGACCGGATATTCTCAAAGGATGACAACCCCATGAAAACACCTGGTAATATTTTTCTGACCGGAATCCTGATCCTCTTGCCCCTGATTTGCGCGGCGGAAAAAGGGGAAGTGATCGTCTTCAACCGCGACTTCGAGAAAGACCGGAACCTCGAGGGTTGGCTGGACGTCTTTGGCAAGGATATCTCCGCCAGTCACTCGGGTCCCAGCCGCTACTGCGTGGTCAAGGAGGACGGCAACCACTTTTTCCGATGCACCAAACAATCCGGCATTTTCGGGGTCACGGCGCCGTTGAAACCGGCGTTGACCATTGGCGACGAGATCACCACGGTGGAACTGCGGGCGAAGGTGCGCCGGTCGGCTGCCGGCGGTCTGCTCCAGATGGCGCTGACCAGCCGCCGGCAGCCGGAAGGTCAGCAGGGCGGACCTTTCCACTGCTCCGGCGCGCCCGCGGACTCGGGTTTCCGGGTCTGCGGTTACGAGAGCGCCAATGACGCGAATCTTCTCGAGTGGCGGGTCGAGGGTCTTTCCCATGCCCACACAGAACGAAAACCTTTTCTGACGGGGGTCCGGGGAGAGTGGCATGAATGGCGGGTGGTCCTCGACCAAGCGGCGGGAACGTTGACCCTTTACACCGAGGAGGCCGGCCAGGACCCCGTGCTGGTGCAGAAAGGCGTCGCGCTGGACGGCGTGGAATTGCGCAGCCTGTGGCTGAGCGGATCGGGCGGCGCGCCGTCCCGTCCGGAAGAAAACTTTATGGACTACGACGATCTCGTGGTGGCCTACACCCGCGCCCCCAAGGGGAAGTAGGGAAAATCATCACAGTTTCGCAAATGCTCATACGTTGACTTCTTATGCAATCACCACGGTTCGCGTTTATCGACCATCCCTTGGTCCCGAGGCGACGACGGAGCGTCG
>JACQHZ010000391.1 GCA_016198745.1 Verrucomicrobiota bacterium
GGTCACGCGCGACGGGTTGTTGCACCAGGGGAGCATTCAAACCGCCGAACGATGGCGGCCCGCCCCGTCCGAATTGCGCGGGGCATGGGAGGCTTTCGGCGCCGTCTTCGCCGACCTGAAGTTGAACGCCGAGGTTGAGGAAGCTGTTTCCGCGTTGGCCACCAGGAAATTCGCAACCCACGAGTGGAACCAACACGGCAAATTAAGAATTGAGAATGAAGCATGAAGCATGGAGAATGACCACCCCCCGAATCGCTTGAGCGAACAACATTCCTTTTTTTAATTGCCAATCCATGAAACGGAACTTTCAACCTTCGCCGATGAAATTCGCCATGCCGGTGTTGAGATGGCTGTTCGTCCTCATGGTGATCGGCGCCGTCGGGCGATGGTGGTTGCTGTTCTGGCCTTGTCTCGCGCTTTTCGTGTTCCACGCGGCGTTTCATCGCAACCCCAAACGCCGCCATCCCGACGATCCGCTGATCCTGGTGGCCCCCGCCGACGGCAGGGTGACGGACGTGAGCGAAGTGGAGGAGCCAAAGTTCATCAAGGGCAAGGCGGTGCGGGTGGGAATCTTCCTTTCCGTGTTCGATGTCCACACGCAACCCGCCCCCTGCGATGCCACGCTCAAGTCGGTGGATTACCAGCCCGGCCGGTTCTTTGATGCGCGCGATCCCCGCTGTTCACCGCAAAATGAAAGCCAGGCGCTCGGCCTCGAAACTCCCGACGGAACACGCCTGGTGGTCAAACAGATCGCAGGCGTCATCGCGCGTCGGATCATTCTCTGGAGGTTGGTGGACGAGGATGTGAAACGAGGGGAACTTCTGGGGATGATCCGATACGGGTCGCGCGTGGAGTTGTATTTGCCACAGGGGTTTGCCGAGGTTATGGTAGGGGTCGGCGACCGCGTCAAAGGCGGAAAAACCGCTATCGCGCGAAAGAACCTGTCCTCCCGCAAGTGACGCGTGAAAAACATGTTTTACCCACGGCAATGAACTCCGATCCCAAGCGAGGCAAACCTGTTCGGAGCAACATGCGCGCCCTGGCCCTCGCGTTGCTCATTTGTTTGCTGGCGGCTGCATGTTATACGGTGCCCCAGACCGGGCGATCGGCCTTCAACATCATCGGTCCGGGGGAGGAAATTCATCTGGGGGTGAGCGCATTCGACGAGATCAAGAAGAAAGAAAAGCTTTCCACCGACACCAATCACATCGAGATGGTGCAGCGCGTTGGAAAACGAATCGCCGAATCCGCCGATCGGGACATTCCCAATGCGAAATGGGAATTTGTTCTTTTCGAGAACAAGGAACCCAACGCCTTCGCACTGCCGGGCGGGAAGGTCGGCGTCTATACGGGGATTCTGGAAATCACCAAGGACGATGCAGGACTCGCCGCCGTGATGGGACACGAGGTGGCCCATGTCGCGGCGCGTCATGGCGCGGAACGAATGAGCCAACAACTGGCGTTGGCCGGATTGGCGACGGGCCTTTCCATCGGACTCAGCCAGGAGGATAAGAACACGCAATATCTGGCCATGATCGGTTTCGGCCTGGCCACCACTCTGGGCGCGGTGCTGCCTCACAGCCGAATGCAGGAGAGCGAAGCCGACCGAATCGGGTTGACCTATATGGCCAAGGCCGGATATCCGCCCCAGGAAGCCGTGGCGTTCTGGCAGCGGTTTCGCGAATACAACCAGAAGAAGGGTGGCGCGCCTCCCGCATTTCTTTCAACGCATCCCACGGATGAAAAACGGATTGCCGACCTGCAAAAGCTCGTTCCGGAGGCCGAGGTGTATTACAAAACCAGCGGGCGTCAAGCGACGCCCTGAACCCCTCGGCCAAGGTCGGGCATTTTGCATGACTGCTCAGGTGGCTGTGAAGATGTAGGGGCGGTTCCGCCTTGGCGGGACCCTCCCCATAAGCATTAACCTAAATGGCGATACCGGAAATCCTCTGTAGGCTTCGATGAAGCCGCCGTTCCCCATGCGGGGTCGGCGACCCCGCCTACAGGGGAAATCGCGTTAGGTTAATGCCAATGGGAACCCTCTCCTACATCCGCAACACAAACGGCCTGTCTGCCGCCCGCCTGCCAAGCGGCCTGCCTGGGGATTGGCAGACAGGTGGGCAGGCGCCAACAGCACAGGCAGGCGGGTAAATTTTGCCTGTTACGTGGCGCGACCTGAGCAGTTATCCGAAACTTTCGCTCAAGATGGTTGTTTACGACGGAAAGATTTCCATGTCCCGCTGCTTCACTCGATCCACGCTTCCCGGCGCGCTCCTGCTCTTCGGGATCGTGGCGCTGTTTGTCGCGATGATCCGGCCATATCATTCACCTGCCTTCGGCGGGACGGATGAAAACGGCTACATCCTCACGGCCAAGTGGCTGGCATTGCGGGGCGATGCCGGCAAACACACCGTTGATCCATACGAGTTCGTCAGCGGCAACTGGGTGGAAACACAGAACAACGTCTATTACGCGAAATACCCCATCGGTTACCCGTTGCTCTGCGCGGCGGCTTACAGGATGGGCGGTCCCGAGGCCGTCTTTTGGATCAACCCGATTCTGGCGACGCTGGCCATTGCGGGCATGTTTTTTCTGGGTCGGATTTTCATCGGCAACACCGCCGGGGGGTTTGCCGCGCTGCTTCTGGCCGCCAACCCGATGCTCGCCCACTTCAGCCTGTCGGCGCTGAGCCATTCAGGTTCCGTCTGTTTCGCGGTGTGGGGAATGTTTTTTGTGTGGCGCTGGACCCAACACGGCGGATGGTGGAACGCCGTCTTGGGAAGCGTCTTTACCGCGTATGCGCTGACAGTGCGTTATACGGAGGCGCTGCTGGCGCTGCCCCTCTTGGCCATGGTTGTCTGGAGATGCGTGGAGGTACTGAAGACCGCGCCTCCGGGCCAGCGCCGACGGACCGCGCGTCAGCTTGCCGCCCAGATCGGCCTGATGCTTGCGGCGGCGGCGCTGACGGTCACGCCCTTGTTTCTTCATCATTGGGCCGCTTATGGCTCCCCCTGGGTGAACGGATATTCGCTCTGCGACGAGTCCACCGGATTTTCATGGGTATGGTTTCAGAAAAACTGGCGGCTCATGCTCGGGCGGATGGACTGGCCGGGGTTGTTTCTGATTTTTCCAATCGGCCTCGCAGGCCTCGCCTGGCTGGCGGCATACCATCCAAAACGCGCGTTGTTCCTCGGCCTGTGGGCGATGCCAGGCCTCCTTCTTTACACCGCTTATTACTGGGCGCCCGAAGGCGACGGACCGGGTTACATCCGTTTTTTCACGAGCATCTTTCCAGCCTTCATCCTGAGCGCGCTTTCCCTGCTCTGTCTTGCCGCGCCGCCGCGGCGGACATGGACCGTGGCGATGGGCGGCCTGGTTCTGCTGATCGCCGGCGTGAATCTTGACGAATCATGCCGCCGACTCGAACAGGCCGCCGAAAGGCTGCGTTTTAACAAGGCCATGCTGGACACCGTGTCCGCCAATCTGCCATCCAACTCGGTGATCCTGTCCGATGATCACGTTCTCAATTTTGTGGAGTACGCGGGAAATTTCCGGCTTTACTCTTTCGACATATTTTCCCGTTCCGCGCTTCAAAACAAGACCAAGGTGCTCAACGATAACAATCCGCATCCGTTTCAACGACAGAAGGCCGCAAAACTGAGAAAACTGTTTGGCAACAAAAACGACGCCCAACTTGCGGATATCCAGCGCGACAGGGTCGCCCGACTGCTCGCGGCTGGAAAGCGAGTGACGGTGATCAGCCGTAAAGACGGGATGCAACGATGGCGGGGCCGGTTGAGCGACCGTTTCGCGTTCAGCAACATGACCGAGTACCTGGAAATCCAGACGCCGCCCAAAGGCGACCCGCGCCCCACCGTCTGGTCGTTGGTCGCGATCAGGCCGCGCCCGCCGGGCGAAGCTGCGGGCAAACCGGCGGAAATGACCGCTTTGCAGGAGACGATTGACCGCGCTCAATTCCGTCTCGACCATCTGCGAACGGAGCACAACGAAAAATATCCGGGCGCCGCCCAAAGCATGGCCAGAATCAACGACCTGGAAAAAGACTTGCGCGATCTGCGGGAAAAACAAAAGCGTCTGCTGGCAAAAGCGCCGGCGGCGAAACCGCCGCACCCCGCGTCGCCTCCCCTGGCATCATCCTCGAACGCACATCCGGCGTTGGCGACACTCTCCGTCACCAACGCCATTCGGACCAATGCGCCGCCGGCAATCGCTGCGGCCGCTGTCGCCGCCGCCAACCCCATTGCGCGCGGTTCATCAAATGTCGTTGCGCTCGTCGCATCCGCGCCATTCCCACAACCGACATTCGCGGGGGCCGCCCTGTTGACCAACCTGCCTTCTGTCATCTCCAGCCCGCCTCCCCCATCCGTGTCCAACGCCGTCATCACCGCCACCGCAACCAACGTCGTTGTTTCGGTCGTCACCCCGCCCGCACCCGTCGCGACGCGCACCAACGCGACTCAAACCGTTCCATGAATCGCCGCTGCCATCAACCGATTCGCAACGGCTCTTTCACCCTGGTGGAGCTTCTGGTGGTGATTTCCATCATCGCGTTGCTGGCCGGGCTGTTGTTTCCAGCCCTGGCCAACGCGCGCAAACGCACGCAAGCCGCCAATTGCCTGAATAACCTCCGGCAACTGGGTTACGGCGTTCAGATGTACTGGGATGATAACAACGGGAAAATCGCCGGCTTGAGCGGCATTTTCCCATCCTGGACGGACACGGGAACAACACAGGCGTGGAGTCAGCTTCTCTTTCCTTATGTCAAGACGACCAAGGTTTATGTCGAACCCGGCCGCCCGGTCTGGATGCCGGAACTGCCCGTGAGTTACTATTTGAATCTCCTGCCCGCCTATATCGCCGCGGGCAGCCCCGGCGCCGGCAGTTACCACATCGAGTCCCAAAGAATCTCCAACCTGTCGGCGTTCATCCTGATGAGCGAAGACTTGTGGGTCAATCCCCAGCAGGAAATCGACCCCACCAACGAAACCGGCGATCGAAGCGGGTTCTCGGGTTTTTCGACAAACCATCCGCCCATGCACAATGGTTTCGCAAATTTTCTATTTTCAGACGGGCATGTCGCCGCCTTCAAAAGGTTCGATTCAAGCCAGATGACCTACTGGTTCGACTCGATGGCAAACTGGCAACTCACGCCGCCATGAATCCGTTTTTCTTCCTTAAGGCCCTCATCCTTTCGATCTTGGAGGCGTGTAAAAGCGGCCGCAGTGCGTCCCATCTCCCGCCAAAACCCCGCGTCCCGTGGCGAAACCGGCCCGGCGTTAAATGGTTCCTCGCCGTTTTGACACCGGCGATTGCCGCGTTCTGCTCATGGCACATTTGGACGGCGACGCGCAACGAGGCGCCGGCATGGCTGCGCCTCCACGAACGAACAGGACCATCGCTTGCAGCCGATTCCGGTCCTGCGAAGGCGTGGAACGAGGTCCGACAACTCATCCAGGAGTGCCGCAACGAAGCGGTCCAACGGAAAACGCCATCCGGACCGATTCGCTTTCTTGAAATCAGACCGGATGCCAGCAATGCCGTTCTGTGGAGCACGGAGCGGTTGGTGAATCCGGGGTTCAATCCGCTTCCCCATTTCGAACGCACGCTATGGATGAAAGAAAATGATCTCATCGGATATTACACCCTGGAAGGCGATCCCGTCCGGTTCACGCAAAAGGCCGTCCCGAACCAACCAAAGAACCTCGCGTTGACCCTTCATCTGGACAAACCGCTTGCGCCATCCGCCTCCCAGTGGATATTGCGCCTCGAAATCCAAACAGACCGCGTGCGTCCCGGAAAAAAGAACGAATGCCAGGTGCATCTCGGACGCCTTCCACCCCCAGCGGACAGCATTCAAGCGTGGGGCATTCGTCTTCCATCAAACGTGTCTTCAGTTCGACATGCGCCCGACAAGGGCGCCTTGCTGTTTCAATCCAACCGTTTGGCTGTCGCCTGGATCAACTCCCGTCTTGATCCGTCACTTCCCCCATTGTCAGTGATGTTCACCATGCCGCGTTGATGAAAAATGTTGGCTTCACACGCAGCATTTTTCCGGTAAAGAACTGTTAAAGAATAACCTATACAAGTTTGGGCTGTTGTCTAAAACCACCCGTTGTGTACATTGAATCCGCCGGGTATCCGGGCAATTTCCCAACCATTCTTTCCCTTCCGCCTTTCCGCCCATGCCTTCGCGCGCCGTGTATCTCGATCATCTCTCCGCTACACCGGTGGACAAGCGGGTCTTCGAGGCCATGAAACCATTCTTCATGGAAACCTTCGGCAACCCGTCGAGCCTCCATCGTCACGGGTTGCGCGTGAAAGACGCATTGAACAGAGCGCGCGAGCAGTTCGCGCTCCTCATCAACGCAGCGAGTTCAGATGAGATCATCTTCACCAGCGGAGGCACGGAAGCCAACAATCTGGCCGTCAAGGGAGCGGCTTATGCGAACCAGCGCCGGGGCAACCATATCGTCGTTTCCGCCATCGAACATCCCAGCGTCCTGGAGTCAGTCGCTTTTCTGGAAAAGACCGGCTTTCGCGTCACCAGGGTCCGCGTGGACTCACAGGGCATTGTGGATCCGGAGGAGGTGCGCCGCGCAATCACCGATCACACCATTCTCATCGCCGTTCAACACGCCAACCACGACATCGGGGCCATCCAACCTGTCGCGGAAAACGGCAGGATCGCCGCCCGAAAAGGAATCGTCTTCTTTTGCGACGCCACTGCCAGCGGCGGATGGGTCCCGCTGGATGTCCAGACCATGAACGTCGGTCTGTTGAGCCTCGCGCCCCACCGGTTTTACGGTCCCAAGGGAGTCGGTGTCCTCTATCAACATCGCAACGCGCGCCTCGCTCCGATCATCCACGGAGGATCGCAGGAAAACGGGCGACGCGCCGGCGTGGAAAACCTTCCGGCCATTGTGGGCGGCGGGATGGCCGCCGAACTGGCGAGACGGGTAATGCCGCAAAGAAACGCGCATGCCAAAAAGCTCCAGAAACGGTTGTTGAAGAAACTTCTGGCAAAGGTGCGGTATGCGCAACTCAATGGCCCGCCTCCCGGTCCGCTGAGATCGCCATGCAACATCTCCCTGGCCGTGAAATTCGTCGAAGGCGAGAGCCTGTTGCTCATGCTCGATCATCACGGCGTGTGCGTGGCCGGCGGCGCGGGTTGTGTCGCCAGGTCTCTCAGGATGCCTTATGTCCTGAATGCCATCGGCTTGGACCCCTCGCTGGCGCGGGGAACGATCCTCATGACCCTTGGACGGGATAATTCCGAAAAGGAAATGGACGAGGTGGCGGAGACGATTAAGAAGGCCGTCGAAAAACTTCGCGGCATGTCGCCGATATGGGAGGAGTTTCAGCGCGATAAAGCCGGCTCGCGCACCCTTCGAGAAGTGTCCGGTTAAAAATTCCGGAAATCTCCGTCCATCGGAATTTGCTTCTCAGGATCGATCTTGTGGATCGCTTTCTTGTGCGACAACCCCATGGAAACCGTTGCGATGCGCGGCACACCGGATAATGTCCCATGGCTGGACGGACGCGAACCCGCGAAATCTCCGGAAACCATTTTGATATTCGCAACCGGCTTGTCGGGCGCATTCCCGCCCGGAATATCCTTCTGCGCCACGGTTGCTGACACGCCGTTCTTTCCACGTCCTTCCACCAGAAACAAGAGGTCCTGAACAGCGCCTTTGAGCGCCTTGGCCTGGGAATTGAGGTCTTCCCCCGCACTGGCGCTCTGTTGCGCGGTGGCCGCGTTGGATTGCGTCACCTTGTCCATTTCCGTCATCCCGAGGGCAATCTGTTCAATCCCCTGGCTTTGTTCCTTGGATGCCAGGGCGATCTGCGCGATCAATTCATCCACTTCGCGCGTTTTGGCCACGATCTCCTGCAGGTTGTGCGAAACCTTGCCGCTGATTTGCACGCCGCGCTCGCTCTTCTTGATCGAATCCTCGATTTTATCGGCGGTTTCCTTGGCTGCCTGCGCACTGCGCTGGGCAAGGCTGCGCACTTCATTGGCCACAACGGCGAATCCCGCGCCGGCCTCCCCCGCTCGGGCGGCCTCCACCGCTGCGTTCAACGCAAGGAGGTTCGTCTGGAAGGCGATTTCGTCAATGGTCTTGATGATCTTGGCGATGTTGTCGCTGGCAGCCTTGATGGCGTCCATGGCCTGGCTCATTTCCCGCATGTCCAAAGCGCCGGTATCCGCCACCCGTCGCGCCTTGTCCGCAAGGTCCTTGGCGCTCAGAGCGCTCTCGGCATTGCGCTTGGTCATGCTGGAAATCTCCTCCAGCGAAGCGCTGGTCTGTTCGAGCGACGCAGCCTGTCGGTTGGTGCTTTCAGACAAAACCTGACCGGAGGATGAAATTTGGGTTGCGGCGTTGAAGACACGATCCGAGTTCGTATTCAGCAAATCCGCCGTGCGCCGCAGCGGTGTGGTGATCGAACGAATGATCAACACGGCGATCCCGCCCAAAACAAAAACGGTGGCCCCCAGCACCGGAAAACTGGCGAGCAGGGCGAAAATCCGCATGTGCGCGACGCTGTCCGTTTCCTTCGTCTCCGCACTTTTTTCGACGAGAACACCGAATTCCTGCATTGTTTTCTGAATTGCCTCGATATCCTTCACCCAATCCGCCTGCTGTTGAACAGCCGCGGAATGATCCTTGAAGGCAAGAGAAACCAGGTTCGAGGCATTCCGGGCGCCACGGTCCAGGGACGTCTCGAACTCGCGAAAAACGCGCTGGACCTGTTCTTCCGAACTCGCAACCAACGGTTGATTCGCGGACATCATTTCCCAAAGGCGTTTCGTGTGGCTGCGCGTGTTTTCGAGCAAGGTTTGTTCCTCGGCATCTCGTTTTTGTTCGGCGGCGGTCATCGCCAACGCCACGTCTCTACGCAGGGCGTCGCGCATCCCGCTGGCCTCCCAGTGGTTGCGCAATATCGCGTTCAACGCCGATGCCGCATGAACCGCTTGCTTGATCCGGGCAAACTGCCAGTTGCTGACGACATTGATCCCAATGATGATCGAAACGCTCAACAGAAAGAGAATGTCGATTTTGATGCTGATCTTCAGGTTCTTCAGGTTCATCTCGTCCTTTTCTTGATTTTGGGACAACTGCTCAGGCTGTCAGGTTTACCCGCCTTGGCGGGTTCACGGTTCAGGCGCTTGGCGCTGCGGCAGCCGCTTGGCGACCACGACACCGCGACCTTGTGGCGCCGCGATGCCAGGCAGGTTCAGGGTTCAGCTTCATCCATCATCCATCATCCTTCTCTCCAGTTGCCTGTCCGTGCGTGTATCCGAAAAGAGTAAACCGGAACAATTGCGGATGTCCACATCGGTTTTTGCCGATCACAGCTTTTTGTGGTGGAAACAAGTGTTGACAGACCGTAATTAACAACACCCAGGTTTTTCACATCCGGATCTGGAACAGTTCCAACAAACGGTCGAGATCGGCAGGAGTGTAGTAGTTGATCTCAATCCGACCGCCGTTGCCGGCGGGCTGGATGCGGACGCGCGTGGCCAGTTTTTGCTGAAGCGCCTCTTGCAGCGCGCGAAGAAGCGGCGATATTTCCGCGCCCACTTTCGATCTCGATGAACAAGTCGGCCCGGTCTCCGACGGGGAACGCAGACGCGAGACGAGAAGTTCAGTCTGACGGACGTTCAATCCCCGTTTGATGACATCGCGCGCGACATGGATTCGATGTTCCTGATCCGCAAGACCAAGGATGGCTTTCGCATGGCCTGTCGACAGCCGTCCCTGACCGAGATATCCCTGCACCTCATCGGGCAGTTCCAACAAACGCATGGCGTTGGCGATGGTAGCGCGGTTCTTGCCCACCTTTTGCGCGATCTGTTCCTGAGTGAGAGCAAACGCATCCGCGAGCTTCCGATAGCCGCTTGCCTCCTCAACCGGTCCCAAGTCTTCACGCTGGAGATTCTCAACAAGCGCGAGTTCCAACGCCTGTTCGTCAGAGACATTCTTTACCATGGCGCGGATCGAAGCGAGACCGGCCTTCTGGCAGGCGCGGTAACGCCGTTCGCCGGCGATGATTTCAAAACCCTGCCCGCCGCCAGGCAGGCGGGGATTGTCGCGCGGCCGCACCGTGATCGGCTGAAGAACCCCGTGCTCGCGAATGGAGGCCACCAGTTCGTCGAGCGGTTCATCCACAAACCGAAGCCGCGGCTGATTGGGATTCGGCTGAATCTCGGACAGCGGAATCTCCCGAACACCATGCCCGGCCGCTGCGCCTTGCCCCGCCACAAGCGGGTCGGTTGCGGCAGGCGAAGGAACGCCCTGGGCGATGATCTCCGAAAGGCCGCGACCGAGACCTGGCGTGAGGCGGACCGACCCGGTTCGCGGACGTTCCGCAGCGAGACGGGATTGTCTTGGGGAGGAAGACTTGGCCATGGAGAATGGTGTAGTCGGTTGAAGGCCGGAAGCAAAGGGAGAAATGACACGTCAGTGATCGCCCCGGACCTCCACGATGTCGATCTGGGAAATATCCTCAATCCCCAACCCGGCCTTGGCGGCGGCCTGGATGTACGTCACCTGCTCTTTCAGCGGCGCGATTTCGAGCCTGGGACGTTGCTGGTTGATTTGCTGCAACGCCAGACTGTCGAGCGCAACAGCGTCGCGACTCAGATATATCGTCTGAAGCGGCCAGCAATAACTCGGATCGAAAGAGGGGCCGCCTGCATACTGGACGATCAGGGCGTCGAGGATGTGAAGAACGCACTTTTTCTGAATGAGAGGGTTTGAGAAAAGTTCAGTAAGCGAATCTTCACGCAAAATAGACGGGCGATAAAAACGCCGGTAGTTGTCCACAAGCGAAAGGGAAGCGCTGAGCTGGCATCCGTAAAGTCCGACCTGAGGGTCTGCCATCGGAACGGCAATGTTGATCACCTTGTCCACCTTTTCGGTGAGGATCTTTGAAAAATATGATTTGGTGCTGATCTGCTCCTCCTTTTCCGGCCTGTCTTTCCTGAATTCGAGGTCGCCCCAGATGAGTTGTCCCGGAATGGGAAGATCCACGAAATGGTCCATATCGTATCCCCGATCGGGAACCGAGGCGTCGAGAATGACGCCATCGGAGCGCCGTCCGATCGAATAACCGGCCAATTCCATCTGGGGCGCGTAACGATCGAACACAACAATGCGATCACGACGAACACCGGCTTTTTCCAGACTTGAAATCACGGCATCCACCAGCGCTAGCCGGGTGGACATGATCGGACCGGGCGAGGTTTGAATCTTGATGCCGACGCGGTCGGCAGGCGTGAGAACCTTCTTCCAGGCAAAAGCCGCATCCGAGGCGCCGCTGTATCGAAGAAGAGCGGCGTGAAATAATTTTTGGATGCGGCGAGGTTCCGGCTCCAGCAGGCGCATCGCTTGTAAATCCGTCGCCTTGATGACCCGGACGCGTGACGGGGGCGCGTTGGTGGCCGTCACAGGCGCCGCCTGAATCCGACAGAGAGGCCCGTGCGACTGCGCGAACCCAAGAAAAACTCCAAGGAACGCGAGAAGGCTTTTTTTCACAGGGCAAAGGTTGCGTCTTGATGGGTTTTCTGTCATGCTTGTTCGAGATTTGCCAGTTTGCCAATTTGTACGCCGCGCAACAAGGAATTCCCGCATGGCTGAAGAACAAGATCCCCTGGTTGGCACCACCATCCGCGATTACGTCCTGGTCCGAATTCTCGGCAAGGGCGCAATGGGCATGGTCTATCTGGTGCGCCGTACCCAAACCAATCAGGAGTTTGCGATCAAGTTTCTTTCCGGCGAGCTTACCGCCAAAAAGGAATTCATCACCCGATTCGTGAACGAGGCGGCATCGTGCGCGGCGCTTGACCATGAGAACATCATCCGGGTGTTCGAGGCCGGTCAGGATGACGGCATGTACTTCATGGTGATGGAATTCGTGGACGGGGTGGACCTGGCGCACTTTCTGGATGTGCAGGACAAGGTAAAGGAGGCGCAGTCGTTGCCGTGGCTCAAACAGACCGCGCACGCCTTGCAGTACGCTCATTCCCGGGGAATCGTTCATCGCGATATCAAACCCGAGAACATCATGCTGACGCACGATGGCAAAGTGAAGATTGCCGATCTTGGGCTTTCAAAAAATCTTGTCGCGGATAAAGACTTCTCGATGACGATGTCGGGGACCGTGATCGGCACGCCCTATTACATCTCTCCGGAACAGGCGCGCGACGCAAAACGTGTCGATGCCCGCAGCGACATGTACTCGCTCGGAGCAACCTTCTATCATCTGTTGACCGGCGTTCCTCCTTTCCAAGGCAATTCCGCGGCAGAAGTGATGGCCAAACACATGAACGAATCGCTGGTTTCGCCACAGCGCAAAAACGTGGCTCTCAGCGACGGCGTGAGCGACCTGATCATGAAAATGATGGAAAAGGACCCTGCCAAGCGGTTCCAGTCAATGGACGAATTGGCCAAAGCGGTCGGGCGTCTGGAGCGTGGTGAGCCGGTGATCGAACACAAGGTCCGATTGCGACGAACTGAAACCGCAGAAACCGCGCCGCCACCGGAGCGGTCCACGGCGTCGGCTCTCCAATCCCACTGGCTGATTGCCGCCGGCGCGGCCGCTTTGCTGGTCGCCCTGTTTTTGTGGATGGTCAGCCGTAACCCTGCGGCGCCCAAGGCAACCACAAACCTGCCAGGATCGAACCCTTCAGAACTCACACACAATGCCAAGTCCCCGCCCGCACATGGAAACACGGACGTGGAACCGCCAGCAGGCAATAACCCGCTGCCTCAAACGACCCCAGAGGGATCGGCGCAAACAAACAAATCGCCCGATCAAACCGGAGTTGCTTCAACAACATCGCCCCCTCCCGGTTCAACAACTTCCAATCCGGTCGAACCAGCTCCAGACGACGGAAGCATGGTTGTGAAAGGAACCTCGTCGCCTATGCCGCAATTGGAAAAACCCGATGCCTTCAACTGGTTGGACCTCTTCGGGATTCTTGCCGTTCTGATTGGAGTGGGCGCCGCACGACAAATTGGATGGATATGGGGAACCTTCCGCGCGGCCGCTGTTTGGGTCGCCGTAGTGCTGATCTGCGTGTTCCTCGGAGATGCAGCCGGATGGCTGCGCGACAGCCTCTCCATTCCCGAAGGCGGAGCATGGCCTGCCGCTTTTTGCGTGCTTTCCGTGGGACTGATCCTTCCGGCATGGATGGCAACTCATCGCCTGCGCGGACACGAAAAAGAAACCTGGAAGGTCAGGCTGAACCGCACGATTGCCATTGCCCCTGGGCTGGTGCTGGGCGCGGCATTTGCTACATGGATGATGTCCCTGCTCGCCGTGACGTGTCCCCCTTCGATTCCCATCACCGGATCCTGGATTGGATCGCGCATCGTCCACTATTTCCCCGCCATCGCCCAGGCTGTGGAGCAGGCGGCGAAGGCGGCAACGCCCAAACCAACAAAGTGGGGAACGTGACCCAATGATTCCTGATCCGCGTCTATGGGCGATCCCGCATCTTCGGGCGCCTCATACGTGAATCATGATGCTCAAGCGGATTTCCTATGGGGCGAACGAGCGATTCTTTGGCGGCAACCGGAATGGAAACGACCCACAACACACGGCGTCGATCATCACAAATCCAACGCCCACATTCTCCATGAGCGGCTTCTTAGGTCCGGACATCATCGCCCAAATCCGTGAGGCAAACGATATTGTGGATGTGGTGCAATGGCTGAATGTTCCGCTCAAGAAAGCGGGAACCAATTACCGGGCCCTTTGCCCGTTTCACAAGGAAAAGACCCCATCCTTCAACGTCAGTCGCCAACGGCAAAGCTTCCACTGTTTTGGATGCGACGCCGGGGGCGATGTGTTCAAATTTGTGATGCTGCGCGAGGGATTGGATTTTCCGGCCGCAGCGCGACGGCTGGCAGAACGGGCCAGTGTGCCCATCCCCGAATCTCAGGCCGGCCCATCGTCAGGCGCCAGTCGCGACCAACGGGAACGCCTCTACGAAATTCACTGCAAGACGCGCGATTGGTTTCATCTTAACCTGATGCGTTCCCGTCAGGCAGAAACCGCCCGCGATTATTTGCGCCAGCGCGGATTCACATCCACAACGGCAAAGGAATTCCAACTTGGCTACGCATTGCCTTCATGGGACAGCTTGCAGAAATGGGGGCGCGCACAGGGCATGGATTCTTCTCTACTGCAGGAATCGGGACTGGTTGTCGCGGGAGAACGCGGATGCTACGACCGATTCCGCGACCGCCTGATGATCCCCATCTCCGACGAGGCGGGACGTGTGGCGGGTTTCAGTGGACGCATTCTCTCCAGCGAGAGCAAGGAGGCCAAATACGTGAATTCGCCGGAAACGCCCATCTTCAAAAAAGGCCGGATCCTCTTTGGACTGGATCGGAGCAAACGGGATTTGCTGGAGCGCAAGACAGCCGTGATGTGCGAGGGTCAACTGGACTGGATCCGCTGTTTTACAGCCGGTATTCGCAACGTGATCGCGCCTCAAGGCACCGCGCTGACGGAGGAGCAGGCGCGGCTTCTGAAACGTTACGTGGACGAGGTGGTGCTTTGCTTTGATTCAGACCCCGCCGGACAAAAGGCCACTTGGCGTAACGCCGAAACCCTTATCGCCGCGGGACTATCGGTGAAGGCCGCGCGAATACCGGAGGGGGAAGACCCCGACAGTTTCATTCGCACAACCGGTGCGGAAGCGTTTCAAGCCTGCCTGGAACAGGCAGTGGACGTTTTCGAGTATAAGGCGCAATTCCTCGCCCGAACGCTGAATATGCGGGAGCCTCGCGCTCATCTTCGAGCGGTGGAAGAAATGACGCCGCTCCTGGCGTTGGTGGACAATGAACCGCAGCGCCAGCGGTTGATCCAGAATTTGAGCGACATCCTCAAAATGGACACAGCCGCTTTTCTCCACGAATTTGAACGGCAACGACAGCGGCTGCATCCGCGCGGCATCGAAACGAAGGAGGGAACGCCGCAAATGACATCTTCCGAAAATGCCGGCCAAAGTCAGGTCATGGGTTTTGGCGACTATCTGTTGCGCCTCTCGCTGACTGACGAGGCGGCCGCGCGAATGCTGGCGCAGAATTCAGAAGATGCATGGTTTGACGGCTACCACCTGCGCCGCATGATCCTGCATGTCATTCGCAGGACCAGGGAAGGCGCATGGAAAGCCGGATGGAACGGTCTGGACCTCGACCTCAACGATGCCGACCGTGAACAAATTGGACGTTTGCTTACCCATTCGATGCCGATGACCCGGCAAAGCATGGCCGTCGGATTGCATGAAGCTGTGTGCGGACTCCGTCGCGCCTGTTTGCAAGAACGTTGCCAGGAAATTTCCCGCCTCCTGCAAGAAAAAACCTTGAGCGACCACGATCGGTTGCAGCATCAGAGAGAACTCCTTGACTTGGCGCGACAAATAAGGCAGATTTAGAGGTTTCCGCACGATTGTCCGGCGGAACCCCACTGTACGCACGCAAAGCGCATGAAACACAAAAAGACCGCCTCTCAACCCGCTCCCCGACCTCGCAAAACTGGCGTAAAAAAAACCGCTTCAACTCACGCGCCCGGGACTTCGGCGCGAAAAGACAAGGCCGAAAAAAAATCCGACCGAACCAAAAACAGACACATTTCCACGCCTCCATCGTCCCCCAAAGGCGTAGGTCATGTGCCCGCCGCACCGCCCAAACCGTCTCCTCCGACAGCGCCACCGGTTTTTTCCCCCAATAACACGGACAAGGGATCGCGCGTGCCGCCCATTTCTCCGAAAGCCAAATTGGCGGGTGGCCACCACATCCTGAAATCGTTCCAGGCTCACGAAGAAGGCGGCGAACGCCCCCACCTGAATCGCGAGATCAAGAACGAGAAGATCAAGGAATTGATCAAGCTCGCCCAGGAACAGGGCTACCTCACCTATGGCGACATCAACGACGTGCTGCCGGATAGCATGGTCTCCGCCGAGGAACTCGACTCGGTTGTGATCCTGCTGCGCGGACTCGAAATTGACATCGTGGACGCTTCCGAGGTCGATCGCATCAAACAGCGCGATGACGCCGAAGAGGAGGCGAAAATCCAATCGCGCATCGACGTGCTGGACGACCCGGTTCGAATGTACCTCAAACAAATGGGGCAGGTGCCCCTTTTGACCCGCGAACAGGAGGTCGAGATTTCCAAGCGAATCGAGGAGGCGGAGGAAAAAATGCAGGGACTCCTGAACCAGTTCGGATTCATCGCACAGGAACACCTGGACATTTCCGAGCGTCTTCTCCAGGGAAAAGAGCGGTTCGACCGGGTGATTCTCGACAAAAAAATCGCCAGCCGCGAGAAATATCTCAAAACGCTGCCCCGGTTGTGCGCAGTGGTGAAAAAGGCCGACGAACATGTAATCCACATTTACGAACGCCTCCGCGCTACGTCGAAATCAAGCCATGACGCCCTTAAACGGGATTTCGAAAAGGCGCAGCATAAATTGCGAAATCACTATCCGCGGTTTTTCCTCAAACAAAAAGTCACCGAAGAGATGGTTGACAAAACAGAGGAGCTTCGCCGCGAAACCGAGCATCTCATTCGCGAGGCGGATCGTCTGCGCAAAACCAAGGCGCATGACCATCGCTCGCGGATGCACGAAAATCAACAGAAACTGATCGGAATCGAACGAAAAGCCCGGATGCCACTGGAAATCTTTCTCAAGACGCATGATGAATTGAAATTCTGGCTCGCGAAGGCATTAAAGGCCAAGACCGAAATGGTCGAGGCCAATCTGCGCCTGGTGATCTCCATCGCCAAGAAATACACCAACCGCGGCCTTTCGTTCCTGGACCTGATCCAGGAGGGCAACCTGGGCTTGATGAAAGGCGTGGAAAAGTTCGAGTAC
>JACQHZ010000401.1 GCA_016198745.1 Verrucomicrobiota bacterium
CAAACACTCGCAAGTTCTTGTGGCACAAAGTGCTGCCTGGCCTCTTGGCCAGGTGCATTTTTCACCTTGTGAAAAATGCGGTTAGGCCAACTTCTGCCGAAACTCAGGGGTTTCCCAACCACCGCTCGAAGAGCGGCCACGCCTTGCGGCCGCTGAATTCGTGCTTGCCCGGAAAGGCGTCAATCACCAGACGATCTTGTGCGCCGATGGCCTTGTAGCCTCGCGCAACGTAACGGGCCGCCTTCTGCATATCGGGCGCGTAGAAGCAGTTTTCCTTCAGCCCGATTTCGATGCACAACGGTCGCGGCGCGGCCAACAGCGCCACGTCCGGAATGTCGCCGTAACGAGCCAATCCCGGCATGGCCTGCGAACCGCAGAAGTTTCCGCGCCGATGACCGAAGGCGTTGTCCAGCGTGCTCACGTAACCGCTGATGCACGCGGCCTTGATCCGCAAGTCGAATGCCGTCAGGTACGTCGTCATGGTGCCTCCGAATGAAAGTCCGAGGCATCCAATCCGCTTCGCGTCCACCTCGGAACGGCCCTCCAGATAATCAATCGCGCGCATGCCGTCCCACACGTCCAGTCCGAGCAGATGAACTCCGAAGTACTGGACCGCATTGTTCGCCACGTCGCACCCGTCGCGATACGTCCGCCGCACCCAGTCATCCGGATCGCTTCGCTCGCCGAAGGTGCGCCAGTCGGGGACAATGACGAAGTACCCGCGCTTCACCGCCTGCAGCGCATAACTGTAGTTCAACTGTTTGATGGAATCCATGATCGCCTGATCACCATGCGTCTCACCCACCAAGGGATCCTTGCCGTGCCCATGGCCATGCGCCGCCACCAGCGCGGGCAACTTCCCGGACTTTGAACGCAAAGGCGATTCCTTGGGGATCAACACCCACGCGGGCGCCCACATCCACCGTTCCGTCTGAAAAACGATTTTCTCGCGAACGTAATGGTCGAAATTCTTTCTTTCGAGCACCCGCGCGTTCAACGGCACACGTTGCGGCATCTCCCCGAATTCGCGCCAGAGGGCGGTCCTTAACTTCCGGCGCCAGGTCGGATGTTCCTTTGGCCGTGAAAAAGGAAATGGAAGCAGGGGCTTGCGCGCTTTCAACCGCGCCAGGCAATAATCATAAATGGTGAAGATGCGTTTCATGCCCTGGCTTCTACACCAATGATGTGTGAATGCCAAGCCGCCTTCGAAGTTCGTGCGCGTGAGACATCCGGTGTTGGATGCCGCGGTTGTCATTGCGCATGATCTGCCGCATGGAATGATGAAGCCTTGCGAATATCTAATATGGATGTAAATTTGCATTGCGTTATTACAAGTGCAATGTAGAACTGCTTCATCATGAAAGGCCATGTCAAGCGGTTGCTCAAGGTTCCGGACCGTTCCTTCTTTCTTTTCGGCCCGCGCGGCGTGGGCAAGAGCACTTGGTTGAAGGAACATCTGCGTGAGGCATTCTTCGTGGATCTTTTGGATGCCTCCCTATCCCTGGAACTCATGCGGAATCCCCATGTGTTGGAAGCCTTGGTGGGGAATCGACCGGCGGAATCGTGGGTGGTGCTTGATGAGATTCAAAAGATTCCTGCGCTTCTCGATGAAACCCATCGCTTGATGGAAACGCGAAAGTGGAGATTTGCCCTTTGCGGGTCTTCAGCACGAAAACTGCGGCGCGGCGGCGTCAATTTGCTGGCGGGCCGCGCCTTGACGCTGAACATGGAAAGTCTTTCTTTTGGGGAAATGGGCAGCCGGTTTGACTTCGAGTTTTCACTGGAATGGGGACTTCTGCCGTTTGTCCAGAACGATCGCAAAAATGCAGCGGGCATTCTCCGCGCCTACGTGAACACGTATCTCAAGGAGGAGATCCGCGAGGAGGGAATCGTGAGGATGGTGCCTCCGTTCGTCCGGTTTCTGAGTGTGGCGGGTTTGCTGAATGGTCAGACGGTCAACGCCCAGAATATCGCAAGTGAAGCGGCGGTGCCGCGCAGCAGTGTGGACGTCTATTTCTCGATTTTATCGGATACGTTGATCGGGCACTTCCTGCCGGCGTATCAGCCGCGTCTCAAAGTGCGAGAGCGGACTCACCCAAAATTCTACTGGTTTGACGCCGGTGTCGCCCGGTCATCCGCCGGACTGCTTGGCGACCCGGCGGATCGTTCCTGGAAAGGATTTGCGCTGGAGACGCTCGTCTTTCATGAGCTTCGGGTTTTCAATGAAGTGCTGCAAAAACACAGGCCCCTGGCCTACTACCGGACGGCGGCCGGGGTTGAGATTGATTTCATCATCGAAACCCGCAAACGGCACGCCGATTCACCGCCGCGGGTTGTTTGTCTGGAAGTCAAGTTGGCGGATCGTTGGAATCGGAAATGGGAAAAACCCATGCGCGAGTTGCATGCCAATCCCGGCATTGGCGTGGAGCGAATGATCGGGGTTTACACCGGCGACCGTACGTATCACTACGAGGGCTTGGATGTGCTGCCCATCGCCGAATTCCTCAAGCAACTGCATCAGGGGAAAGTTTTCTAACCAACGAAATTCCACAGCAATCACTTGAAAGATCCGGCTTGGAAATCGCCGCCCCTGAGGGCATTCAAGAAGGGCTATGACGCGCGCCGAGGCTTGTCTCATCCTGAACATGGTGGATCACATCGGTCCGGTGACGGTGCGCCGGCTCACGCAGCGGTTCGGCAGTCCGGAGGCAATTCTTGATGCGAATCTGTCCGATCTGAAATCGGTGGATGGCGTCGGCGCCAAATCCGCGAAAGCCATCTCGGATTGGCGTCAGTCCATCCCGTGGGAGGCGGAACTGGAACATATCCAGCGCGCAGGATTGCGTCTGATCCATCAGGAGGATCCGGATTATCCCGTCCATCTCAAGGAAATCCATGATCCCCCGCTCGTCCTGTACACCCACGGCCGCCTTGAGGCCGGCGAAAAGAATTCATTGGCGATGGTGGGAATGCGGCATCCATCGCATTACGGACAGGAGACAGCGCGCAAACTCGGGTATCAATTCGGCAACATCGGCATGACGGTCGTAAGCGGCCTCGCCCTCGGCATCGACAGCGCTTCACATCGCGGCTGTCTCCAGGCCAAGGGACACACCGTTGCCGTCCTCGGTTTCGGTTTTCAATATCTTGCCCGCGCTGAAAATGCGCGGCTCGCGCAGGAGATCGTTGAAGCCGGCGGCGCGGTGATCAGCGAGTTCCCGTTCGTTCGACCGCCGGACCGTCAGACCTTTCCGATGCGAAACCGCATCGTCAGCGGGATGACGCTTGGCACGCTGGTCGTGGAGGCCGGCATCAACAGCGGGGCGCTGATCACCGCGAACTTCGCGTTGGAACAGGGACGTCAGGTTTTCGCGGTGCCCGGTCGTGTGGACTCCCCCCAGGCGCAGGGCTGCCACAAGCTCATTCAGAACGGCGCCAAGCTCGTCCAGTGCGTCGAAGATGTTCTCGAAGAATTCGCGTATCTTCTCCCGAAGGGTCGGAAAACGGAGACGGGCGGGGAGACAGTTCCAACACCGGCCATCAAACTCACTGATACCGAAAAAACGGTGCTTGACGCCGTCGGCGACGAAGAGGCCGAGATTGATGCCATCACTGCGGTCTGCGAACTCCCCCCCTCGGTCGTGTCCGCCACATTGCTGGTTCTCGAAATGAAACATGTCGTGCGGCAATTGCCCGGCAAGCGTTACGTCCGTCTTATCTCCCGTGAAACAACGCCGTGACCGGGGCCGGGGCTATATAGCCGCGCATAAATAATTCGATATCCAACCACGTGTCACATGCTTAATACAATTTTGATGAAGCACGTGCTTCATAACTCTTGCAATTCTTTTTCGACATGGAGGATGAGTTCGGCAATGGAAATGACATCATGAGTCCGTCCATCCTTGGGGACGGCATAAGGATGGATGCAGAGGAACGGATGGAATTGAAATGATGTTGTTTTTAGGATTTCGAATTAAATATAGGTCCGGGGTTGGGAAGCTGCGGCGAGCGCCATGGTCAGGAAAAAGAACATTCCGATTTCATGATGCAGCGTCGTGCTGCTCATGCCCACCAGCACAAGGATCAGCCAGACGCCGCCCGTTCCCCAATAAATCAACCCGTTTTTTGCGGCGCCGGGACGGCATCTCCAGATCAGGGTGGCGGCGCTCGTTAACAATGCCAGCAAAGCGACGATCCCTGGAATGCCCGCCTGCGCCAGGGTGTTGAAATAGAGATTGTGCGCATGATCCACGCCGGCGGGTCGTCCGGAACCTGTTGCTGCAGAAATCGGGATGTGTTTGAAATTGTTAAGGCCGACTCCCGTCCACGGCCGCTGGCATGTCGTTTCCCAGGCAGCTTGCCAGAAGGTGATGCGGCTGCCGAATGAACCGCGAAACAACAAACGGCTGCGCAGGCCGGCGCTGGCCACCAGGCCGAAGACGATGAGCGCCACTCCCGTCAGCAACATCAACCCAAGCCATCGAGGTGATCGTGTTTGCCACAGGATTCCCAGGCTGATCAGAAACGTTGCGGCGATGGCCGTTCGCGCCGTGGTGCCGAGCAATCCCAGGCCGATCACCGCCGCTGCGGCGATTCCCATCCAGGAATGGACAAACACCTTTTTTTCGATGCACCCGGCCAACGCCAGCATCCAGGCCATTGCCAGATACGTGCCACTGTGGTTGAAATGGCCGACCGAGCGAAGTTGGACCCGCACCTTCGGGATGTAACGATCTGGTTCGAGAATGGCGAAACCGTAGTCCACCCACGCAATCGCAGATGCCAATGCGGTCGAAAACACCAGATGCCGCACAAGTGTGTGACGAAAATCCTCATCCCGCAGGTGTGTTCTTGCGATCCAAAGCAGCGCGGCGGCGCGCGCCATGTCCCACAATCCCTTCCAGCTTGCCGATGGTTCGATCGCAAAACATGTGGCCCAGAGACCCGCGCCGAGCCAGCCGAGGGCGCTCCATTCCAGACAACCCATCTGCGGCGAACATTTCTCGGCGAGCGATCTCCACAGCCAAAGACCCGCAACCAATCCCCAAAGCAGGTTCTTCGATGATTCGTGCAGCGGCATCGCGTAGAGCAGCAGGATCAACGCGCGACGTTCCCAAAGACGAACCCGATCCATGGTTTCAATCTTCATCGCGCCGTTCGCTCCTTTGAGGCAGAAAGACCCCGATGAGAAACCAGAACAACTCCGCGTTGCTGGAAAGCCAGATGTCATCGGTCAGATTGCGGACACAAAAACCGATCAGGAAAGCCAGTCCGATCCGCGCCCCCCACCCCTCCGCTCGCGCCTTCCAAAAGCGTTTCGCATAAACCGCGAGCGCCGAAAGCCACAGCGCAAGTCCGGCCCATCCTGTCTCCAGCGTGATATTCACAAACGTGTTGTGCGCGTGCTGATAGATTTTGTGCCAGTAATTTTTCACCACCGTATCCTTCCCGAAGCCCACGCCCACATACGGGTGTTGTTGAAGGAGCGGAATCGCGTCGCGCAAGATTTCCAGACGCCCCTTCTTTTCGGTGTCATATTCGCGATTGAACCACTCGGGCCGCACCTGGTATGCGGCCATCGCCACCAGAACCGTCCCCAGGAGATACGCCAGCCACACCCTCCTGCCCATCCATAGCGTGATCAGAAATAACTCGGCATAAAGCGCCGTCCATGTGCCCCGGCGTTTGTTCAGGAAGATCAGACCAAACAACCCCAGCAAAAATCCCGCGCGCGCCCATCCCCGCCAGCCAGTCCGCCGTTCCAGAGCCAGCCACAACATTGCCGGCGTCAGCAGAAACAGCACATAAGACAGGAAGATATTGTCGCGCGAAAATCCGCGCACGGCCAACGTGCCTCGCAGCCAGGCCACGGTGGAACCGCCGCCCCGCCCATCGTCGCGCTCGCCAAGAAAAAACTGACAGAGGCACTTTACCGCCAGGGCGGCCAAAAGGATGATCAAGACAGCAAACAACCATCGTTTCCATCGCGTCTCACGAAACGCCCAGAAACCGCACAACAACGCGATCATCGGCTGTCCGATGTCCCGCCGCCACTGGTCCAGGCTGAACCACGGCTGCTGGATGTCCATGGCCGCGAGATTCGCGGGACGCGCGGGAGCGAACCAATCCAGACAAAACGGCGGCTCCCGCCAAAAACCGCAGATCAACACCATCCAGATGGAAAAAACGAGCAACGGCCCCAGCGCCCATCGAGCCTCTTCCCATGCGTCCGCAAGCGCGTTTCTTCGCTCCCACACCAACAACATAAAGGCGATCAGCAGGAGGGCGGCTTGCAACGCGGCCGTTCCCCGAACCGGCAGCGCCACGGCGTAACCCATCAACAACACGCGCGCCATAGCCGCCGGCTGGATGCAAACCGTTTCGGATGGTTTAACATGTGAACCGCTCATCCCCCACTGTTTAGACGCTGGACCCCATTGCGTCATCCAAAATCACTTCCTTGTGGATTAAATTCGATCCGTCCGGCAATCATCACACTCCGCACATTCAAATCCCGATCCAGCAGAACCAGGTCCGCATCCTTGCCGGAGGCAAGGCTTCCCTTGCGTTCAAACACATTCACCGCCCGCGCGGGAGCCTCGCTTGTCATCGTCAGCGCGACCTCCAGCGGCGCGCCGGTGTGCTTGAGGAAATTGCGCAACGCGCCGCTCATCGTCATGACGCTGCCGCAGAGACCGCCGCTGGTCAGGCGGGCGACATCCTCATTCGGCGTTGTGAACACGCTTTGCCCGTCGGCCATCTTGTGTTCGCCGCAGGGAAGTCCGGCGGACACCATCGCGTCGGTGATCAACGACAGCTTCGCGGCCCCTTTGCATTTCAACGCTGCCTTCAAGAGCGACGGATGCACGTGCGCGGCCGTTGCATCGCTCAGAATGTCGGCGCTGATCCCGTCGTCAGCCAGGATCAACTCCTCGATGCCCGCCGTTTTCACGCCTGCGTACGTCTGGATGGTCGGCCATGAGCGCGGCGGCATGGCGTTGAACAGGTGCGTTGCGTGAGTGATCCCCGCGGCGCGTCCCGCGAGATATTCCGATTCCGTGGCGTCGGAATGGCCGATGGACACGGTCGCCTCAGCGGCGCGGAACGCGCGAATCGCATCGAGCGCGCCGCACCGTTCGGGCGCGATGGTGACCAGCCGCAGACAATCGCCGCAGCACTCGATCAGTTGTCGCGCCAATTGCAGCTCAGGCTCGACGTTGGTTTCGGGCCGTTGCGCGCCATATTTGGGATTCAGAAACGGTCCTTCCAGATGAATGCCGCCGATGACCGCCCCGCCCTTCACGCGCCCGACGCATGCACGGACGCGATCAATCGCCGCGAGCATACGGCCGAATTCGTTGGAGATGAACGTGGGCAGGAACCAGGTCGTGCCGCTGCGGATCACGTGCCGCGCCATGCCCGCCGCGTCGTCTTCCGCGCGGCACCCGCCCGACCCGTGGATGTGGATGTCAATGAACCCGGGGGCAACGAAACAATCCGTCGCGTCAATCCGCCGCGCCTCGCGCGGGATGGCCGCCTCCTTCGCCGCCTCCGCAGCCTCAATCTTCCCGTTGCGCACGAGAATGACCGCGTCGGAAACCAGTTGCCGGCCGATCAACGCGGTCCCGTGGACGATGGCAATGGGGGCGTCAGGATTTTTTGACGGTCTGTCTTTTGTTTGGGAGGACGATGTTTTCATGCGCGCTTCGTCATTCATGTCTGACTTCTGCCAGGAAATTGGATACCAGCCACCTTCCTAAGCCAAAATCGTGACGATAATGACAAGTTTTCTCAAGCCTTTTTGGGAGGGCGAGACTCCCGCCTGCCTCCCATTGGCGGGGGGCGAGTTGCAGTACCAAGGGTTTCCACCCTTTGCCCCTGACGGCTCATCCCGCCATGTCGGGATTGCCTTCCCATTTCTCGTCGGTTTGAGGCGACGCTTCGCCAGGAATTGAAAAGAGATTTGTCGATGGTTTTAAGGACATCGAACAGGGGGAAACTTGCTTGATGTCGGTGGAGCCGGGGACACGCTCCCCATCTTTTCACTGGATTTGCGGCGATCTTGGGTGGATCATGACGAGTATGGGCAGGTCGGATTCTCTCCCATTTCTTTTGCTGGTCGGGGCGGCGTTGGTTGGCTGCGAAACCATCACCCATTCAAACCTCACCGACCTCAAAACCAAATCCGAAAAGGGCGATCCAGTCGCCCAAAACGAACTGGGTGAGCGGTATGCCAATGGCAAAGGAGTCACCCAGGACTGGACCGAAGCGATCAAGTGGTATCGAAAATCGGCTGAACAAGGGCTTGCCATGGGGCAATGCAATCTTGGATGGACGTGTTTCGCTCTTGGGCATTTTAGCTTGAGTGAAGTCAAAGGCGTTCCCGGGGATCATACGGAGGCGGGAAATTGGCTCCGAAAAGCGGCTGAGCAGGACTATCCACTTGCGCAATGCTTACTTGGAGACCTTTGTCGGAGCGGCCTGTGAGACTCGACTTGGAAATTGATGGAGAAGCGGGCGTTTTTTTGCACGGATAACGAGGGAAAGAGGGTGTTTTCCCTCGGTTATCGTGACGTTCGGGAAGAAGGAGGAGAGCCCCCGCAG
>JACQHZ010000398.1 GCA_016198745.1 Verrucomicrobiota bacterium
CGCATATTTCACAAGTCAGAACTTGTGAAATATGCGGGCTAATACCATGAAGAACCTCGAACGCATCACCCTCGATCCGGGAGTCATGGGAGGTAAACCGTGCATTCGCGGCCTGCGCGTCACCGTGGGCGCCCTCGTGGCTCTGGTGGCGGCGGAAAAGACCCGGGCGGACATCCTGCGGCTTTATCCGTACCTGGAAGCGGCTGACATTGATCAGGCCCTCGCCTATGCAGCCTGGCGCGTCGAAGAACTGGAAGTCCCCCTCTCGGCAGCGTGAAACTACTCAGCAATTCACGCCCGAACTCTAAGCGAACGCCATCGTCACCCTGGACGAGAGCCGCGTTCGTTGAAATAGGACCAAAGGCGGAGACACAACTCGATGCGCTGAATGCGGCGCTTCTTCCGCGCCGCTCCATTCGATTGCACCTTAATCGTGAGGGCGCAATTGGATTTTGATGCGATGATCGGGCTGGGTTTGCTGGATTTCAAACGCCCGGGGCGCTTCCTCCAGATCGAAGACATGCGTCACCAGCGGTTTCGCCTGGATTTTCCCCGCCGCCATCAACCGCATGAACGCGGATCAGGAGTTCATCTTCCTTTGGCGCAGGCCGATCCATTTCAATGTAACGGCCGTGGTTGGGACCGGTCAGTTGAAAAGCGCGCATGGTTCTCCACCCGGATCAAGAACGGGTTGTAAGATAAAAGTGAAGCCCCAAACCTTCCAGCACCATGTGATCCGGATCTGCAGGTTTGCCGGTGAAAAGCTCCGTGAACTTGAGGCCGGTATGAACGTTCAAACGGACAGGGTCCAGGCTTCCGTTGACGATCCCCAACAACCCTTCGCCGTTTTGTGAATTCTCGTAGTAAAAAGGTCCGACATTCGGACAATCCTCGATCCACAAGGGAAGTTGATCGCGCATCAGCCAATTCACGATTTTACCCGCCAGATAGGCCCTTCCGCGATGCAACCAGGACCAGGCGTCCAACGGCGCAGCGAACACCGCCACGCGCCCGCCGCGGGCATTTTCAAAGAGCACAGTCCCGGGCGCCAGTTCCCGCATCTCCAGATCGAGCAGAGTGGAAACGCTGACGGCGCCCGGCATCAGTTCCAGGCGCGCGACAAATTTTCCTTGCGGCTCCAGGCGGAACCAGTTCGTGAGCAGGTTGTTGCCCGCAAAGGAGCCGCAGAAATCATGCGCGGCAAGCCGTTCTGCAGCCGCGCGCGGAAGCGTTCCGGCAACACGACACCCCAGCAAATTGCCATAACCGCGGCGACACAAGTGCTCAACGGCGGGGGCGTCGAGCATCAGGCCGCCGCAAAGAAACGCATCCATGTCCTGATCGGAATACGCTTGCACATCGTCGCCAAGAATGGCGTTTCCGCAAGCCGACGCAAACTGGGTCGGCAGGCCGAATTGTGCCAGGAGACAGTCCAGCCTTCGATCCGGCATGAGATCGGCAATGTTCGCGCGACGGCTGAAATGGAATTCGGCGAAGTCCTTGCGCCAGGGAAGTCCGAATCCCTTGGCGACCTTGCCTTCCCGCGCCTCCTGGATTCGCCGCAGGCGTTCTTTGATTTCGACCAGCAATCTTTCAAACGCCGGCTCCTGGGCGAAAGGCGTGGCCAGATAATCGTAGAGGTTGAGAGTGAACCCCTCCGCGCCCGCCAGCGCGTGCAGTTCCATTTGCAATCGCGTGCTGCGCAAGCCCTTGGTGAAGCGCGTGTGCGGCCAATTCTCGACCTCGCTGGTAATCTGGGCGTCAGTCCCCGCCTCGCGGACGCTCAACGCCATGGTTTGATGACTGACAAAAATCCCATCGTGAATGGCGTCCGAATAAGCGCCTCCGGCGGGACGCGAAAGCGGGCGCCGATTCGGACCGGAAAATTCCCGCAGCAGCGCAACCATGTCGCGTCCCTGAACCGAATGCGCGGGTTCGCCGGAATTCATCAGCCCCAGACGGGTCGCGGGACTGACCTGCTCCGCGGCCAGACGCATCTTTCGGGCCGCCTGAAGTTGTCCCTGGAAATTAATCCGCATCCAGGCGCTGCGGACCTGTTGATCCTGGCCGCTGGGGCCGCAGACATGTTGAAGCAGGCGCTCCGGTGTCAGGGCGATTCCCGCCGCCTCCGCCGTCCGGGCCGCATGGATCGGGCAGAAACAACCGAACATCGTGTGGTGATTCAGGCTTCGAAAATCATCGTCAATGTACATCTTGTCCGGCTTCGCCGCTGCATAGAAGGCGCAAACCATCGCCGCGTAATCCTGCCAGGCATCGTCCAGGATGCAGCAACACGCATGCGCCTCGCGAAGATTCTCGCCGACAAATTTCTGGAATGGAAGCGTCATGGCGGCATCCACTTTGGCGTCCGCATGACCGACCAGGGTGGCGAGATTGACGCTGAAAATGATTCCATGCCGCCGAAGTTCTTCAGCCATCTTGACGTAGATGGCCGCCATGCGCCGGTGTTTGTCCAACGGATAAGGCGTCATAAGGAGTTGATGGGATTGTTCCATCAACAACACATCCTCGATCCCGACCCGCCGGCACAGAGCGACCAGCTCGGCAAGCTGGGATTCCCAGCGATCCTCCAGAATCACCCGCCGCAACAGATAAGCCGGATTCATCCGCAATGAAATATCCGCTTGCCGCGAATCGGGCAACACTTTTACCCGCATTTTTCACACGTTGATCAGGCGGTCGTCCAGCAATCCATCCTCGACGGCGGCGGCCGGATTTGAAACCTGGAAATAGGTTGCTTCACCGCCGGGGTCCGGAAACTCCGTCAACACCACGTCGCTGAAGGTCGAAGGCTGAATGAATGCCTTGAGACGACAGACCTGGCCATTGGGCCTGAGCGCGTGGTCTGCCGCCGGCGGTTGAAGGGTTGCCGGATCAAGGGTGATCGCCTTGAGGTCGTGGCCGGCCAACGCCTGGTTGCGACCCGGGTTCAGACAGAATAGAATGGGGCCGCGCATCACGGCAGCCCGCCCTTGTTGCTTCCCGAATCCCCGGATGAAACGCCACGGCATGTCCATTTCGAGAGCGATGGTGTCGCCTGTCTTCCACTGACGAACCAGCGTTACAAATCCGTTCCTGAACGGCGCTGAAACAGAACGATCATTTACCTTCACACGGCGCGTTCGACACCAGCTTGGAATGCGCAAACGGACCGGGAACCGCGCCGCCTTCGAGGGATTAATGCGCACGCGCACTTTGCCTGAATTCGGATAGTCCGTATCCTGACAAACCTCCAGGCGCAGGTCCGTCGCGATTTCGGTCTTCAGTGTGCAGGCGGTGTAAAGGTTGACGACCAGGCCGCCCGCCTGTTTGTAGAAGATCATTTCCGGCAACTCGGACATGATCCGGCGGAAGTTGCCGGGGCAACAGTAGGTGTCCTTGTTCCAATAAACGCGCTTGCCCTCGAACGGAGCATAATAGCGAAGCCTCCGTCCGTCGGGCGATTGAGCGGCGAAAAGCGCATTGTAGATCGTCCGTTCCATCCAATCGCCATACACGCTTTTGCCTTCCAGTTGCATCAACCGGTGCAGCAGCCGAATCAGATAAGCAGTGGCGCACGTTTCCCCCAGGTCGCCCGTGCCATTCTGGTCGGAATGCCAGCACTCGGTCTGACCGCACGAACCCGTGATCACCAGCCCACCCTTGCGGCGCAGATACTCCAGCGCGCCGTGAGTCTGCGCCATCAAACGCGGGTCGCCCGTGAGTTCATACAGATCGAGCTGCGCCAGGCATTTGGTGAAATAGACGTAGGCGTGGCCTTCAATCTTCCCATGGCGGCCCTCGACGATGGGCAGATTCCATTCAACCAGCTTCAAAACATTCAGGCAGAAATCGAGGTAGCGGCTGTTCTTCGTCACTCGATACAGCGCGAGCAACGCACGATCAAGCCCCAGCGTGGCCAACTCAAGGCAGACTTCATTGCCGATTGCTGCCAGCGGCATTGCGGAGAGAACCGCGACAAGGTGATTGCCAAGTTTTTGCGCGGCATTCAACGACTGCTTGTCATGGAAGTATTGCCAGTCGGACACCAACGCGAACAAGAGATGAGATTGCTCGTGTACGTCCCACAGCTTCGTGATGCGCTGCTCCACTTGGTAGGCGCCGAGATACCCATCGGTTTCCTGCGCGCCAATGAGCGCAACGAGCACCTGTTTGCGCAATTCCAGCAGCTTCGGCTCCGACGTGTGTGCGGCGAATCGCACCAGTCCATCCACCGTTTTGCCCAGCCCGACGTATTCCCCGCCGTTCCCCTTCTTTTCGCGGAACGGGGCAAGGAAGTCATTCTCCCAGTCCAGCGCCAGAAGATTATTCCGCCAGGTCAGGTCCAGGCGGCTCCCGATCAGGCCGCGGACTTCGATCTCGCGAACATCTATGGGCTCCATTTCGTTGGTTGTTTCATTTTTCATGCTCTTTCCAAGTCTCAAAACAGGAAAAAAAGACAAACCAAATCATAAAACCCAGACCTCTTTTCAAAATTTAAGAAATCGTGGCCTGACACTTTGATGTTATTTCTTTTTGCCAATCTTGCGGAATTTATTCTCCCTCTCCGCCCGCGCGAACAGCCTTGGATATCCATTCCAATGCCGCAACATTGTCAACCGCATGGCCGCCTGGATGAATGTGGGTCGAAAAGCGATCCGTTGCTCCTGCAATCTTATAGGCGCGTTTGACTTCCTCCACCGCTGCATCAAACTCTTCCGGCGGCATTACCCCCGTATTCCAGTCAAGTTTCAGATGGGACGGATCGGCTCCTGGACAGAAGCAATGATCCTGTTTGCCATGTTGGATTTGCATGGTCTTGGGAACGGCGAGCGCGGCAACATCGCATTGTTCAATGTGTGGCGCAAGGCATTTTGAGAAACCGCAATCACAATGTGGAGGAATACGAATGCGCCTCCGAAAATGATTCCGGGTGCTGAAAATGCCTGCGATTACAGCGCCGCATGGTCGTTTGTCCAGCGCAGCGACCAGCTCTGCCAGTAGTGCGCCAGTGCTGAGGCCGATCACCCCGACACGCGTCCGGTCTATTTCTGGCCGTTCAGTAATCGCATTGAGACCGGCAATTGCATCCCAGACCCATTCCCCATACAACGTCCAGTTTTCGTTCTGAAGCCGATGATCCATGGTTGGTGTCTCTAGCACGGCAAAACCGTTGCTGGCAAAGTAATGGCAGAAATCATCCGCGTGTCCCAGATCAAAGGCTTCCAGCGCCGCCTGACCCCATGTCGCCTCGTGTCCGTGTAATGCCAGGATCACTGGCACAGGTTTGTTCCTCGCTTCCCTGGGCAAGGCCAGCAACGCATCGACGGTTCTTCCCGGTCGTGAAGTGTATAGCATCCGCTCAATGTAAAAATGGTCCCGTTCTCGCAGCGGCGCCCACTTGGTTTCAGGCGCCACCACCTCGGGACGCGAACCGCCCATTAACCAGGCCCAGAGCCTTTGACGATACTCCTCCTGCCAGGCGGTAAATGCGGCCAGGGAATTATCCGGGAAACGTGAAGGCCGTTTGTCAAAGTGTTGACGAAACTTGTCAAAATCTTCCCTCGTGTAAAAGAGGGGCGCCGGCGGAGGTGGAATCATACGAAGCGCAACCCTTCCTGGCTTTCCGTTCCCTTTGCCGCTCAGCGTCAGTTTCCACACGGTGTGTCCGTAGCGGTCGTTGCCATAGACAAGATCGGCCGTGATCCGGTCCGTCCGAACCAACTCCAGCGGCGTCTCATGTTTGAACAGGATGCTTCCTTGAAAAGGGCGGGAAGAGAAGACGCCAACCGTAAGGCCCGTTTCACTTTCTCGCCATTCAGTGAGCCTTGCTGCCGGGTCAAATGCTTCGCTAATAATTTTCACAACGGCTCAATTCAAAGGCGCTCAAACTCTTTGGCGGCGGCAAGTTCGCCGGCAATAAAAACCTCGTCATTATCCAGGCCAAACCATTCGCCGCTCAAATAACCGTCGTAATGGGAACGCGCCAGGAGTGAAATCACTTTTTCCGGCCGGCAAACGCCCTTGCCGAGCGGCGTCAGTTCTAATTTGCCGGGGTTGTTCAAGCCATCATGGAAATGGACGTGCTTGACCCAAAGCCCAAGCGCGCGGAACGCTTCCTCAGGGCTGCTCCCGTGGCGCTGCGTATGCATAAAGTCCCAATTAATGGCAATCGAAGGATGATCCACCCGTAGCATGAGCGCCCGCAAGAATTGGGGATCAATCCAATCATCATGACTTTCCACACAAACGGCGACCCCGCGATCCTGGGCATGCGCCGCCACCGCGCGCATGGCTTTTGCAACCAGGTCAATCCCCTGCTCGCGGTTGACGCCGGTTGCAAGTGTTCCCCCGAAAACCCGGAGGCGCGCGGCGCCGATATCCGCGGCGAGATCAATGTAACGCAAGGTATCGTCAATTTGCGCCTGGAAAGTTGAAGGATCACAATACTTGCAGGAGGTGGCTAAACAGCAGAATTCAATGCCGCTTTGGGCGCTTTTTTCCCGCATCTCCTTGCGCTGCTGCGCGCCGGCTTCCAACTCAATTCCGTGGCCATGCTGGCTGGCGCAACGCGGTTCCAGGCCGTCATAATGCAAGCGCCGGGCGGCGGCGAGCAGCTCGTCAAGGTTCAGCTTCGGAAAAGAAAACGACATAAAGGAATATTTCATGTGACTACTCAGGTTCACGGTTCAGCGGTTCAACGGTTCAACGGTTGAAAAAGCATGAAGATTGGTAGCTACTCAGGTCATCCTTTCGCCTGCGGTCATTCCCGTCCCGCCGTGGCGGGAGGAATCCAGCGGCGCACAGACCGGGGTTGAACGAACTGCCCCCAAGTCCGGACTGGGGACCGCTCTCGCGGGAATGGCCTGAGTAGTTACCATAGTTACCATAGCGATAAATTAAACCGCCAAGCGGTTCAAATTTCTCCAGACCTTCTCGATTGCCTCGACGTATTGATCCACGATGCGTTCCTCGCAAACGGCGAACGTCGGGAATTGGAGAATTTTTTCATGGTTGCTTTTCTGAGACCGTCAGGGTGAAGCGGGTTTCCCACTCCTCCAGCGGCGGCAAGGTGGTTGGTTTGTACATCCATTCCAGCGTGGCGACCTCCTTGGCCATGAAGAAATAAAATTGCATCAGTTTGTCGAATTCCAAATCCGCCCTCACGCTGCGTCCCTGGCCGTCAACCGCCGCGACCACGCTTCCGTTCGTCACCACCCCCCTGATTTTTTCCGGTTCAAACCCGCTTTGGTCCGGAGTCACCCCCGGTGTTGTGAACACAAACTCGCCCTCGCCTTGGGCGAGAGTTTCCAGCCCCTTTTTCGTCGGCGCCTGAAAAACCAACCGTTCTCCAACGGATTCATTCAATCCCATTTTCGGACAGTTGTGCGACCACAAGCTGATGGTTTGCGGATTCTCGGACAGATTCACCAAGGCATACTTGACCTCGATGGATGCTTTGCTCTCCGGAATCAGAAAGGTCTTTTCCAGGTAAATCTCTTCATCTTTCCTGAGAACGCCCAGCGTGAGGACCGCCGTTCCTTCATCCGCGATGCTGGCCGACACCACTTGATATTCCGCGTTGCCGTTGTCTTTCCAGCGCCACGCCTTCGGCTGCCAGAAAAGGTCCCAGCATAAATCTTCGGCTTTTTCGCCGTGTTGTCCTTGTTGCGCATTCGGGCAAATGAACCCGCCAGTTTTTTTCATCTGCCATTTGACGATGCGCGCGCCGCCTTTCGGCGCAATCCAGATTTTTTGCAGCGGCGATTCGACCAGAAGCTGCGCGCCCTCCGGCGTGATCGTCAGGTTGTGCAGCGACATCTTCCGGACTTTTTGGCCGGCCAGTTTGACCTTTAGCTCGGTTTCTTTCGTTTGCAGCCTTGCGCGCAAGGATGCGCCCTGCGACTCGCCCGGCCCGCCGAGTCTGGCCGACGCCTTCACGCGTTCCAGTTTTTCGTCCGCCTTCTGATAGGGCCGGATCACGAGATGCTGGGCGTCAACCGGAGGAATTCGGCAGTGAAAATCCCGGTTGAACCGGTCCTTGGTCCATTTCACGCCCTCATCCGCGACCAGCGCCTTTTTCGCGATGGGATCATAAACGGTGAAGGACCGCTGGTCGCCCTGGTAGGTCAACGAGATTTCCGCCGTTTTTTCCGCGTGAAAATTGATCAGGGTCAGCAAAAGCTTTTCTCCCAGTTGATGGACGCGCGCCCCGACATGTTTTTCGCCGTTGCTCATGTTGACGACCTTCACCGAAAGGTCCGGATCGCGCCGCGCGCCGTCAAAATAGAACGGCTCCAACTCGGCGATTTCGGCCATGGCCCGGTCGATGGCCTTGAAGAACATGCCGTCCAGGTATTCCCCCGGATAAATCACCATCCCTTTTGCGCCGCTGGCGGCGGCCGCCAGCAGCTTGAGGCGAAAGTCATCCGGCGATATCGTGGCGTCCAGATCGGTGTAGAACGCTTCCGCGCCGACGCATCGGGCAATGGACGGATACATCCAGACATCTTTTTTCAGGGTTTTGACGTTGATGTCCATCAGTTCCATCGCGCGTTTTTTATGGAGACTGTAAAAGCACAAGCCGTGCATGTCCACGTGCTGATCGAGCAGGCGGGGATCGAGACGGCAGCCGGCGAAAAAGGAATCCACCTCGTCCGGTTTGTGGTAGGGCAGGGCGTAATCGTAAATCCCGATCTTGCTCTTGGGAAGGATTTCCCGGATCAGTTGCACGTCAAGCCCGATGCTCTCCGTTTCCACGCGGGTTTGGTATTGCACCCATTCCTTGCGGAATTTTGAAAGCGCCACCTTCGGGTCCGCGAGTTCCTCTGTCGCGATGCCGGAATGCTTGGAGAAATTCGCCAGGCATTCTTTGCAAAAACAGGCGGCTTCGGGGGATTTGAAGGGTTCGATGTCAATCCAGATGATTTCGCCGTCGCGAACGCGCGCCAGATGTTCGGCGGTGACTTTTTTGTAAGCCGCGCGGAAATCCGGATCGTGGAGCACGTAGGCCGGACACAACAACCGATCAAGCGACTCGCCGCTGGCGCTGTGTTGACCTGCGCCAAACGGTTTGCCGTCGGTCCCGACCGCATGTCGCAGCTTGATGTCGCCGATCCAGCTCTGCGGAACCATCAGCGGATTCAGGTAAAGCGCGCCGGACAGTCGCCAGCCGCGTTCGCGCATGAGGCCATCCACCCGGGCCGCATGCGCGCCATCGGTCGTAAAAGCCGGGTCCCGGCTGGCAATATTCGCCTCCTCATATTTGCCCAACGCTTTCGCAAGCAGCTCCGGCGAGCGCCAATTGATATCGACCACCCGCCCAAACATGCTCCCCTTGAAACGCTTGGGGTTGGCGGTTTTCGCCATGGCGGGCAGTCCCTTCAGCAGGATCGGCTTTTCCGCCCCGACGCCGCTTCCGTTTTCGACATGGTAATAACACGGGTGGACGCCACGCGCGTCTCCGTCGGCAATTTCAAAACAAACCGTGATCGAAGGCCCCTGTTTCGCCCAGGGCGGCTGAGGTTTGGTCAGCAAATCCTTGAGCCGCACACGACGCCGGATATACTTGCCTCCCTCCCGTTCGATGGGTGTTGATTCGGGCGTCAACACCTCGGTGGCCATATTTCCGGAGGAAAGATACCACATCCCCATGACTTCGGGGATGCTCACCGTTTCGGGCGTTTCAATCACCAACGCGGCGTCGTTGGCGATCGTCACGCCCTGATTATCATGGAAAACGAACGTCAAGCTGGTCGGGCTGTCCTTGATCGTGTGAAACACGCGCTGGCCATTGTTCCAAAAAATATTCCCATCGACCGGCTCGCACCAGACCTTGAGCGCGCCGGCGCTTTCTTCGCCGTTGGCCAACGGACCGCCGAACAGATTGAGAAATGCGCCAAGGCAAACCATCACCGCGCGCAGAAATGACCGGCAAGAGGCCGGTCCTACTTTCTTGGGCCAAAAACTTGACACCTGAGCCTCTTGCAAAACCCCGAAAGGCAACGACGGAGCGTTGCCCTCCCGTGGGGATTTCTGGAAGTTTGGGAGGGTCGCGCTCCGTCGCGACCGGTTCAGGGCAGAGTTTTGCAAAAGGCTCACTTTTGTCATCATACGTTCCATGGGCCAAAGACTGGCGCGGCCATATCCGCCGCGTCCACAAGATTGCAGAACGGCGCCATGCCTTGGCCATACCATACCGCACTGTTGGGCGGTATCGGACCATACGTCCGAACCTCCACCGTGGTTGGCGACTGCGCCGACACCGTGGCGCCACAGACCAGATTTCGCGTTCGACCGGCTTCACCAACCGTAAAACCCGCCACGCGATCCTCCGGCAACAGCCGTCCATTGACGTGGTCAAATTGGATGCGCAAGAGACAAGGGTCCGATGCATCCCGTTGGATGGCCAGGGGTCGCGGGCCGATTTCGAGCGAACCGTCGCCATAGACCTGCCGTCGAACCAAGCGCGCCAACCGTCTCCCCAACCGGTGCTGCGCGCGGGTTGCCAAGTGAATCCCGTCACATAACGGCAGATCAATGGCGACGCACATACCGCCCGGCATCAGGTCGGGTTCCAATTTCCTCTGCAACTCCTGGATCAGGTTCCAATCCGGCAGTTCTTCCTTGGTCTGCCCGACACACGCGGCAATCTGAACGTAAAAAAACGGCAGGTGAGGCTGTCCAAGGTCCAGACGAAGGGCCGCCACAAGCTTTTTCATCCGGTCCACGTAAAGCTGCACTTTGCCGTCGAATGTATCCGATTCGCCCTGATACCACAATATGCCGGTTATGGGACGACCCGCCGCTTGGATGCGCCGAAGGGTGGCGCGGTAAAGCGCCATGTAAGGATGCCCCGCGTAATCGGGGACCCACTCCTCCATGCGCGTGTCGCCTTTGGCGCAATACACGAGGCCGACCGGTCTGCCGGTATGCTCGGCCATTGCCTTTCCGAACGGCAATCCGAGTCCCGCGCCTGCGCGCGCACCCTGCCATTCAGCGGGAGAAACCTCGGCGCGTTGGGTGCGATAGGCCGGGTCGGCGCGATGCAGATTGAATTCGCCGCGCATGATGGCGAACGCTTCGTCTATCGCGTCGTAGCGATCCAGACCGAACGGTTCCTCGGCAATTTTCCACTGATCCCGCAGCGTGAAAAGCCACACTTTCTCCGAGGGGCTGTCGTAGGCTTCGCCTCGCCCCGCGCCAGCCATATTCGACTGACCCGCCAACACCCAAATATCCGCGTTTTGTGGTAATGCGCTCATGGTAGCCGTCCGGCTTCCTCCATCATTCTTCGAACTTGAGATCGTGAACATCCCGTTCGAGGCCGGTGGGCACAGTCAGCGGGCCGTAGAGTTCGGGCCGTCTGGCCCGGATCCACTCTTTACCGGTGGCGTGCTCCAACAACGAACGGTCCAAATCGGCTACCACCATCGCATCGTCAGCCTTCCACGTCTCAGTCAGAATCCGCCCGTAAGGGTCGAGGATCATGGCATTACCCGTACGAATCTCATCGTCGTCCACGCCGACTCCGTTGGCAAAGATTAAGAATACGCCGTTATCATGAGCGCGACTCGGCAGCCAGCGCATCAACCAGGCGCGGCCTTTATCGCCGCGAAACTCGCGTTCGATTGCCCGTGGATTTCTGCGCCGATTATCCCACAGCTTTCGGTCGATCAGCCCCATCAAATGCGGGTTCTTCGTGCGGCAACCGCCCGTCTGGTGCGGCGCGAGGATGATCTCCGCGCCCTGTAACGCGGTGATCCGACCGTTCTCATTGATGTTGTTGTCGTAACAGATGAGGACGCCGACCCGGAAGCCATGCGGCGTATCGAAAACGGTGTGCTCCGATCCGCTCCGCACCAGCGAATGCTCGAATGCGTGCAGCTTCCGATGGCGTCGCGCCTTGCCATTGGGCATGGCGACAACGTAGCTGTTGTGGAACACACCCTTGGCTCCGGCCTCGATCCATCCGGCGCCAATGGTCAGGCCGGATTCTTTGGACAACTTGAGCAGCCGCTGCGTGCTCGGTCCTTCAAAAACAGGCTCGGCAAGCTCCTGCAACTGTTTCGGCGTGAGATTGCGAATAAACCAGTAGCCCGTAATGCAGCATTCGGGAAATACAATCAACTCCACGCCTCTTTTCAACGCCTGCTTCACGAACGCTTCGATCTTGACGAAGTTGGCCTCCTTGTCGTTCGCGCGGCTTTCCATCTGCACCGCAGCCACGCGAAGCTTGCGTTTATTATTGGAACGGTTTGTCGCTTTCATGGGGACTAGCGGTGTTCGATTTCCGCATCGTCAACGTCAACGATCACTTGGTCCGCGCCCGGCTCGCCGATCACGTCCACCGCGAACACAATGTGGTCAACCTCGGCCGGTTGCCCGGTCTCTGAGTTGGCGCCCTTGATCGTGGCCGTGCCGTCCAATTCCTGCCATTCAGCGGTCAGCCTCTTCTTGAACACCGGCCACACCCCGCCAACCCACCGCTTGGAATCCGTGTACTGCGTCAGGTTAACGCCCACTGTACAATCACTGTTGCTCCTGGCCCAAATGCGGACAGCGAAGGAGTCGCCGTTTTTTGCCGGGATATTGGCGGCGTTGCTGACCATGACGCGCAACGCGCCGTCGGCGGTCTTTTTCGGCCCCGCGGTGATAGCCAGGCAATACTTGCCGGAATGTGGTTTCAGCGTCTTTTCCTCGACCATTTCCACTTTGCCGGGATAAACGATCTCGTTCGCCACTTTCCAGCCCACCAATTCTTCGCCCGGGAATTCCTCCAGGCCGGCATTGATCAAGGGACATTTCACCTGGACGCCTTTCCCTGCTTCCGCTCGGAGCCATGCGCGCTCGGAAAACGCCCAAGAAAGCGCGACGCTTGCGATGATTGCGAATGACATGGTAAGTTTCATAGGTTCTCGAGGTTGGATTTGTTAGGGAGACTTCTCCCATTTGTCATAATCGGTGAGGACTTCTGCTCCGAGCAGTTCCACATGCAGATCATGAAATACAAAAGCGGCCTTTTTATCGCCGCTGTGCCGAAAGTCAGGGAGATGGGTGGCATAGCTTAGGTAACACCCCCGGCTGCCGGGCGGCCCGCCGTCTTGTGCCCAGGAACTCTCGCCGCACAAAATCTGTTGACTGGGCTGTCTGACCACGCTGTCGGTTTTCTCTGCGTTCCAGTGGATTCTTATATTTACGCCGTAGGCCAGCCGCGCATAATCTCCTCCATCGTCAAAAGAAAATGCAGGATCAAAGGATCTGTCCTTTGCCGCGCGGCAATTGACAAAAATACCCTTGTTCCGATTCGCATAGGCGCCCACCTTCCCAAACCAAAAATTCTTATTCAGCCACAAACCAGGGTCCTGAGCGGGCGGCGCCCAGCCGTCGTTATCCTGCGTGTACAACCCGTACGCCACGCCGATCTGTCTCAGGTTGGA
>JACQHZ010000399.1 GCA_016198745.1 Verrucomicrobiota bacterium
CCGTGAACCTGCCAACCTGAGCAGTTACAAAAAAAGACCATGACGCGAAAACAACGCTTGCTCAATCAAATCCACGGCGACGCGACGGACCGCGTCCCGATGATCGGCGGATGGAATCTCGGCGTGAAAAACCTGGCGACGCTCGCGGGGATCAACGTCGCGGAATACCTCCAGGACCCGTTCCGCGGGGTCGTCCGCGCCAACCAGGCGCTGGGCGTGGATGCCGTGGTGATGCCGATCGTGCCGACGGATGTTCACTCGGTGCGCAGCGGTTCGTTGCAGGAAAGCCACTTCGAGAACATCGAGCCCGAGGCGCTGAAAGAGCGGGCCGATGCGATTCCCGACACCGAACGTGAGGCGCTGGCCAGGTTCGATCCCATTGAAGCTGAGAAGAAATACCGCGAATTCTTCGAATCGCATCTTTCCAAACTGGACGGCCTCGAATGGATCACCACCCTCTGGGAAGCGCCCGCCAATTTCTCGCTCTATTTCCAGTACGGCTACCAGGCGTTCCTTGCCGCCACGGCGCTTTACCCGGAAGCGGTCGGCAGAATCTACTGGGAAGACGGGTTTCTGTCCCGCGAACGAAACCGCATTATCGTGCGACTGATGAAGGAGTACGAAGTGCTCCCGATCCTTTTCTGCGGCCACGACCTATGTCTCAATCAGGGGCCGATGTGCTCGCCGTCGTTTCTGCGCAAACACTACTGGCCGCATGCGAAGACCTCGTTGGAACCGTTTGTCGAGGCGGGAATCCGCATTATCGGTCATTGCGATGGAAACGTGATGCCGCTGGTGGACGACATGATCGCGGCGGGATTCTCGGGTTTTCAGGGGTTTCAGTATGAATGCGGCGTGGACCCTTGCGTGCTGAAGGAACGCCTGGTTGCCCGTGGAATAGCTCCGCTGTTTTTCATGGGTTTGTCGGTCTCGCGCACGCTGCCGTTTGGGACGACTGCGGATGTGATCGCGGAAGTGGAGTATTTCCTCGACGTGACCGACGGCGGCAAGGGCATGTTCCTTTTTTACAGCAACGTCACGGGTGTGGAAGTGCCAACGAAAAATATCCAGGCCGCCTTCCGCCATCTCGCCTCGTATGATCGCAAAAAGCCTCGCCCAAGCGCAAGCAGACGCCGGCAATGGCCTTGGCAAGAACCAGTTATCAGTAACCAGTGATCAGTGATCAGTGGCTGATGAATAAGAAAGCAGGAGACAAAATGAAAATTTCATCGTTACCCTGGGGAATCCTCTCCCACTGCCGGCACTCGGACGCAATTTATCGGAAGGGGTTTTCCTTTGCGGCCCAGCATCTCGACGGCATGGATTTAATTGACAACGAAGGTTCGCTATTTGGCGCGCCTGAACGTCAGGCCGAAAGCCGGCCGTTTCGCGTGCTGCACAACGACTTGGGGTTGAAAATCGTCATGTTCGTGACTCACACGGATTTTCGCGCCGAGACGATCCCATCAAAAGAAATGGAGCGTCTCAAGTTCCTCCTGGAGCAAGCGGTATATTTCAAGGCGATGTTTTTCAGGGTCTTGACGGGCACGAAAACGCCGGGCGAACTGTTTCAGAAGCGCGTGATGGAAAACGTCTTGTCGGGACTGCGTTGGATGCTGTCGCTGACAAAGGCCGCCGGCATTCCGTTGCTGCTGGAGAACCACCACGAGACGACCGATGAACTGATTCTTCTTTGCAACGCTCTTCCCCTTTCCCCACCCCGGGGGGGTGGCAGGCAGGGGGATCTTGCCCATGACGCGAACGATGGGCTGCGGCTCAATTGTGAGATCAAACCGCCTTTCCGTTACGGGATGGATCCGCTCCGGTTCGTGGAACGACTCACGCCTTATGCGGCCTGCTACCACATTGACAACTTTGTCTATCACCCCGACGGATGGGACCAAGACAGGACGGGACGCAAACTGGAGCGGGCCATTCCCATCAATCAGGGCGAGATTGATATCCAGGCGGTCCTGGCAATCATCAAGAAGTCAGGCTTTGACGCCTGGTTCAGCATCGAATACGGAGGCCGGGTGGATCATTTCGATCATATTGCCGAGTCGGCGGCCTATCTGAGAACAACCTGGGAGCGGCTGGGCCGAAGCGAAAAGAAATGAAGAAGGCGAGAACCAGTAATCAGTAATCAGCATCCCACCATGAACGATTCACGATTTCAGCCTGCGCTAAAACTACAGCGGCCACTGATCACTGATCACTGGTCACTGATGACTGGCCACTGCTTGTCGCTAATAGCTTGCGCCTTGCTGCTCGCCACCGTCCTCAACGCCAATGCCGCGGGCCGGAAATACGGGAACCTGATCTATCCTGCGCGCGGCAACATCGAACTGGACGAAGGCACGGTGGAGTTGTGGTTGATCAACGGATTGGACATGGGCGCCGCGAGCAAGGAACTGGCCGCCTGCCCCTTTGACCTGATTTTTCCCGATCAAAATGCGCATTATATTCTCAATTACATCCATTGGGGCAAGGCCATCGCGCAAGTCGGTTACGGAAAGCTCAATCATTCGTACGTCTGGTCTCCTCCGCTGGCGTGGAAGCCCGGCGAATTTCATCATCTCGCATGGACCTGGAGCGGCCGGAAACGCAGCGTTTATGCGGATGGCACGGCGGGCGGAAAAGGAAACAAGCGCGGTCACGAATACGACATACCGGCGGAGGTGACCGTGGAAGGGCCGTTGGTCGGCGATTTGACGGATGGCCGAATCGAGATCGGACGCGGTTATAGCGCGATCATCATTGACGAAATTCGCATTTCCTCAATTGCCCGGACTGCGGAGGAAATCGCCAAAGGCTGGCAGGCCGCGCCCAAGAAGGATGCCACGACGCTGCTGCTCGATCACTGCGAGGAAGGCGATCCCGATGTCATCGCGATATCCAAGGAGCGAACGCTCGAAGGCGAACTCATCGGACGGCGCTTGGAGGGCGGGCACGAATCGGTCAAAGGCCGTTTCGGCAACGCGATTCAACTTTGGACGGAGTGAGGGGAGCGCAGAATGCCGAATGTCGAATGCCGAATGCCGAATGCTGATCAGCCGAAAATGGTAACTACTCAGGTGGGCGGTGGAATTTAACCCCGGAGGGCGCTGCTCCGTCAGCGCCATCCAGGCGACGACAGAGCGTCGCCCTCCGCGATCTGATTGGAAATGAGAGGGGAAGGATGAAGAAAAGGCAAAATGAGAATGAACAAGGAGGAAGGTAAAATGAAGAATGAAAAAAGTAGAGTGCAGAGTTCAGAATTAAGCATTCAGCATTCCGACTCCGCATTCGGCATTCGGCATTCGGCATTCGGCATTCCTCCTTCGCTAAAGCTATGGCGGACAAGTCGGCATTCGGCAATCGGCATTCTTCTGTGCTTTTGCGCCTTCGTTTCGCCCGCGGCAAAGGCCGCCGATACCAATCAGGTGGATCAACCCTTTCGTTATCTAACGGTCTCCGGACCGAAGTTGAAGGCCGCGCCCACGATTGACGGAACCGTGAACGCCGAGGAATGGGCGGGCGCGGGCATGGCGCCGCGGCTGTATCACATCGAAGAAGATCGGCTGATGGACTTGGAGTCGAAGTTCTACTTCGGTTACACCGACGAGGCGTTTTACCTCGCGTTCCAGATTCAACGCCCGGAAGACGCCATCGAGCCGCGGGCCGGCATCGTGGATCGCGACAAGAGTTTCTGGCGTCAGGACGACGGGATTGAGTTCTGGCTCAACTCTCTGCCGGGTCCGCGACCCGCGCCCACGTTGCGGGATTTCTACTTGATGTGGAACGCGCGCGGAGCGCATTACGACCGCCGCGACAAGGATGGCAACCTGAAGTTCAACCCCGATTGGCAAAGTGTGTGCCGCACGGTGCCCGGCTATGGATGGGAAGGCGAAGTGCGGCTGCCATTCAAGGAGTTTGAGCCGACGCAGGTCCCGAAAGCGGGTGACGAATGGCGCTATGACCTGATGGACAACCAGTCCACACCGTTGCCCCAGATCGGGATGTCGGGATGGTATCCCTCTCCCGATTGGTCGTACTACGCGAAGCATGAAACTTTCACGCGGCTGCGGTTTTCGGGCGACCAAGGCGTGTTTGTGCGCGTGCTCGAAAGCGGTCCCGCCGTGGCGGGACGGACCGACGGTCACCCTTCCCAGGGTGACTCTGCCCACAGCAAGGGTGGCGGCGTTTTCGAAGTGGTCAACCCCGGCAGCCAGGCGCAGAAAATCGCCGCGAAGTTGAAGTTCTATCGGAAGAAAGCCGACGCGAAAAGCAAGTTGAGCTACCTCCGCAGCTTCGAACAATCGCGCGACAAAGGCGGGACGTCCGATGCGGGCAAGGTTTTGCTGATGGTGGCCGACGACAAGCTGTCGGAGATGATCATCACCGAGAATTACGACGTGGTTCAGGAGAAAACCGAGGATATTTCGTTGAATGCGAACGAGCGGAAGAAGATTGATTTTGCGCTCGCGGACAAGGTGGGTGATTACCTGTTGCTCTACGATTTCCGCGGCGCGGAAGGCAAACTGATCGCAGGCGGCCCTTTGCCGTTCATCATTCCGGAGGCACTGGAAGTGAAGTTCGCGAACTTCTTTCTCGTGGACCAGAGCGTTACCGCAAAAATTGACTTGCGCTACATCCCGGGTTGGAAAAAGGACAGCACGCTCGAAGCGCGCGTCAGGACCTTGAATGAGCATTGGTCGGCGGACAAACTGGGACAGAAGTTCGACTATAAATTTTCGGTTAAAGATTGGCCGATGGGCGACCATCCCTTGAAAGTCACGGCCAAGGACGCAGCCGGCAAGATATTGGCCGAACGCACTGTGCTGCTCAACATTCCGGCCACTCCGAAATGGTTCACGGAGAAAGCGGGCTGCGCGCCCGCGGTGCCGGAACCGTGGACGCCGATCAAGGTGGCCGGCAATGCGGAGAAAATTTCGTTCCTCATGGGCGACTACGAATTGGCGGACACCGCGCTCGCGAAGCAGGTATTGGTGCGCTCGATTTACGAGGAGCAAAAAATTCCGATTCTGCGCGGACCGATTGCGCTCAAAGGCAAAGCGGGCGGCAAGGAAATCGCGTGGGAGCGCAAGAGCACGATTACGATTAAGAGCAAGAAGGACGACGAAGTGAACGTCAGTGGCAGCGCGAGGGCAGGGGACCTCGCGGTCACCAGCGACGTGGTCTTCGAGTACGACGGCATGGCGAAGATCGCGCTCACGCTGGCTCCCGCGGCCGGCCAGAAGGTTGAAATTGACGAACTTTACCTCGAATTTCTCCTGAAAAAGGAGTTTTCCGCGCTTTATTTGCGCGGAATGCCGATGCAACCCACGAAGGATTTTCTCTCCGCGGGCAAAGTCCCCGATGCGGGCATCAAACATCCATTTGTCACCTCGGTCTGGCTCGGAAATGAAGAGCGCGGTTTCCGGTGGTTCTCGGAGAACATGAAGGGTTGGCGGGTCGGCAAAAAGTTTGCCGAGGAGGCGATCGAAGTGCTGAACGGGCCGGAGGGCGCGACGTTGAAGCTCAATTTCATCAAGGACGAAAAACCGTTCGTCCTCGACAAGTCGCGCACGATCACGTTGGCCTATATGTTTACTCCGCCGAAGACGATTCGAAAAGACCTGGTCAAAATCGCCGGCGGTACGGCAAAGGACTTTGAGGCCAAGGCGGGCGTGAACGCCGTGGAAACCTGGTTTTTCGTTCACGATCAATTGCAGGGCTGGCCGGTGATTGCCGACGCCAAAGACTTGCAGGAAAAAGTGGAATTCGCGCGGCAAACGCACCAAACGGGGATGAAGCTCACGCCCTATAGCGGTTGGTTCATTCCCCGCGCGTGGAACCTGTATCCAGTGTTTGGCGGCGAGATGATCGTTGATCCATTGATTGACGGCGGCTGCGGGTGCGACGTGTGCTGCTGGAACACGCCCGTGCAGGACGCCTACGTCTCGTTGTTTGCCGACCGCATCAAGGACCTTGACCTCGACGGGTTCCGTCTGGACGCCGGCTTCTCCGTTGATAACTGTTCAAGTCTCGTTCACAGGGGCTACGGTTCGGAGTGCGGCTGGCTCGATGACAATGGCAGCGTGCAGCCGAGCAAACCTCTCTTCGCCGCGCGTCGCGCCGCCCAGCGCGCCTATCGGCTCTTTCACGGCGGCGGCAAGGAACACGGAGTTTGCGTTCAACATGTCCACGGCGGCAATCGCTATGACCCGATTCTGGCAAATATGGACGCAGTGCTGAGCGTCGAAGGCATTGAGATGATGATGAAGAACATGGAAGAGCTTCCGCTCGATTTCTACCGCGCCAACGTCATGGGCGACGCCCACGGCTATCAGGTCGTCTATCTGCCCAAGTCGCGCGCGATGGGTTTCGACTCGTTCTACGGGCTGGCCTTGCTTCACAACTTCAATCCGCGCGGCGGCGCCTACCCGGTGGCTTTTAACGAAGTCTCCTACAGCCGCGCCGCCAACTCGCCGCGCGAGGTCTGGCGCGCGCGCGAATGGATCGGACCGTTCGACAAGGGGACGGAGTTCTGGGGTTATTGGAAGAATGAGAAGTTTCTCGACACCGGCTCGAAGACGCTCATCGGCAGTTTCCAGGTCCGTCGGGGACAGAAGTTGCTGCTTGGTGCGCTCAACCTGCAACGCAAACCCGTCGAGGGGACGATCAAGCTCGATCTCAAGGCGCTCGGGTTTGGTGAAAAGGTGTACGCGTTCGACCCGATCCTGGGCGAGCCGGTCCTGCTCGATGGCAGCGCACTCAAACTGACGTTCACGCCCGAGGGTTATCGTTGCATCGAACTCGCCGCCAAACCATTCGATGTGTTTGCGCCCGAGAAGATCGGTGCGAATCTCATTCCCGAAGCGGCGCCCGCCAAGTGGCCGAGCGGCGGCGCGCCGGCGGGTTGGACCGCCTCCAAATTCGTGGATGAAAAGACGCTGTTGAAACTGACCGATGCCGATGTGGCCGTAAAAGACGGCGGTTTCGTCATTAGCTCGGACGGCGAATCCACCCTTCGCTTTCAGAAGCAAATCGGCCAGCAGCCCGGCAAGTTTTACATGCTCGAAGTCGAAGCCGGGATCGAGTGTGCCGGTGGCGCGTTTCTCGGCGAGTGGCCGGACACGAGCAACTTCTCCATCAACCTCGGCGATCCGTATTTCGGCCACAAGCGCACGATGACGAGCCAACCGCTGCCCGGCAGCACGCAGAAGTTCCGTCTGTTCACTGAGGGGGGCGGCGTGGTGGACATCATCTTGCGCAAGGCCAAGGGCAAGGCCATCATCAAGAAACTGGAACTGTACGAAGTGAAAAGTCTGCCGCCAGGATTTCAAGTGGGGCACTATGGGCAGTGACCGGGGACCAGTGATCAGTTACCAGTTATCAGTTATCAGTGGCAGGCGTATATAAAATGAAGAAGGAAGAAGCAAAGAGTTCAGAGTTCAGGGAAATATCGAATGCCGAATGCCGAATATCCAAATTCAATCCTGATTGGAATGAGAGGGGAGGGATGAAGAAAAGGCAAAATGAAAAATGAAAAAGGCAGGGTTCAGGGTTCAGGGTTCAGAGTTCAGAGTTCAGAACTTAGAATTCAGAATTCAGAATTAAGCATTCAGCATTTCCGCTCCGCATTCGGCATTCTTCCGTGCCTTTGCGCCATCTTCCTGCTGGCGGCATCCATGGCGCGGGCCGAAGTCAAGCCGCACGCGCTCTTCTCCGAGGGCGCGGTGCTGCAACAACAGATGAATGTGCCGGTCTGGGGCGCCGCCGCGGATGGGGAGCAGGTGACGGTCGAGTTCCAGGACCAGAAGGTCGCCGCGACAACGACCAATGGCCAGTGGCTGGCCCGCCTCCAGCCGCTCAAGGCGGGCGGCCCCTTCACGATGAAGATCAGCGGCGCGAATACGCTCACCTTCACCAACATCCTCGTTGGCGAAGTCTGGGTCTGCAGCGGGCAGTCGAACATGGTGTATCCGCTCCAGGGCTGTGAGGGCGGGCCGGAAGCCATGGCCGCCTCGAAGGACCCGCTGCTGCGGTTGCTCGTGATGCCCAGTTGTTCGCGAGCCAGACCGTGCCTCAGACGGCCATGGTCACCATCATTGACGTGGGCGGCGACCCGAAGGACGCCCACCCGCGCAACAAGGCGCCGGTCAGCGCGCGACTGGCGCTCGCCGCGCGCGCCGTGGCTTATGGTGAAAAAATCGAATACTCCGGACCGATCTACAATGCGATGAAGATTGAAGGTCAGCGAGGGACTCTTGCCTTCACGCACGTGGGCGGCGGCCTGGAGGCCAAGGGCGGCGCACTCACCGGCTTCACGATTGCGGGTGACGACAAGCAATTCGTGGAAGCCCAGGCGGAGATCGTGCCGCCGACCGCTCCCGCCCAGGCGTCCGACCAAGTCAGCGTCTGGAGCGACAAGGTCGCCAAACCGGTGGCGGTTCGATACGGTTGGGTCAATGTCCCGGTGATCAACCTCTACAACCGGGAAGGCCTCCTGGCTTCGCCGTTCCGAACGGACGACTTCCCTTTGGGCCCGGACCCGAAATAGCCATGAATGAACGTATTTTGAGATTCCGCCGCCTGCCGGCTGTCATGGAAGCGGTGAGAGGAGATTGGTAGGGGGATTTGGGCAGGCGGAAATGGATGGATGCCCGGCAACCTGGATTGAATCGAGCAGCGATCTTGGTCCCCACATTACACCGATCCGTCCCGGAAAACGATCCTCACCTAAAGGACGATTGTTCGTGTGGGCGTCCGAACCTTGGACGGCAGCCAGATTGTCGAAGTGGAAATTGTCAGAAAAAAACACCAGGAACTCGACCTGCGCGTGGGAAATGTGGTTTATTGCGGGATGCGTCATTCGCAGATTTTTGTGGAGGATTATTCGATCTGAGGCCATCTTGAGGCTGAAATTGAAGCCCATGAGATTTTCCTGCCATTTCCCATCCGCTGTGAAGCTCCTTTGCGGTCTTCTTTGGCTGTGGAACGCCCCGACTGTGAAGTCCGATGAGGCGAATGAAATCCGGATCGGACATTTCTCGAACGTTACGCATGCACAGGCGCTTTACGCGCGCGCCACGCGATCTTTCGAGAAAAAACTGGGGGTGCCCGTGCGCTGGATGACGTTGAACGCCGGACCGTCTGTGATCGAGGCGCTGTTTGCGGACGCCATCGACGTCGCGTACGTCGGCCCCAATCCCACGATCAACGGATACATGAAGTCGGAGGGCAAAGGTCTGCAGATCATCGCCGGTTCGGCCAGCGGCGGCGCGGCGCTGGTGGTCCGGGCGGACGCGGGGATCGTCAATGAAAAGGGATTCCACGGTGTGACCATCGCCACGCCCCAACTCGGCAACACCCAGGATGTGGCGGCGCGCGCATGGTTTGAATCCAAGGGTTACACCCTGAAAGAAAAAGGCGGCACACTGGACCTCATCCCACTCAGCAATTCCGAGCAGTTGTTGTTCTTTATGAAAAAGGAAATCGCGGGCGCGTGGACGGTCGAACCGTGGGTCTCGCGCCTGCAGATCGAGGGGGGCGGCAGGCTTTTTCTTGACGAAAAAACACTGTGGCCGGGCGGCAGATATGTCACCACGCAATTGATCGCCAGCAGGAAATTCCTCGAACGCCATCCCGAGCTTGTCCGGAAACTGATCGTTGCGCACATTGAGACGACTCAGAAGATCAACGCGGACAAACAGGCGGCCGGCGTTTTGATCAACCGGGAGTTCAAGAGAGAGACCGGCAAGGCGCTTCCCGATACCGTGATCCGAACCGCCTTGAAACGTCTCGAATTCACATGGGACCCCATCCGTTCCTCGCTCAAGAAATGCGCCCTGGACGCTTACCGCGCTCATTTCTTGCGCGAGATGCCGGACCTGGCGCGCATCCACAACCTCATCCTTTTGAACGAAGTTCTCAAAGAGAAAGGGTTGCCACTCATCCCATGAAGTGATAACCCAGGAGAAGCAAACCTGAACCAGGAGATCATCATGCCACGCATCTACAACGACATCACTGAAACCATCGGCAACACGCCCTTGGTGCGACTCAACAAAACCGCATGCAAGCACGGCGTTGTGGCGGACTTGCTGTTGAAACTGGAGTTCTTCAATCCCTTGGGAAGCGTGAAAGATCGCATCGGGTTTTCCATGATTGACGATGCAGTCAAGTCTGGAAAGATCAACAAGGACACCGTGCTCATCGAGCCAACCAGCGGCAACACCGGCATCGCCCTCGCTTTTGTGGCCGCCGCCAAGGGCATCCCGCTCATCCTGACCATGCCCGAGACCATGACGGTGGAGCGGCGCAAGCTCCTGAAAATCCTGGGCGCAAAACTCGTGTTGACGGAGGGCGCCAAAGGGATGAAAGGCGCCATTGCCAAGGCGGAGGAAATTCACGCCAGGATTCCCAACAGCCTGATTCCGCAACAGTTCTCCAATCCGTCCAACCCGGCCATTCATCGCACGACGACCGCCGAGGAGATTTGGAAGGATACCGACGGTAAGGTGGATATCGTGGTCGCCGGGGTCGGCACGGGCGGCACCATCACCGGTGTGGCGGAAGTCATCAAGCCGCGAAAGCCGTCTTTCCGGGCGGTGGTCGTCGAACCGGCCTCGTCGCCGGTGATTTCCGGCGGCAAACCCGGTCCGCACAAGCTCCAAGGCATCGGCGCCGGTTTCATTCCGGACAATCTCAACATGAAGATCGTGGATGAAGTGATCCCGGTGAAGGAGGAGGATTCGGGACCGATCAGCAAGGAAATCAACACGCTCGACGGCATTCCGGTGGGCATCTCCAGCGGCGCCATTGCGTGGGCCGCGATCCAGGTGGGAAAACGTCCGGAAAACAAGGGCAAGCTGATTGTCGCCATTATGCCATCCTGCTGCGAACGGTATCTTTCGTCCTGGCTTTTTGCGGACGTCAATGTGGATAGCGACCTCATCAACGGGCAGAATTTCGACACGCGCCCCAAGACCTGAACGATGTCGCCGGTTTTTTCTCGGTGACGGCAGCAACGCTCAGGACATCTTGCCGGTGGGGGCGGCCCGTCGAGGAACTCCCTGCGGATGGACTGCATTTGTTGTTCTATTTTGTGTTCAAGATGAGATGAATGATGTGGCACAGCCCCGAAAGCTTTCGGGGCTGTGCATTGCCACGGTGCACAGACGGGGGCGGCTGTGCCACTTTTTTCCAGGTTGGTTTCAACTCGAAAGCAAATAAGAATTAGAACATGGCGCCCGATACTCCCAATCCGAGTCCCGAAGTTCTTTCTCTCGAACAACCGGTCCCGCCAGCCAAGGTCAGCCTCTTGAGCGCGACCAAGGCTTTTGCCACGTACAAAGGGATCGTGGAAGCGCTTCAACCGGTCACCATGGAAGTTCGCGAGGGCGAATTCCTCGTGCTGGTGGGACCCTCCGGCTGCGGCAAGTCCACCCTGCTCAATCTGATCGCAGGCTTCGAGTTCCCGACTGGCGGCATGGTGCTGGTGGACGGCAAAACGGTGTCGGGACCGGGATTCGACCGGATGGTGATGTTCCAGGAACATGCCCTGTTCCCCTGGCTCAATGTGATCGACAACGTGATCTTCGGACTGAAACGAAAGAAGCGGCTCTCATCCTCCGACCGTCGGGAGGTCGCCCGCTATTACCTCAACCTCGTTCACCTCGGCAAATTCGAAACGGCGTACATCCACGAGTTGTCGGGCGGAATGAAACAGCGTGTGGCGCTGGCGCGCGCCCTGGCGCCCAACCCCCGCATCCTGCTGATGGACGAACCTTTCGGAGGTTTGGATGCGCTGACCCGCGAGCGATTGTACGGCCAGGCGCAGGAGATTTTCGCGCGCACGCGAAAGACGATCGTCTTTGTGACGCACAATGTGCGCGAAGCCGCCTGTCTGGGAGACCGCGTGTTGATCTTTACCTCCCGGCCCGGCCGCATCAAACGCGAAATCACCATCAACCTGCCGCGTCCGAGAGGATTTTACGATCCGAATGTCAGCCGGTTTGCGGGGCAGATTCTGGCTGAACTGAAAACCGAACTGGCGGAAGAGGAAGGAGTGGAATCCCATGAATCGTCATCTCACGGTCATCCTGTTTTACCTGTTGCTGATTATTTTCTGGCTGACGGCATTTGAACTCAACCTGTTGCCCAGCTACATCCTGCCCTCGCCCTTCATGGTCGGCGAGCGGTTGCACGAACTCTGGGTGGACGGCTATTTTCTTCCCAGCCTCGCCGCTTCCCTGCGGCGAATGGCCGCGGGTTTCGCATGTTCGGTGTGCATCGGGTTGATGTTCGGACTCGCGATGGGAACCAATCGGATGCTCAACGAATGTCTCAAATCCTTTTTCCTCGGACTCCAAACGCTTCCCACCGTGGCGTGGGTGCCGATCTCGCTGCTCATCTTCGGCCTGAAGGAGAGAGGCATTTATTTCGTCATCGTGATGAGTTCCACCCCGGCGATCGCCATCTCCACGGCGGACGGAATCGCCGGCATCCCGACGCTCTACCTGCGCGCCGCCCAAACGCTCGGCACGCCGCCTTATGCGATGGGATGGCGCGTGATCTTTCCCGCGGCGCTCCCGCGCATCGTCACCGGCATCAAACTGGGTTGGACTTTGGGATGGCACGGCGCGGTCTCAGCCGAACTCATCAAGGCCAGCCTCGGCCTCGGTTTTCTGCTTCACATGGGCCGCGAACTCAATGACATGCCACAGGTGATCGGCATCATGATTGTAACCATTCTTTTCGGCGTTCTCCTGGATCGGTTCCTGTTTGGCGCCATTGAAAAGCGCATTCAAAGACGGTGGGGCCTCGCTTCAAACCATTGAATCTACCGCCAACATCATCAGTGTCTCCCCAATCCGATCCGGACGGTTTCAAGGCGTTCCGATGATGCTCCCGTCGCTTCTCATCACCCAATGTTTGCAGAACGACTTCGTCAAGCCGGTCGGCCGGGACGAGCCGCTCCCCAACCTGCTGCACATCGGCCATGAGGAGGCAAGACGGCTGATGGGAGAGAATCCGGCCGAGGGGCCGCTCGCCCGCATGATGCAATGGGCCTACGAACGCGGTGACGAGACGTTGCGCTTGATTCATATCCGGGACTGGCACGATCCGCGCGATCCGGCTCAGGCCGGTCATTTGCGGCAGTTCGGCGCGCACTGCATCCAGGGCGCCGAAGGGGCGCGGTTTGTCTTCGAGGAACCCATTTCGACAGGGAAAACCGTTCCGATCATTGATGCGCTCACCCTCAATGATTTCGCGGACACCAACCTCGCGGAGGTTCTCGCTCCGCACGCGCATGCCTCCATTCGAGTGGGACTCGTCGGCGTGTGGACCGAAGCCAAGATCACCTTCCTTGCATACGAGTTGCGCACGCGTTATCCCGATTTTCAAATCGCAGTTTGTTCGGCCCTGACCGCCGGTTCCTCCCGGTCGCATCACTTTCTGGCGTTGGCCCAGCTCAATCGTCTTCTTGGCGTGACGGTTTTTTCCGCAATCGGGGAATTTCTGCGTTTCCTGGGGGGGAACGGCGCCGGGATTTCGCTGGCGCTCCCTTCCGGCTCCAAGCATCCCGAGGTTGAGATCGAAGGCGCCGTCAGGCCCGGAGAGACAGATTACAAGCTGGCGCGCTATCTGTTCCGGGATGCGCGCAACGTTCGCTTGCGATGTCTTCATGGCGGATTTTCGGGGAATCTTGTTTTGAAAAGCGAGAGCGTGGACCTGTTCGGCCACACGCAAGCGCCGCATGTGGTCAAGATCGGTCCCGAAGCGATGGTCGCAAAAGAGCGGATGGCGTTTGAACAGATCGAATCCGTTCTGGGGAACTGCGCGCCCAGCATCACCGATTTCGCCGACCTCGAGGATCGGGGCGCGATCAAATACCGTTACGCATCCATGGACGGCGGTTTTTCCGTCACGTTTCAGAAATTGTACGCGAACGGGCTTGCGCATGCGAAGGTTGACCGCATCTTGAAAACAGTTTTCAGAGAACAACTCGGCCGTTTTTACGCGGCGGCAGTCCGCGAAAAATGCGACCTGCTGGAATACTACGGCTTCAGTCCGGCCCTGGCGCCGCGAATTCGCGCCCGCGTCGAGAAACTGCTGGGCCAGGCCGCCGATCAACCCGCGCTGCGGTTTTCAAACGGCAGGGAATTTCCCAATGTCTGTCTCTTTTATGAACGCACTTTGGCAGGGCTGACGCCGGGGCGCGCGGAATCGCGTTACGTTTCCTATATCCATGGCGATCTGAACGGCGCCAACATCATCCTGGACGGGCGCGACAACGTGTGGCTGATTGATTTCTTTCACACCCGCCGCGGACATGTTTTGCAGGACCTCATCAAGCTCGAAAACGATCTGTTGTACATCTGGACCCCGATTTCCCATGAGAACGAATGGGAGGATGCGCTCCGGTTGACGGACTTCCTCATGAAAGCGGAAGATCTTGCGGCGCCCTTGCCGGAGGCGGGCGAGGCCGGGCTGCGGCATCCGCACCTGATCCGGGCGTGCGAAACTCTGCGCTTGCTTCGTTCGTTCCATGCTGATTTGGTTCATGAGGATCGGGGTCCGCTGCAACTCTGGATCGGCCAGATGCGCTACGCCGTCCACACGCTTTCGTTTGATGAATCCAACGAATGGCAGAAAAAGTGGGCGCTGTACGCCGCAGCCCTCTGCGGGGCGCGAATTGAGGCCGCGCTCCGCGCATCCAACCACTGAGGTTCGGCGTGTGGGACGGCGACACTGCTTCGAAGTCCGCCGCATCTGCCGGCGCCGTCGGGAAATACAGTGGTCCGATCCTGCTCAAGCACGATCTCAACACTCGCCGGCTTGAAATTCCGGCGCCTCAATTTACCGGATCCTTGGAACGATCGTTCCATCAGTCCGGTAAATTCTGCCGGACAAACGGGCAGAACCGAATGCCACGGAATTAAGGGTCCTAATGTTTTGTTCAGTGTGGCACAGCCACCCCCGGCTGTGTGCTTCTCCCGTCGAAGCGGGACACAGCCGAGGGCGGCTGTGCCACATTGCCTCGGTTGTTCATTGGATGCGCTTATCTTTGCGCCATTTCGGGCAGTCCCGATTTACCGGGAATGGATGGGGAAACACGGTTGCGGACGGTTTTGAGATCGAACGGATGTCTTGAATCGGGTCCGCTTTTGTGCATAGGTGTCTTGGCAGGAGTAACAGAACTGACATCGAACCACCGACACCAAGACACCAAATCAGACAACCGGTTATGAAAGAACTTCAATGGATCAATGCCATTCCGGAACGTGATCCGGGGACCTATTCGGGCGGTCTCCGCTGCCTCATCAACGGCGAAGTGCGCGAGTGGAAAGGAGCGGCCAGCGATGTGGTTTCCCCCATCTATCAGAAGACCCCCAATGGACTGGAACGGCGTCAACTCGGCAAGTGCGCCCTTTTGGATGGCGATGCCGCCCGTCAGGCGCTGACGGCGGCGCTCAAGGCTTACGACAAGGGACGCGGGGCGTGGCCGACGTCTTCCGTGACGAATCGCATCCAATGTTGCGAAGCATTTCTGCAGCGAATGGAGAAACGCCGGCTCGAAGTTGTCCGGCTGCTGACATGGGAGGTGGCCAAATCATGGGCGGACTCGCTCCAGGAATTTGACCGCACCGTGGCCTATGGCCGGGCGACCATCGCCGCTCTCAAAGACATGGACCGCGCCTCATCGCGTTTCGTCCTCGATTCCGGATTTTTCGCGCAGGTCCGGCGTTCTCCGTGCGGCGTGGCGCTCTGCATGGGACCCTACAATTATCCCTTGAACGAAATGTACACCACGCTCCTGCCGGCGCTCATCATGGGAAACACCGTGGTCGCGAAACTCCCGCGGATGGGCACGCTTTGCAATCTGCCGCTGCTCGAAGACTTCGCCGTGTCGTTTCCGTCGGGCGTGATCAACATCATCACGGGCGAAGGCAGCGCCGTCGCCACGCCGATCATGGAGACCGGCGATGTTGATTTGCTGGCATTCATCGGTTCGGCCCGGGTGGCCAACATCCTGAGCCAGAAACATCCTCGTCCCAATCGCCTTCGCGAGGTGCTGGGACTCGGGGCGAAAAATCCGGCGATCATCCTTCCTGAAGCGAATCTCGACCTTGCGGCCAAGGAATGCGTGGATGGCGCCCTGGCTTTCAACGGCCAGCGTTGCACTGCGTTGAAAATCATCTTTGCGCACCGCAAAATCGCCGATGAGTTTACCGCGCGCGTCGCCCGGACGGTTTCGACGCTCGCCGCAGGAATGCCTTTTGAGGACGGCGTTTTCCTGACGCCTCAACCGGAAGAACATGCTGTCAAGAGAATGTGTGAGTATGTTGAAGACGCGGTTTCCCATGGCGCCCGCGTGATGAATCCCGACGGCGGCGCGGTGAACCTGACGTACTTTCATCCCGCCGTCCTCTACCCGGTCGGCGCGAAAATGAAGATATGGGCGGAGGAACAATTTGGTCCCATCGTGGCCATTGCGCCGTACGGCGACCCGAATGAGTTTCTCGATTACGTGGCCGCCTCGCCCTACGGACAGCAGGCCAGCATCTTTGGCGCGGACCCGGCGGCGATCGGCAGGCTGATTGACGCGCTCATGAACCAGGTCTGCCGCGTCAATCTGAACACGCAGTGTCGTCGCGGCCCGGACATCTATCCCTTTAACGGGCGCAAGGATTCCGCCGAAGGAACGCTTTCGGTTTCCGACGCGCTCCGTGTCTTTTCGATTCGGACATTGGTCGCAGCAAAGGAATCTCCCGATTCGACCCAGCTCGCGCAGAATATCATTCGCGGCCGGCATTCACAATTCCTGACCAGGGATTACCTGTTTTGACCCGCATGTTTCACCGGCCGCGACGAATGAGATTCCCAGGCCAGACGTCTGCCTTGCTGGCCGCAGGAATTTTTCCCTTGAAATAATGATGTTTTTGCGCCAGAATAAGTAAAGTCATGTCACTCTTCACACTCCAGACGAGTGATCAGCAACAATACGGTCCCGTTGAACTTGAGACATTGCGCGCATGGGCGCGCGAGGGACGCATCGAACCGGAGAATTACATCTACGACCACACTCATCTGAAGTGGGTCGAAGCCGCCAAACTCCCGCAGATCATGGAGTTTTATCAGGTGACGTCCAAACCCGCGCCGGCCGCGACGCCGGTGGCGGCCGCGCCCCGGAGCGATGCGGAGGCGGGCGTCGTTCAAGCGGAAAAACAGGTTATTGCGGCGACGGAAACCCCGAAACCGGCCGCAACCGCGACTGCGGCCGCGACGCCGAAGATTCAAAGCCTGAGCGCGCGGCTGAGGATCAAGAAGGAATTATCCCAAAGCGGCGCGACGGACGGCGCCTCCCCGCCACGGCCGCCCACGGTCCTGGAACGGATCAGCCGGATATTCCTCGCGCCGTTCGCCAAACAAAAAACAGACCCGTCCAAAAACCAGTCGCAGAAGGAGAAGTAACCGCGTCCGATGCGGGCCACCGGATGCAGCCTGTTCTGCTTGATGGACTCTGTTCCATGCGGCATGTTCCCAACGGCCTCATGGACTGGTGATGGGCATGCGCCCTCCACATTGCAAAGAGAAACCAGCGCCAACCCGAATTCACCCGTGACCATCCTTGAACTGATCCAGAAGACGACGGCCTATTTCGAAAAGGCCGGCGTGCCCAATCCGCGTTTGGACGTGGAACTGTTGCTCGCCCACATCCTGCGGCTCAAGCGAATGGAACTTTATCTCCAGTTCGAACGCGTGTTGACGGATCCCGAACTGGACCAGCTTCGGCCCCAGGTGAAACGACGCGCGGGGCGAGAGCCGCTGCAACACATCCTCGGCAGCGTTGATTTTTGCGGCCTGGAATTTTTGACGACCCCGGCTGCGCTCATCCCGCGGCCCGAAACCGAGCTGCTCGTTCAAACCGCGGTTCGTCTGCTTGGCAAGGAAAGCCGGGGCGTTGTCCTTGATCTCGGTACGGGCGGCGGAGCGATTGCGCTGGCTGTGGCGAATGCCTGTCCCGGCGCGCGTTGCGTGGCTACCGACATCGCCGAGGAATCGCTCGTGCTCGCGCGGACAAACGCGGAAAAAACCGCGCTCCAAGATCGGGTCGAATTTCGCCGAGGAAATTGGTTTGAACCGCTCACAGCAGGCGAGACGTTCGATCTGATTGTCTCCAATCCGCCCTATATTCCGAGCGGCGAAATTCCCGCCCTGCAACCCGAAGTGCGCCATGACCCGCCGCAGGCGCTGGACGGCGGTCCCGACGGGTTGGATGCCATCCGCAAACTGGCGGCCGGCGCCATTGCGTTCTTGAAAACCGGCGGACATCTGCTCCTGGAAATGGGCGCTGGCCAGGATGTCGTCGTCTGGGAATTGCTGGAAGCGCGCGGCTACTCCGAAATCGCCGTGATCGCCGATTTGCAAAAAATCCCGCGCATCGCGCAGGCGCGAAAGCCCTGAGCCGCAGCGCAGCCCGAATCCACCGCCATCCCGCAAATCAAGCTCCAAATGCCGGACACCCGATCCGGAGTTTTACAAAACTTATGTGACACGTGTCACAGAAATTTTGGGAATCGGATGAGGAGGCGTGGATGAAGTCCAGGGCGACACTGGGTTGCTGTCGAGTGATCACCCGGAAGCGGCCGCGTCGAAAATCAGCGAACAATCACAATCAACCTCTGCAGCATGCAGACGAGCAGGCATCCTTTGGTCGGCGCTGCCAATCTGCCAATGGGAAAAAAACCGGCAGAACTGCCATGCGCCCGCGTTTGTCTTCCCCCTCGTCAAACTGGGAACGACGATTTTTATAGGCGGCGTGTGACAAAACAATAGGGTAACCTTCTTTTTTAAAATGCCAGAGATTGTCCAGAACCTCTATTCTCATTTCTGGCGACAATCCATATTTCTCAACGATTTTTTCTACACGTCCCTCAGAGCCTGTTTATGTAATTGAGGCAGAGACGTCCCATAAGTTTGAAAAA
>JACQHZ010000403.1 GCA_016198745.1 Verrucomicrobiota bacterium
CCCCTACATCCTCGATGGTGTATCGAGAACATGGAGGGCGACGCTCCGTCCTCATCCTTATACACATCTGCGGGCGGGGATAAACCCCGCCCCTACACCAGATTTGCGTTTCTTGGGCACTTATTTCCGGATCCAGGGGGCTGTTGGCCTGTTGACAGACCAATTTGGTTATGTAAGATACTATGGCGGTTTCCATAAAACAGAGTTTCACAGAGTCGAACAGTTCGCAGGAGGGCGGCCATGACGGATATTGATATCCCGAAGTTGATCAAAGAACTCCGCGAGCGGCTCGGCCTGACGCAGGAGCAGTTCGCACAGAAAGTGGGTGTCACCTTCAGCTCGGTAAACCACTGGGAGAATGGCAAACGGACACCCCAACCGTTTCTGGTCCGGCATCTTGTCGAGATGAAGGATGAATTGGACGAGGAACAGGTCTGCCTGCCGCGCCAAACAACAGCGCGGCGCAGGCTGGAGCGGTCGCCGAAAAGGAAGTCATCCGAATGAGCGAAAAGCAGCCTATCCGGGGAGGCCAGGTACTGACCGGTTCGCTTTTCAACGAGCCGATGCGCGTCGAGACCGTGCGCGCCAGCGGCGCCAATGCGTGGTTTGTCGGTCTTGTTGGCACGCAAACCGAACGCTATCGCAAGGTGACGTTCACCGCAAAGGATCTGGAAAAACTCACGGTCCTGGAAGCCAAATTCACCTACACGGGTGATGCCCGCCTGCTCCGCTTGGGAATTCAAGCTCATTCCCTCGGTATTGCCTGGGAATTTGACCCGTATTTCGGCCTTTCCATTTCCCGCGTGGACCCGCTCCCCCACCAGCTCGAAGCGGTTTACGATTTCCTGCTCAAACTGGCGCGTGTGCGATTTCTGCTGGCGGATGACGCGGGCGCAGGCAAGACGATCATGGCGGGACTTCTCATCCGAGAGCTGAAAATGCGCGGTTTGGCAGAGCGCATTTTGATTGTCTGCCCGGCCAGCCTGGCTTTCCAATGGCAACGGGAGTTGAAGGAAAAATTTGACGAACAATTTTTGTTATTGAAGGGGCATGACATTCGCGAACAATTTGGCGTCAATCAATGGCTGGAACAAAAACGGGTCATCACCTCCCTGGATTTAGCCAAGCGGCAGGATGTGCTCCCCGGTCTCCGCCAGGTCCACTGGGACCTTGTTGTCGTGGACGAAGCTCACCACATGTCGGCCGCCGATGACACCCACAAGAGCTTTCGGTACAAACTGGGGGAACTGCTGCGCGACACTACCGATCATCTCCTTTTGCTCACCGCAACACCCCACAAAGGCGATCCAGCCAATTTCAGCCTGTTCCTGCAATTGTTGGATTCGGATGCCTACGCCGACATCAAATCCATCCGCCAAGCCATGGAACGCCGCCGTGCGCCGTTCTACTTGCGGCGCACCAAGGAGGCGATGGTTTATTTCCCTGAACGCCAGCCCGACGGTTCGTGGGCCGCCAAGAAAATCTTCACCAAGCGCATCCCCAAGACGGTTGATTTTCAGATGGATGGCGCGGAATTCGATCTTTACCGCGATGTCACTCGTTTCGTGAAACAACAGAGCGCCAAGGCATCCGTTCAAGGAGACGATCCGCGGGCGCGCGCCGTCGGCTTTTTGATGTCCCTTTACCAGCGCCGCCTGGCCTCCAGCACCTATGCCATGCGCCATAGTTTGCAGAACCGGGTGCGGCGTTTGGAGGAAGGCTTAAAACTCGCTCAGGAGATGGCCCGCAACGCTCCACCTGACTTGCCCGATCCGGAAGATTTGGAGGAAATGGAAGAAACGGAGCGTGAAAGGCTGGAGGCTTTGCTGGAGGCCATCACCCTCGCCGGCAACGCGGAGCAGGTTCACGAGGAAATTCAAGAGCTGCGCAACCTGGCCGTTCAAGCCAAGACCGTGGAAGATTCCGGTGGTGAAGCGAAATTAAAACGCCTTAAAGACCTTCTGCAGGAGCAGGGCTTTTTCGACCACCCTGGCCAACTCCTCCTCATTTTTACGGAATTCAAGGACACCCTCGATTATCTGGTTGGTCGTTTTCAGGAATGGGGTTTCAAGGTCGGTTTCATCCACGGCAGCATGAAGTCGGGTTCCCGCGATGATCCGGGCACCCGTCTTTATGCGGAACAACAGTTCCGCGAAGGCGCCATCCAGATCCTGGTGGCCACCGAGGCGGCCGGGGAAGGCATCAACCTGCAAGTGTGCAACATCCTTTTCAACTACGACATCCCTTGGAATCCCAATCGTTTGGAACAGCGCATGGGGCGCATCCACCGTTACGGGCAGCTCAAGGATTGCTTGATCTTCAATTTCGTAGCCACCAACACCATCGAAGGCAAAGTCTTGCAGCGGTTGCTGGAGAAGCTTCAGGAAATTCGTGACGCCTTGGATGACGATGCCGTTTTCAACGTCATCGGCGAAGTTCTTCCCGCCGCCCATGTCGAGCGTGTGCTGCGCGACTACTACTCCGGCAAGCTGGGGGACGTTGATTTGGAAGACCGCCTCTTGCGGAACGTGGACGAAAAGGAGTTCCGCGCCATCTGCCAAAACGCGTTGGAGGGATTGGCCTCCAAAAAGCTCAATCTTGCCATGTTGATTGAACGCCGCGCCTTGGCGCAAGAACGCCGCGTGGTGCCGGAAACCATTGCCCGGTTTGTGCGTGAAGCCGCCGAATACGCCAGGCTCGAAATGAAGGTAATTCCATCCTTGCCGCATGCGTTTGAACCCGGCAAGACCCCCACCAGCCTGCGGCGTTTCGAGCGGGAGCCCAACTGGAAATTGCCCGCCCTCGCGGTCAAGTATCCACGCTGCTCAACCGACCGCGAAACCGCTGAAAAGAACATTTTGGAATGGGTCACGCCCGGGCACCCGCTTTTTGAAGCGGTTCGCCGCAACACCTCGGAATTGTCGGTGGACCCCTTTGGAAAGGGCGCTTGTTTCTATTCTCTCATCCATGAGCAGGCGGTGCGGATTGATTTTTACCGCGCCCGGGTTGTGGACGGCTTGGGCAACACGGTTCATGAACACCTTATTGCGCTTGAGATCAGCGACGGGAAACCGCCGGTTCTTCGTGAAGCGGGAATGATGGGCGATTTCGTCCCGGGCGAAGCTCCGGATGCTTTGCCATCCGCCGCCCTGCTGCCCGAAGCGATGGAATGGCTCCATAAGGAGGTTCTGACTCCTTTTCTGGAGGAAACGCGGAAAGAACGCCTGGCCGAAGTGGATCGGGTTGCCGCTCATGTCGAGCTTTCGTTGACCGAACTGATTCAGATGGCCGATGAAGAAATCGGACGCTCTTCCGAAGAAGTGGAGAAAAAGTTTCCCGGCGCCGAGGGGCGTTTGGCCCAAGCGGAAACCCGCCAGGCGGAACTTCTGGCCCGCCGTGAACGCCGCCGGCAGGAACTGGAACAGGAACGCTCGCTTTCCCTTCAAGCGGTGGAACGGATTACCAGCATCCTGGTCCTGCCGCACCCCGAGGCCGGCGCCCCCGAAATCCAGCGGTTACGGCAAAATCTCGAGACCGAAGCCACCGCGATGCGCGTGGTCATGGAATATGAACAGGCTCAAGGCCGTCAGATTTACGACGTTCACGAAAAAAACCTGGGCTACGACGTGACCAGTTTGGACCTCAATTCCGGCGAGTTGCGCCTGATCGAGATCAAGGGCTTGGGCGCTGTGTCGGGCACCGTTCTCCTCACCCCCAACGAGCGCAGGGTTGCCGAGGATCGCCGCGATTGCTATTGGCTTTACGTGGTGACCAACTGCGCTTCCAAACCCATCTTGCAGGAACCCGTCCGGGACCCCGCCCGCTTCGAGTGGCGCGAGGTCACCAAGATTCAACACTACTGGCTTGAAGTGAACGCCATGACCCGGCCGATGACGATCCGCGAGGATGTGGGGGAGTATTCACCACAGAGACACCGAGGACACGGAGATGGAGCTTAACAAAATAACGGAACAGATCATTGGGGCGGCGATTGAGGTTCACAAGGCGCTGGGCCCCGGATTATTGGAGTCTGCTTATGAAGAGTGTCTGTGCCACGAGTTAACCCTGCGCAACATCGCCTTTGAACGCCAGAGACCGCTGCCGGTGGAATACAAGGGAACGAAGTTGGATTGCGGGTACCGCTTGGACCTGCTGGTTACCGGTGCGGTGGTGGTCGAGATCAAGGCCGCAGAGGGCGTCGAACCCATCCATGAAGCCCAGTTGCTGACGTATCTTAAACTGGGCGGATGGAAGTTGGGGCTGCTCATCAACTTCAATGTTCCCGTTCTCAAAGACGGTATCCGCAGGAGGATTTTATGATTCCTCTGTGTTCCAAGCCGACAAATCCGCTCATCGCCGAGGCATTCCATCGCACCGGCGCGGTGGAGGTTTGGGGCCGTGGGACCAACAGGGTCATAGCGATGTGCAAGCAGCACGGCGCGGCGCCACCGGTATTCCAGGAACAGCAAGGGTTCCTGATTGTCACGTTCAAGGCGCAGATGGTGGTCGGTGGCGCGGCGAGAACTTCACAGGGCGTGACCGCACAAGTCACCGCACAAGTCACCGCACAAGTCGCGGCGTTCTGCCGCAATCCCCAAACGGCGAAGGCGATTATGGCCGAATTGCGCCTCAAGCACTGGAAAACCTTCCAAACCAACTATCTCGACCCCTTGATGGCCATGGGCATTTTGGAACGGACCATTCCAGACAAGCCGCAAAGCCGCCTGCAGCGGTACAGAACGACACAAGCGGGCAGATCGGTTCTGGCAAAGGGAGCGCTGAAACCATGATCGCCTGTCAGCAAACTGTGGAGAAAACTGTGGAGAAGGCTGTGGAGAAAATCCTCGGATTTCTGATGGTGACTTTCAAAGCCCCCATGCTCCCCAAGCGGCACGGGAACGGTGGGGGGGAAGTGACGTCACGGCTAGAGTCACGGCTAGGGTCACATTTGGCGGCAAGAATCATGTTCCTGCTGCAAAAAGGCGAATCTGGAAAAACCGCCCTGGCAAAGGGCTTGGGGCACAAAACCGTCTCAGGCGAGCTGCACAAGCAGATCAAACGGTTGCTGCAGCAAACTCTTATTGCGATGACCATCCCCAGCAAGCCCAACAGCCGTCTGCAGAAGTACCGGCTGACCGCGACCGGAGAAAAGGAACTGAAGAAGCGCGACGGGGAGGACGAGAAATGACCGCACAAGTCACCGGACAAGTAACGGCGGTGTTCTGCCGGGAAACGCAATCGCGCTATGCACGGAGGTTGGCAGATACCAGCCTGTGGGACATGAACTGCCCATCCAAAACCTCTCCGGGAAAATGCATGGAGAAGGCGGAGCATCCTAGCAGGGCGGAATGCGGGTGCGCCCGAAATAATCGGGCGAAATCCAAACCTTTTTGGGGGCACCCAAATGTCCCTGATCGGAAACCAGAGAAAAAAGGAGACTAACATGGCTAAACGCAGAATATTCATTAGCTTCGACCATGATGATACGGATAAAGTCAACGGCTTCCTTGGCCTGCGAAATATCATGGACGGTTTTGAATTCTTTAACCATAAACTTGACCACCGCATCAAAAGCACTGACGCGGAATACGTGTGTCGTGTCATTCGAGAAGAGTATATCCAGCCTGCTTCAGTGACGGTTGTTCTTATTGGCAATAACACCGCTCAGAGCAAATGGGTGCAATGGGAAATCAAAGTGAGTATGGAACAGGGTAAGGGAATTCTCGGAATTCGCTTGCCGGACACCAATGGTCAGGTACCACAAGGGATTCCATCGAATGCTGTGGGAGGGTGGCAACCGGAGAAGTTCTCCGCGTGGATCGAGTGGGCTTATCAAAACCGGAAATCTTGACCATGGGGAATACCGGTCAAGTTATCGCCGCATTTGTATCCATGAGTGCATGGGTTGGAAATCTATTGTCCTCCGGTGCATTTTGGATTGGTATTCCCATGGGCGTGCTTCTGTCGATTTTGACATGGCTTCTTGTCTTGCGCAGGCGGTTTCGAGCAACGCAGGTGGAGATCGGTTTGCCTTTCGGTTTGGGGAATATCACCTATGAAGCCACGGACCGAGATCGAGTTTTAGCGTGGAAAATGTATGTCCAACTCCAGACAAGAAAAGCCGCTCTTCCCTTCGATGAAGATCACGACGTCATTGTTAATGTATTAGATTCTTTGCATGATATGTTTCCCATTACGCGGGAACTTCTTTCTGAAGTCAATCCGCACCATGGCAAATCGCAGAAAAGCATCGCAGATTTTGTCCTGCGCGTTCTCAATGATGGTATCCGACCCTATCTGACTCGATGGCACGCAACATATCGAAGGTGGTGGGATGCCGCTATTGAGGATCCTGAAAATAAGAACAAATCTATGCAGGAAATCCAGTGTGCGTTTCCCAAATATAAGAAGCTGACAATAGACCTTAAGAAGATGAACGATGAGCTTGCTAAGTACGCAGAGGAACTTCTTGCGGTTGTTCACGCCCGTTCCTCCAGGGAAAAACCGATTCAGAAAATCGAAGTTATTCCTGAGCCGCCCATTCAAGAAGCAGGTGCTGTATCGACAAGGAATGCCGCTCTTCCAGTTGAGCCCGCAAAGAGTGAAAGTATCGCAAGGGACAAGGAGATACGTTGATGACAATCCCCAAAACCTGCAAACGCCTGGCGGAGGTGGATTTCCCGATTGCGGTGGTTTCGGCGCATTCGGCCCGCGAAAAATCCATCCGGCACGGGCATCCGTCCACGCTGCATCTCTGGTGGGCGCGCCGTCCCCTGGCGGCGTGCCGGGCGATGCTCATGGCGTTGCTCCTGCCCGACCCTTGCGACAAGGAGTGTCCACCCGATTTCAAGGCCAAGGCGCGGGGTTTGCTGGAAAAGGCGCCGGGATGCCGGGCCGGAAAAAGCGACCAGGACTTGCGCGCGGCGCTTTTGCGGTTCATCGGCGATTTTGCCAATTGGGACCATGCCGCCAATGCCACGTATTTGGAAGTGGGCCGCGGTTTGGTGAAGGCCGCGCACCCGGAAGAAACACCGCTCGTGGTGGACCCATTTTCTGGCGGAGGCTCGATACCGCTGGAGGCGCTGCGCCTGGGTTGTGAAACTTTCGCCAGCGATTTGAACCCCGTCGCCTGCCTCATTCTCAAAACCATGCTGGAGGACATTCCCCGTCATGGCCCGGAATTGGCGGAAGAATTGCGACGGGTGGGCGGTGAGATTAAGAAAGCAGCGGAAAAAGAACTGGCGGAATATTATCCCCCCGACGCCAGCGGTGCAAAACCCATCGCGTACCTTTGGGCGCGAACGGTCCGCTGTGAATCGCCCAACTGCGGCGCAGAGATTCCGCTTATCCGCTCCTTCTGGCTCTGCAAAAAGGCGCGCCGTCGCCGGGCGCTGATGTGCAAGATTCACCACAGAGGCACAGAGAGCACAGAGAAGAACAATAAGGAATCTCCGTGTCCTCTGTGTCTCCGTGGTGAATTTCCCCATGTGGAATTTGAAATCTTCGAGCCAAAGACCGAAAAGGATGTTCCCACCGGCACGGTCACGCGGGCCAAGGCCACCTGCTTATGCTGCAACATGGTCCTGAACCCGGACCGCGTCCGTGCGCAACTTCGTGATCAGCGCGGCGGCGCGGACAGCATCTTCGATAAGAAGGGCAAACGGGTGGGTGGTGCCCGTATGCTCGCGGTGGTGACGCTGACGGAGGGTGTGACGGGCCGTCAATACCGGCTCCCTACCAAAAAGGATTATGTTGCTGTTCGCGCAGCCCAGGAGGCTACTGTAAAACTTTCCGGCGAGAAACTTGCCAGTGGACTGAATCCTATCCCTGACGAACCCCTCCCCCCACAAGGGACTCTTGGTTTTCGCGTGCAACTCTACGGCATGACTACATGGGGAGACCTTTTCTCGGCACGGCAGAAACTGGCGCTTACGACTCTTGGAGAACTTGCGCGAAATAATAGCGGCAAAGAGCAAGCGCTCATGGCCTGCATTTCTCTCGCCCTGAGTCGATGTACGGAACAAATGTCCTCTCTTGTGCGCTGGAGAACAACCGTAGAAGCTGTGGCTGGCACTTTTGGACGACAAGCGCTGCCGATGATGTGGGATTTTGTGGAGATATTGCCTGCGGGTGATGGTGGATCAAATTTTGCTGCGGCACTCGAATGGGTTGCGGAAGTCGTGAATGCACTCGGTAATAGTATCAAGCGAACCGGTCAAGTCCAGCTATCCGATGCGTGTGCGTCAACTTTACCATCCGACTCTGTAGCCGTTCTCTTTACCGACCCTCCATACTACGATGCGATTCCTTACTCGGATCTTTCCGACTTCTTCTTGGTCTGGCTGAAACGGACCTTGCCAGATCTTCCTCTGCTTCGCGACCCATTCGATCCAACAAATTCACTCTCACCAAAGAGCCGTGAAGCGGTGCAGGACGAAACGAAGAAAGTCAATGGACGGCCAAAGGACCGCGCTTTCTTCGAGGAAACCATGGCCAGGGCTTTTGCAGAAGGACGACGAATTCTGAATGATGACGGAATTGGGTCTGTCGTGTTTGCACACAAAACCACGGAGGGGTGGGAAGCCTTGCTCACAGGTCTTGTGCGTGGCGGCTGGACCATCACCGCATCTTGGCCGATTGCCACCGAAAGGCCAGGCCGTTTACGTTCACAAGATTCCGCTGCTCTCGCCACCAGCGTCCATCTCGTCTGCCGTCCGCGCACAGAGGACAAAACTGGCGATTGGGGCGAGGTTTTGTGCGAACTGCCTAACCGCGTTGGCGACTGGATGGAACGGCTCCAGAATGAGGGCGTTCGCGGCGCGGACCTCGTTTTTGCCTGCATTGGCCCGGCCCTGGAAGTGTTCAGCCGTTATGCCCGGGTGGAAACCGCCGAGGGGCGTGAGGTAACGTTGGCGGAATTTTTGGAGAAGGTTTGGGAAGTCGTGGGGCGATCGGCGTTGGAACAAATCCTCGGCACCGCCGAGGCCAAGGCCCGAAACGGCGCGGCCGGCGCGCTGGAGGAAGATGCCCGCCTGACGGCCCTTTTCCTGTGGACCATGCAAAGCACGAATGATGCGGAAGTTCACCACGGAGACACAGAGAACCCAGCGCGGCAGAGCCGCAACCAATGGGATGGGGGATTAACCACGGAGGACACGGAGGTTCACGGAGGGATGAGACAGCATGTGGAACTCTCACGCGATTCAGGAATCGCGTGAGAGTTCCATTGGTTCTCCTCTGCGTTCCTCTGCGCCCTCTGTGGTTCATAAATCTTCTCCGGAAAACAAGATTTCGAATGTTAGTAGTACAGAGGAAGCGGAGGAAGAAGATGAAGGCGGCGGCGGCAGGAAGGCGTCCAAGGGGTTCAGCCTGGTTTTCGACGTGGCCCGCCGTTTTTCCCAACCGCTCGGCATTGATCTTTCCAAATGGGAAGGCCGCATCATCGAAACGGAAAAGGGCGTGGTTCGGCTTCTACCCGTTTCGGAACGCGCAAAACAGCTTTTTGGAGAGGATGGCGCCCGGTCCGTCGCCCATCAGCTTGAACACGATCCGAGACGGGATTTGCAGATCATGCTTTTTCCGGAACTCGCCGAACGGGCTGCACCAAAGATTCGCGGTCGGAAGCAAGGGCGGATTACCGCCGGCGCATCGCAGGAGGGCAAGCCGGAGGAAATGGAAATCAAGCGGGATCATCAGGCCACCACGCTGGATCGCGTCCATGCCGCCATGCTCCTCCAGGCCGGCGGCCAGACCAACGGTCTGCGGGCGCTCGTCAAGACCGAGCAGGACCGCGGCCCCGATTTCCTCCGCCTTGCCAACGCTCTTTCCGCCCTCTATCCTGCCGGTTCCGAAGAAAAACGCCTGCTGGACGCCATGCTTCTGGCAGTGCCAAGATAGAAAGGAGGCTGCAAAATGGAAAAGACACCACCAATGATTAACCCGTGGATTCAAGACATGGTTGGACGCATCGTTAACCGTTTTCACCCCCACAAAATCATCCTGTTCGGGTCACATGCCCGGGGTGACGCCGGGCCCGAAAGCGATGTGGACCTGCTGGTCGTCATGCCGGTTGAAGGCTCACGCAGAAAGACCGCGGTCGAGATCGGCGTTGCCCTTCATGACGTGCCGGTGTCCAAGGATATTGTGGTCACCACGCCGGACGATTTCGAATGGCGCAAGGAGGTTACCGGTACGATCGAATACCCGGCCGACCATGAAGGGAGGATCTTGTATGCCGCCCCATGAGCACATCGTGCGGGTGATCAAGGAATGGGTCGGCAAGGCTGAGAACGATTACCGGGCCGGGGTCCGTCTGCTGTCTTCGGAAGACGACGCGCTTTCCGATGTCGTGGGTTTCCACGCGCAGCAGTGCGTGGAAAAATATCTGAAGGCGGTTCTGATCGCGCATTCTCTGCCGGTGCCCAAAACCCACGATATCGAGAAGATCATCGCCTTGTTGCCACCGCCGGCGCCGACGGCCAACCTGACACCGGAACAGATGCGGTGGATGACCGAATTCGCGGCGGATTCACGGTATCCTGGGGGCGACGCAGCGTCCAAGACCGATGCCGAGGAAGCCATGAGAACTGCCGAACGGATTCGCGTTGCCGTACGCGCCATTCTTCCCCCGGAAACCCTGGAAAACGGATGAACCTGGAACCCTGGTACAAGATCGCCACGCCGCGCAAGGAAGTCCGAGAAGGACGGTCCTTTAACCCGGATGAATTCGCCATTCACCTTGAGCAAGTCGTTGGCGGAACGGCCCCCGAGGATTATAAGAAACCCGAGCAGTTTTTTGCCCGCACTTGCTTCACGCGCGCTTTACGGGAACACGCCGGGATGGTTCTGCGGCGGTTGGCCGGTGAAACCGCCAATACCGCGCCGGTGATGACGTTGATTACGCAATTCGGTGGCGGCAAAACCCATACCCTGGCGACCCTGTATCACCTCGCCAAGAACGGTCCCAAAGCCAATAATTTCCCGGGCGTGGCGGAACTTCTGGCTCAAACGAAGCTTTCCGGGGTTCCTTCCGCCAAAGTCGCGGTGTTCGTCGGAAATGCATGGGACCCAAAGGATGGACGTGAAACGCCATGGATTGACATCGCCTGGCAATTAGCCGGAGAGAAGGGCGTCAAGGAACTTGGGGCCTCCGCCAAGAAAACGCCGCCCGGCACGGAAGCCCTCGGACGAATTTTCCAGGCTGCGAACGCTCCGGTTCTCATCCTTTTCGATGAAGTGCTGAATTATCTGAATCGTCATCGAGATATGGCGGACTCGTTTCATGCCTTCATCCAAAACATGACCGTTGCCACGACCGGCATCACACGGGGGGCGGCCATCATCAGCCTGCCGCGCAGTCAGGTGGAGATGACCGATTGGGATCAGCAGTGGCAAGAGCGCATTCCCAGGGTGGTGCGGCGCGTCAGTCAGGACCTCATCGTGAACGACGAGGCCGAAATCAGCGAGGTCATCCGGCGGCGCC
>JACQHZ010000409.1 GCA_016198745.1 Verrucomicrobiota bacterium
CTTGCGCTGATCGGGGCGGGAAGTTTCGCTGTGACGCATCACAGCCTTGGCGATCAGCGTGGCGCCAACCAGAACGTATTGCCCCGCAAAAATGCAGGTGAGCACCAGAAACCGCTCCAGATTGCCGATCCATTCGCCTGATCGGGTAAGCCCGGTGACAGGACAATCCTTCGAGCCGTTGCCGTTGGCTTTCAGGATTTCCTCCTGCCACGGCCTGAGAAAAAGCCCCATGCCGATGGTCAGAGGGCGCGCCGCAAGAATGTAAGCCGCGATCATCGCCTGGACCTTTTCGGGCAGCCACTGCGTGAGGGGCATGGAGGAAATATCCGCGTTTTCCACGATCCACAGCGCGCAAATCCACAGGGTAAGAACGTGCCCGGATTGATCCACGATATACCAGCGAAGGGGGTTGCCTTTAAGCTGCGCTTTCGCCCAGTCGAAGATCACATGTGTCACAAAAACGACAACAACCACGGGCACAATCCACGATTTGACGCTCCAGCACAGCAGCCAGGTGATCAGTCCCAGTTCGGAAGCATGCAGAATGAGCCAGGCCAGGACATGCCCTTTTTTGAGAGCCATCTGCTCCGTCTGGAGGACAAAATCGCCGATCAGATGGGCGATTAAAAGGATAAGAAAAGGTTGGATTGGCTCCACGCTGTCAACCCATGCCATTTTACCGCGCAAAGATCAACTTCAAAAAGGCAAAATCTGGACATGGCATACCACGAAGCGCCAATTCTCATCCAGCGAGGGTGTTGCTGCCCAGGGTCAGGCGCATTCCCGCCAAAAGTGGTGAGAATGCAGATTAGAATCGGTACCCGAGGCTCAACTCAGGACCGGCGGCATCCAGGGCATGATTATTGCGGCCGGGTTCAGACAGGCCGGCGTTGGAAAAGTGCGAGTAAAAGCCCGAAAGCCGCATGAACCATTCATCGTTGATGTCATAGCGAACCCCTCCCGCGATGCCGAAGTTGAACGTAAAATCCTGCCCCTGTCCGATGTCTCCGCGATCCACCGTGGTCAGCCCTCTGGCATTGGTGAAGGAGAACCCGACGAATCCCTCGATGAAAGGAACCACCGGCCAATCGCGTTGAACAAAATTATACCGTGGTCCGAGGTTCATCCCGACGAAGCGATCTTCGAGTCCGTGCACAACGGCGATTCCAAATCCGCGGAAGAAAAACTCGCTGTTCCCCCTCACCCATGTGTCGTCGAGGGAGACATCATCAAGTTTCAGTGAGGCGGTGATGTCCACCGGCACAAGCGTGTAGCCCTTGATATCGGTGCGCACATCCGAAAGGAGCACGCCGCTCCCCAGTTCGATCGTCCAGTCCTTGTCGTCGAAAGACGATCCGCCTGATGAAGCGATCGGGGGATGCTTGGGGCGCGCGAGCGCATCGTCCGCTTGGACAACCATGAAAGAAGTGAGAAAACAGAGCGCGAAGAAGATGGTGGGAAGATTCATAATGATGTGGAAAAGTAAAGATTCCGGCCGACCGAATGCAAGAAGAAAAACTATATCGCCGGTTTTTTCAAGCGAAAAAACGCATGCGGAATACAATGGGAAAAAATGTGGCACAGCGGCCCCCGCTGTGATCCTCCTCTCGGCGCACAGCCCCGAAAGCATTCGGGGCTGTGCAACAAACTCATACCAAGAGTCGATTCTCGGAGTGGTAACTTTTGTGTCTCACACCACAAACGATCCATGTGCCCGTTCAGCTCTGGCTCAGCCGTTTTTTCGGTTCGTCCAGGAGCAGGCGGTGGGCCTCGCGAAGGATGTCCGGGATTCGCGCGGCAAACGGGCTTTGCGTCAACAGCGGCCTCAGCCCGGCTTCATCCAGCTTGTCGGCCATTGCGCCGGGAAACCAATGGCCGCCGTTTCCGCCGAGCAGATTGTAGCGCATCTTCGCCCAGGCCGTCATGTCCAGCGATTTGGCATAGGTCCAGAGTCGCAGAATCTCGATCACATTCACATGGCGTGGGATGTCCGTGTAATCCGGCAGCCCCTCATGCCATCGCGCGCACCAATCCGCGCCAAGCGCGCGTTCCATTTCGGCGCGCAATCGTCGCTCGATCGGCGCCACCGTTTCCGCGATGCGACCATAATGGTCGAGCGCGCGGATGTGTTCGTCAAAATCGCCGGGTCTGGCCGCGCCGCAACTCAATGTATGCACCTCTTTCCGGGCGAGACAGTAGAGATCGTTGAACATCATCGGGGTGAGCGGCCTGCACATCTCGATCATCCTGGCGGGAGGCGTGTAGAGCCTGCCGCCTTTGTCATTGGGGCTGATGATGAAGACCCCCATGTCCCGTGCCGCCGCGGCTTCGACGGCGGGCCAGGTCAAGGGATTGACGAAGTACCAATGGAGGTTGACGTAGTCGAACTCGCCGCTTTCGATGGCCCGGAGAATCGTGCGCACGGGCGCGTGAGACGAGAATCCCACGAACCGCACCCGACCTTCCCGCTGGAGCCGGCGGGCGATGTTCAGGCAGCCGTCTTTGCGCAGAGCGAAATCGAACAGTTCCGCGTTGTTGATTCCGTGGAGGGCCAGCAGATCGACATGATCGAGCCGCAGATTCTTCATGGACTGGTTGAATGCAGTCAGGAATTCCCTTGAATCCGCGCAGGGCGAAACCTTGGTTTGAACAATCAATTTGGCGCGCGGCAGTTTGGGCAGGACCGAACCGAGTTGCATTTCCGAACTGCCGTAACCGCGCGCGGTCTCGATGTGATGAATCCCGAGTTCGAGCGCGCGATGGATGGTGGCTTCGAGGTTGGCCTGGTTTTCCGCGGGGATTTCTGCCGGATCAACATCCTGCCATTTGTATTGGCACCGCATCCCGCCGCACGAAATGACAGGCATTTGCAGGTTGGTGCGTCCGAAACGACGATATTGCATGTCAAAAACGGGTCAGGGCTGGTTGGGGGTTCATTCACCCATAATTGGCTTTTTTGAGCCAGTGGATTTGTTTATATTGTCGTTCATGAATGCACCCTTGCCAAGTCCTTATCCTTATTCCGAATGCGCCGCGCAATTTATGGACATGGCGGGACAGGAACGTCCCGACCACCTCCCGCTGAAACTGGAAGGGACCAACTGCTTTCCGTCTCCCGGAGACATCGGCACGCTTCAAGGGCTTCAAAATGCCATCAGCCAGGTTGTTGGACGTGTAAGACACCCGGTGTTGCGCCTGCGTTTGGCACTGCTGCTCGAGGAGGTGATGGAACTCTCCGAGGCGTGCATTCGCGAGGACATGGCGCTGATCGCGCACAACGTGGCCGATGTGCTTTATGTGGCGCACAGTTTTCCGCACAGCCTCGGATACGACGGAGCGGCGATCTATAATTGTGTCCACAAGGCGAATATGAAAAAGAAAATGGGCAAGGTCCGTAGCGACGGCAAACAACTTGCCCCGGTGGATTTCAAACCGCCGGACATCGTGGGCGTGTTGCAGTCATCAAAACCGCCTGTCGCCCCATCGAACGATTCCGCCCGGAAGGGTGAAAAACAGCAGCGGTGACTTTCCCCTGCCACCGGCCATCGGCGTGCGATGGGGTCAAAACCGTCCAGCCGCGGCCTTGATGAACTTGGTTTGCTCGACGACCGCATCAATGCGTTTGCGCATCTCTTTCTGATTGTCCAGGATTTCATCCAGTTTTTTATCCAGTTCCTCCTGGGTGATTGCGTCCTTTTTTGCATCCTCCGCCAGGGATCGCTGCAAAAATGGAAACGCGCCTGCAATCAAGAGGCCGAGGGAAACTCCGAGAAGGAGCGAAAAGGCGTGAATTCGTTTCATGGAAGGAGGGGGTGAGTTATTTCTTAACAGGCCCTTGCATTACCTTGATCTTGACGAATGCAAGGTTTTCATCAATTTCATCAACAGTTTTGATGAGTTGTTTGTGATTTTCCTGGATTTGCGCCCACTTGTCGCCGGGCGCGGCCGGGGATGGCTCCTGGTCCTGCGACCACGCGAACTTCAACGACAAACCGGCCGTCGCCAGCAGAAAAATGAGAAGCATCTTTTGAAAGCAATTCATGGGTTCCTTTCGTTGAGTCCGGATTTTATCCCGTCCGGAACCCAATTGCCAGATGAAAAACATCGCAAGGCGATGTTGACCGCGCGCTTCCGGGTCATCATCCACGTTTTCCGTCACGGAAATCATCAAATCGTGTTGTAAAAAGGCTGTCCCCATCCGCGGTCCTTGATTACAGTCACACGCTGAAGTTCGACGCATCCTGAAATATTCTGAAAAGCCTATCATGCCTTCCTCCATCTGCATTCTTGGCGGTTGCGGCGCCATGGGACGGGTGATCGTCGCCTGCCTCTGTCGTCATGTTCCGATGTGCAATGTGACGGTGGCGGATCGCCTCCCGCCGGCCGCCGCGTTGCCCGCGCGGACGCGCTTTGCGCGGGTGGACTTGCGCGATCATCGCGCGTTGGTCCGGCTGTTGCGGCGTCACGCGCTCGTCATCAACAGCACGTCGCATCATTTCAATCTGCCGGTCATGCGCGCGGCGCTCGATGCCCGCGTCCATTACCTTGATCTCGGAGGCTTGTTTCATTACACGCGGCGGCAACTCAAGCTGGACCCGGAATTTCGGAAGGGAGGACGGACGGCCATCCTGGGAATGGGATGCGCGCCCGGCATCTCGAACCTCCTCGCCCTCTGGGCGGCGGAGGGGATGGATTGCGTGGAGGCGGTTCACATCAAGGTGGGCGGAAGATCGTGGGGACCGTCCTCGGAGGCGTTTCCGTACGCGGTCGGAACGATCCGGGAAGAACTCATGCTCAAGCCCGCCGTCTATCATGGATGGGCATGGCGGTTCGCCCGGCCCCGGCACGGCGTGGAATGGTTCCGTTTTCCGCAGCCCGTGGGACGGCAACGGATATTCTTCACGCTGCACTCGGAGGTCGCCACCCTGCCGTTGAGTCTTCCGGGTGTTCGGGAGGCGAGCTTCAAGATTGGTTTTCCGGATGAGATCATCCGGGCGGCGCTTTCGTCGAGTCGCAGCGGAGCGCCCGGCGCCCCCAACGGGGCTGCGAAACCCAATCCGCCGCGCGATTGTGAAATCACCGTGGCGCTGGTGCGCGGCAAGGCCAACGGAAAGCGTCTGGCCCGCATGGCCTGTTGCAAGGCGTTCAGCGAGGGCTCTCACGCCGCCGGGGATTGGGACACCGCCTGGCCGCCGGCAATTGTCGCCGCAATGGTGGTGGCAGGTCGAATCCAGCAGCCTGGTGTTTTCCCGCCGGAGAGGATCGTTCCCCTGGTCCCATTTTTGGCCGCGCTGCGTCGAGTGGGTTTTGAACTCTTGTGCCGCAGGGAATGATTATCGGGAAAACACGGCCTCATTTTTTTTGTATCGTTCCACCATATCGAGATCGAGTTCGACGCCCAATCCCGTCCCGGAAGGCAACGGGAGAAAACCCTCCCGGTACGGCCAGTCCCATCGGATCAGCGTGTGCTCGCGAACCAGCGGGCTGACAAAATCCGATGCCAGCACGCATGACCGCGCTGCCGCCGCTGCGTGCATCTTCGCGACATGGCCGATGCCCAATTCAATAGCCGTTCCGTGCCAGCAGGAATAGCCGGCCACCTCCACTGCGTGAGCACACGTCAGGAACTCGACCAGCCCGCCGCCGCAATTAAAACCGTCCGCGCAACGCGCCTGAAGTCCGACGCGCAGAATATCCAGCGTCCGCGCGTGCCACATCAGCGGAATCGCGCAAACCGAACGCGCGCGATGCCAGAACTCCGGCATATCCTGCGGAAACGGGTCTTCGACGATGACATTGCCGCCCAGGGCTTCCAACTGTTTGAGAAGGGCAAGCGTGTCCAACGGCGAACACCACTGGAACATCGGATCAATGGTGATGTGAAATTCCCTTCCTGCGGCGTCCTGGATGGCGCGCACCTGCTCGATGACCGGATCGCCCAACTTCGACTTGATCTTGATGCCGCCGAACCCGCGTGATTTCGCCGTCCGCGCCGTCTTCGCAATATCTTCAGGGGTCTGTCGCGCGCACCAATAATATACAGGAATCTTTTCGACATAAGCGCCGCCCAGCAAATCCGCGATCCGGCAACCGAGACGTTTTCCCGCAAGATCGAGCAGGGCGGTTTCCAGGGCAAACCCAAGGGGCGGCGTGAGATGCCAGAGCGCCGGCGGATGACGGGCGAGCAGACCGTGAAGCGTGCTTCCCCGCCATGAAGCCGGCAAGGAGGCGAAGCTCCATCCCTGGATCTCAACTCCGGGCAATTGCTCCAACCAGGGACGAATTTGATCGAGACTCACGCCCCGGCCGACCTCGCCGAAACCGGTGAGACCGTCATCGGCGGTCACCGCGATCAAACAGACAGGCAACAAATCCCAACGCGCGTCGCTGTTGAAAACAGGGCTGTTCACGGCGCCGGGTTTTGCGGGCACCACAACTTCGTGCGCATAAACGCGCGTGATTCTAGTTGCCTTCATAAGTTGGAACGGGATTCTTTCATCGAAGTATTTGAAATTCCTCAACATGCACCCAGGTACGGAACGAAGCGGACAGTACATCCCCGGAATCCCGCGTGTCCATCCGAAACGGCGCCCCCCAGTCCGGGCACAAAACGCGACTTCATCTCAATGGAAGCGTTTAATCCGAAGGCGCGGGGGAAATGCACGATTCGATTCGTGTTGACATTGAGGCGTCAAATTGCTAATTTGCAGCATGATGTGTTTTATCGGACGGTTTTGTTGTGTGGCGTTCTTTGGGATGCTGATGCCTCTATCCGCGCAGGCGGATCGTGTCGGCAATTTCGAGGTCATGTTCCAGCCTCTGAACAAGGAATCGGCGGAGGTGATCAACCGGGGGGGGGGCTGGACGGAGAAGGAAAAGAGCCAAACCCTTGTCTATAAGGTGAGGATTGATTACAAAGGACTCGATAAACTGGAAGACATTGTTGTCCGGTACATTGTCGTGTACAAGGCTTCAAGCACCTGGCGCGATAGCAGGAATGAACGCGGACCCCAGGTGGTCCGGGGCGAAGAGAAAATCGTGAGTTTTGGAACCCACGACAAATTTGAATTCGAGACCACAAGCGTCGAGCACGTCTATACCGAACATCAATGGCAGGGCGGCCGCAGTCAGTACGGCAAGGCGCAGTTAAAAGGCATCGCAATCAAGATCCTGCAGGGCGAAAAGATTCTGGCGGAGATCGCCAGGCCCGACGACATGAAGCAGTACTGGAAGCGGGAGGAAAGTTCTGTCCGTCGCAAGTCGGACGATGAGTGACCCCGTCCTTTCCCCGATCATTCACGTGGCCCAGTCGCTTGAAATCTTTTCCCGGTTTTGTTGCGGATTGCACCGGAAGCGGCTTCAGCATAAAATGGACGTGATTGCGAATCTCGATGCGACGCCCCGTCGAGTCGGGCCGTAGCGCAGCTTGGTAGCGCGTCTGCCTTGGGCGCAGAAGGTCGCGAGTTCAAATCTCGCCGGCCCGACCCGACGGGGATGTTTTTTCTGCAAATGAACTGGAAGAAACTCATCGCCACCGGGTTTGGGACGGGTTGCCTTCCCGTCGCACCCGGGAGCTGCGGAACGCTGCTGGGCATCCCGCTTTATCTGGGACTGCACCCGCTGCATCCTGCGTTTTACATCCTGGGACTTGTGCTGCTTGGCGCATCCGGCGTTTATCTGTCGGGAGAAGCCGAAAGACACATTGGACGGAAGGACCCCGGCGAGATTGTCATCGACGAAATCGCGGCATTCCCGCTCACAATGTTTCTGATCCCGTTGAACACCGGGACGCTCGTCCTGGGTTTTCTTCTCAACCGGTTGATGGACATCGCCAAGCCCTGGCCATGCAGGCCGATTCAAGCGTTGCCCGGCGGGTGGGGCATCATGCTGGACGACCTGATGGCGGCGGTTTATTCGTGCGCGTTGCTGCATCTGGCGCTCCGCTTCTGGCCGGTGTTGGCCGGACTCTGACCCAACTCTCGCACAACGGCATCAATGGCCCATTTTAGGGAAGAAGGTTTCCACGCCGACTTTGAAATGTTTCTGCAATCCCTGGATCAAAACCTGAGTGCTCGCTTCGCTGGGAACAACGTCCAGTTCGATCACTGCCCGTCGCGGACAAACTTGAACCGCCAGTTCTGAAACAGGCTCGAACGACAGTCGCACGCGCATGGTTTTCAGCAGTTCCTTGGTTTGCTGCGCCGCCAGCAGCATGGTGTTGCTGGTGCGCAATCGCTCAAGAATCGCCCGCAGATACGGCATGCAGGCGCCCGGATCAAGTTGCGTCAGGTCCTTGAGCCGCTGGCGCGTCATTTTTCGAGCGAGCGTCGGTTCCACTGCAATCACGCTGGCGGAACGAGGGGCGTCCTCAAACAACGCCATCTCTCCGATCACCTCGCCCGTCCCGGCGATGCCGAGGATTTGCTCCTGATCTCCGTCTTTGAGGCTGATCTTGACGCTTCCGGATTCGATGACAAAGGCGTGGGTATCCAGGTCGCCCTGGCGGATCAGATAGCTGCCCGGTTCAAATTGCAAAGCCTGTTCCATGGAAAAGAGGCGGCGTTGTGGGTCACGCATGGCGCGGGACGTTCCAAGGCCGCTGCATCCCGGCATCCTTCCATTTTCCCGCGATTTTGCGATCAAAAAATTTTCCTCGTGCCGCCATCGCCTCTTTGAGAACAGCGCAACTTCTTTGCTTCCAAATGGGGCCTGATCGGATTATGCCATTGGACATGCAACGACATTCCTGGGGCGCGATTTTTGACTGGGACGGTGTGATCATCGATTCAGCGGCGCAGCATGAGGAAAGCTGGGAGCGGCTGGCTCGCGAAGAAGGACGCCCCCTGCCACCCGACCATTTCAAGCGCGGGTTCGGCATGAAGAATGAAAGAATCATTCCGGATCTCCTTGGCTGGAAAGTTGATGCGGCGGATATCCGGCGATTGTCGCTTCGAAAGGAGGCGCTCTATCGCGAGATTATATGCGAGCGCGGGGTCTCGCCCCTTCCCGGCGTGGCTCAGTGGCTCCGACAATTACGCGAGGCGCAAATTCCGTGTGTGATCGGTTCTTCAACCCATCGCGCCAATATCGAGGTCACGCTTGATTTGATCGGGCTTGCCTCCTGTTTCTCCTCGATGGTCACGTCGGAGGATGTGAAGCATGGCAAACCCAACCCTGAAGTGTTTTTGCTTGCCGCGAAACAAATCGCTTGCCCGCCCGAGCGGTGCGTGGTGTTCGAGGATGCCCTTGTAGGCATCCAGGCGGCTCGCGCAGGTTGCATGAAGGTTGTCGGAGTTGCAACCACTCATTCCAACACAGACTTGACGGGAGCGGACGTTGTGGTGCGGCGTTTGGACGAACTTGATTTCCAACGGATCAACGGCTGGTTTTCCAAGGCCGATGGAAAGCGGCAGGCGATGGCCGTTCGCTCATGACAACGAAAAACCCGGCAACGGGCAACCGTGACGCCGCTTGGCGGCCATGGCCGCCGCAGCCAGGTGGTATTCACGGTTGACCGGTCGATGGAGCGACTGCGAGTGCGATGGATTGCATGGAAAATCAATCGCCAAATGCCGGGCCACCGTTCCGAAGTTTTACAAAAATTATGTGACACGTGTCACATAAAATTTGGGAGCCGGATGAGGAAGGGTGGAGGATGTGCGATGCCGACACCGGGTTGCTGTCAAATGCTTGGCGCTTGCGCAAAAATAGCCGGAATCAGCAACTCGTGTTGCTGGCGGGTTACTTCCCGGCCTCGATTTCCAAGGGCGCTTCCTCCGTTTGCGACGCCGTGATCCTGAACCGTCTGATTCGCGCGTTTCCCGGCGGTCCCTCGTCGTTGGTCAGCCCATCTTCCGCCACCCATAACTCCAGACCGTCCGGTGTCTGGCCGATCGAGGAGGGATTCAAAAATTCCAGCCGGTCTGCTGATTTCCCAGGCTGCCCGAATCGCTCGACAAGAGTCAACGCCGATCCGTCGTCCCAAAACAACACCACCTCGCCGGCGTCGCTATCCCAGAGGGGCGGGCCTCCATGACAAGCCACCCAGACGAGGCCGGCGACGGCGCAGGGACCTGTGGGACAGACGAGTTTTGCTTCGGGATCCGAGATGTAACCCGGCTTGGCGGAAGTTCCCAGGTCGTTGAACTTGTGCAGTTGATTGGAACGATTGATGATATAAACGGCGCCGTCGCCGTCGGCAGCAACACAGCGATCCATGCCGATGTAATTGGGCAGAGGCGTTGTGTGCAAAACGCCGTCGAATTTGTCCTTGGTTCGATTATAGACCTTCATGTGCCCATAACCGTTGGGAATATAGATTCGGTTCGACGGACCGAAGGCGAACGAGTTGACCCATACCGTACACTTCGGACCGTGAGGATCGCTGTCCCATCCGCCGATGGTTTGTCCCACCCTGTTTCCTTGCGAATCCAGAAGCATGATTTCGTGCGAACCTGAGCCGATGTAAATCATGCCCGCTCTATCCACCGCGATGCACCGCAGTGAGGTCGCGCTTTGGAACACCGGTCCGATCCGGCCGCGATCTCCGAAAGAGGTGTCCGATTTGCCGTCCCGTTGAAATTTGTAAATGAAAGGCTTGCCTCGATCAGTTTCTTCCGGCGGCAGGTCGTTCTCAGCAGTTCCATTTTTGGCGCCCTCCTTTTTCGGCGGCGTCTTTCCGGAATCCAGCACATAGACCGCCTTCTCCGCAACGAAGACATCCGTGGGATTCTGCCATTTTTCCTTTCCGGGCAGCGCGAGGCTGCCATCCACCGCAAGGGTCAGACCTTCGCGGTAGCGGAGCCGATAGCCGCCGGGCGTCACGTTGCTTTTCTTCAAAACGATGGTCTGGCTGCTTGAAAAACTCCCGGCGTGCAAGGTGCGGAAGCAACAACCGGATTTGGCGTCCAGCAAATCGAGAACCCCGATGGCAGCAGGTTTCACCGGAGAAACCTTGATGGAGATTTCCGTTGCGCCCGGTTCCACGCTGAGAAGCCCGGCGCAGATGGCGCAAGGCGCCAGAACAAGCGCCATTCCAAGAGGCCAGAGTGTTTTTCGAATCATATCGAACGCGGGCAATCGAAGGTATCAGCCATCCTTTGCCCGCCGGCGATTTGTAATCAAGTCCTCAATTTTCCTCTTTCCGCCATCGCCGCGCATTGGCAGAATCCGCGGCATGGCAGATGGGCGCTTCAAAGACTGGATGGAGGATCTGGAGAAGTTTGCAGCCGAGGTCATTTACGAAAAAGGCCGCGGCAAACATGCATCCCTTTTCCGCGGCCTGCTCTTTTTGCTTTCAAAGATTTTCGGGTGCCTCGTCCAGGTCCGGCTTTTTCTCTATCAGAAACGCATCTTCCGCGACCGCGCGCTCGGATGCCTGGTGATCAGCGTCGGAAACCTGACGGTTGGCGGGACGGGCAAGACGCCGGTGGTGGAGAAGATC
>JACQHZ010000392.1 GCA_016198745.1 Verrucomicrobiota bacterium
CGGAGAGCATGGGGGTGGGGTTGCGTCGGCTGCAGGATCTGACGCGCGGCTGGCGCTTACACCAACAGATGTATGACTCCAAATCCAAACGATCATCTAAATGCGTGTAATGTTCAGGCCTCAGCAGCGTCTCATCATCCACACGCCCGAAGGCGGCGGCGCCAAGCACGCCCACCGCCTCCAGCAGGTTGCTCTTGCCGCTGCCGTTCGCGCCGATGAAGACATTGATGCGTCCCAACTCAAGTTCCAGCTTCATCAGCGACTTGAAGCGTTCCACTGATAGAGTTCGTATCATGACAATGGATTACCCGGTTTATGGGTTCATTGCGACCTATTTTCAGCCGCCGCGCTCACCCCCCCCGCTCGGAAGTAAAAGAGCGAAGGGTAAACGCCATGAGATCACCGTGGCGCGGACGAACTTACCACAACCACACAACGAAAACCGCCGTCGTTACGGACCCCACTCAATCCCGATGACACATCGGGGATCGTCCCCCTCCGGACCCAATCATGCGCGCCTTTTACGGCGACACCAGCAACGCTTCGCGAGCTCTGTTTGGGAGGTTGACCGGGATGAAATAGGATTGCGGATAGAGATAGTTTTCTCCTGATTCATCGATAATCCTGATGTAACCCTCTCTTTCAGCGTCCTTGTCCGGAAGCACCTGATAGATTTTTCTTCTTTCCAAATCTTCACAATCGCGGTTCTCCACGCAAAGCGCATATTTAAATTCTGAATGTCGAGGCATCATGGCATCTAATCCAAAAAGTGTTTGATCTTCAATTTTCTTTTTCCAATTCCGTGTGCTTCATACCAATGAACTTCTGCTCGGCAGGTTGCGCCCGTGACGAGGCGAACACTGGCAATCCCCTTCAGTTTCCGCCAGCGACCAACACCATATTGCCGCTGCAATCGCATGATGTCACGAATCCGTCCGCCCACAGCGATGATTTGGATATTTTCAACCTCACCGATGATCTCAAAGTGCACGTGGTATTATGCCCATCTTGCAGCATTTGATCAAGTTGTTGCTGCGCGTGAGTCCTGAGCACTGTCCTCCATGCTGGATTTTGTCGTCTATTCTTCATCCTTCCGCCCTCACCCGCCTCGATTCCCATCCCTGATTCCCACCCAGGCTACGCCGTAGCGCTTGCCGACTACGCAAGAGCGATTCGCCGCAACGGCAAGCGTCGAGGCGAGAAGGGCAAAGCGTAAACGCCATGAGGTCACGGTGACGCGGATGAATCCACCACGACAACGCAACGAAAGCCGTAGTTGCTAATGCGATAACCGGGATAAACCGCGTCGCGAAACGAAGATGTGAGGTCCCGGGGATAATCATTGCCCCACCCACCCCCGCGCAACACCCGGCGATTATCCCCTGTTGTCGGAGTAATCAAATCTTCACACCACTGCCAAACATTCCCTCCCATATCGTATAGCCCGAACTTATTTGCTTTGAAACTCCCCGCCGGCGACGTCTGATCAAAATCATCCACTTTCAACGAAGACGCATAGTTCCCGGCCCCCTTCGGCGGCGGCCACTCTTTCCCCCACGGAAAACCCTCAATCCTCCCACTCTTCTCATACGGCGTCGCTCCCTCCTCACGTTCCAACCCCACTGCCAGGCTCCACTCTTTGTCCAATGGCAACCGATACTCTTGGCCGGCCGCAAGGCGTCCATCTTTCAACTCCACCTCGCTCAACCATTTGCAGTACGCTTTCGCATCTTCCCAACTTACGTTCACCGCAGGATGCGTCGGCCCTTGCTGGAAATCGGGTTTCTTCCACACCTGGCCGGTTGCCTTGACGAAAGCCTCGTAATCCTGCACCCGCGTTTCCCACACGCAGAAAAGCACGCCCGGCGTTCCCGCCGGCACAAACTTCATGCCAAGGCTGTTTTGAAAACACATCCAAAATTTATGTTTTGTCGTCTGCTTTGATTCCACACGCAAACCTGCCGTTTGATCCCAGTCCTTGTGGCGCACCATGACACTGATCGATCCCGGTTTGACTTGATCAAGATGCAGCGGCGTTTTGCCCTTTTCCTTGCCTTCGACGAAGACGGTGGCTCCCTGGGGCGCGCTGTTAATATCCAGACTGCCATACCCGAATTCAACCACGTGTTTGATGTTGCGTTTGGATTCAACGTTCAGCGTGGCAACCTGATCCCAATCTTTATATCGAACGATGATGTTGTGTCGCCCCGGCTTGATCCCTTTGAGAAGGATCGGTGTTTGCCCGGATTCGGTATCGTCCAAAATGACGGTCGCCCCCACGGGAAGGCTGCCGACGTCAATGCTGCCATACGCGAAATCGGCGACGTACGGTGTCATTTTTCTCGATTCGACCGTCAGCATCGCCGTCTGCTCCGAACCTTGATGGCGAACTTTCAAGCCGTAGGTTCCCGTGGGAAGATCGTCCAATTTCGCCGGCGTTTTTCCCGTGCGATCCGCAGTATCTCCACCCGTCAGGATGAATTCGGCGCCGGCGGGTTCAGATGCGATTTCAAGCGAACCTTTGCTCCGGGCAAGCGCGATCACGCCGAAGTCATTGGGAGCGCCATAAGGCACCTTTGCTTGAATGCTGACGGGATCAAAAAGCGGCGATTCGACTCGCAGCGTGCCGCTCCCCGGCTTGACCGCGGTGCCGCTGTTGACCGGTTGGCCGTTCCAGAACACCTTGAGGTCAGGAGAAAGCGCGACCGGCTTTCCGTTGGCCTGGATTTGGAATCGCAAGATGCTGTGCGCCAGCATCCAGATGTGAAACGTCAAAACAATCTCTAAAATCATAAAAGCCAGAATGCCACGGCCCCACCACGCGCGTTTCAAGTTCGTCCTTTGCCGCAGGGCCAGGCGCGAAGTTGCCTCCCGCAATTTCCGATCAACTTCATGGAGAATCTCCGCGGCCTCCGTCGTCAACTCCGTCTCCGGATGCTCCGAGAGTTTCCCGAGCCGAAGATGCACCTCGCGCAAAAGATAATGTGTCTGATCCTCCAATTCCTTGTCGATCGGCGGTCGTTGAAAAATCGCAACGAGATTCATCCAAGGCGGCGGTTCCTCAAGAATGCGCATGCGGAGCCGCTCACATTCCGTTTCCAATGTCGTGTAGAATTTTGTCCGCTGATCCAGCGCCCGATCCACGGCGTCATAATCCACGTCGTTGAAAATCCGTTCGGACCCGACGACGGCTTTTCGCACGCGCTTGAGATGCCCCGCTGCGGCCATCGCGATCAGCCCTTGTTGCCATTGGTGTTTCGCCATCAGCGATTGAATCTCCGCGCGAATCTGGTTCGTCAGTTCGCGCGCCGCTTGATCTGCACCGGGTTCCAACGGATACGGCGCGGACAACTCGGCAAACCGTGACTCGAGTGATGTTTCGATGGATTCGATTTCGTTCAGAAGATTCTCAAGAAGCGCGCAGTTGAGCGGGCGTTTCCCAAGCTCGCCCTGCATCAACTGCAACCGCTTCACCCGATCATGGACCTCGCTGCCCCATTGTTGTTGCTTGCTCCACAACCGGCTCGGATGACATGCCAGCAGCAGGATGGCTTCCGGGTCGCTCCATTCCGTCTGCTTCAGCAATTTGTCGAACAAGGGAACCTGTGAACCCAGGTGATGATCCTGGATTTCCTTTGCGGCGGCCTGCAGTTTTTCCGTCGGAACCGGCGCCAGTCGTTCGAGCAATTCCCAATCCACATACACATGGACCATCTGGGCTTCCTGGATTACGACCTCACGCCGCAACTTCAAATCCTGCAACCAGCCGTCTCCACGCAGTTTTTTGAGCCAGGCGGGAACGCCGCTTTCCAATAATGCGGCGGATTCCTTGGGGTGCGCGCTCAACCATTCCGGCGTGATCACCTCGCCTTTCCAGACCACGGGCAGAGAGGCGTTCATCGCAAGCAGGGTCACCGTCAGTTTTTGATCGGCAGTCAGGCGTTCATCTTCATTGATATCGAGCAGGGTGTTGGTGAGATCGGCATCGCCGACCTCCTTTTTGACCCATTCCAAGACAAGTCCGCGATCGAGTCGCTTGACGCCATCCTCCCACCGTTGCGCCAGAGCTTCTGCGAGTGTTTGCGGCGTGTCGTAATCCTGGTTGCAGAATTGGAACGCACGGCCGGACGCCTCCCTGGATGGCTTGTCGGAATCGTAGTGAACCGGAATATCCCGTTTCCCTTGCAACCAGGCGTGCACCTGCTCCGCGCCCCAACGCCGGGCGTAATCGCGCGTCAAAAGCCCTTTCAAGAGGAGTTGCCACTCGGCCGGCAGATGCTTCGGGATCGGAATCCCGCGCATCACCAGGTGCAAATTGATGGCGCGTTCGCTGAGTCCTTCCAAGGGGTGCTTGCCCGCCAGGAGTTCAGCGAGGAGCATGCCCGCGCTCCACCAATCCGAGGCCTTGGCGACCACGCCGGTCAGAGCTTCCGGCGCGGCATAAGCCGCCGTCCGGCTGGCGGTGGTGAGGTGCAGCGACAGATCGGCGACGCTGGAAATCCCGAAATCGGTCAGAACCAGGTCCAACGGTTCCCAGGTTCGCACCAGAATGTTGGACGGTTTGATGTCGCGGTGAAGGATGTTCAGCGCATGCAGATGTTGAAGGGCTTCCGCGAGTTCACGAACGATTTCCCGCGTCATCAAGTCAGCCGCCGGTCCCCGCTCAATCAGATCGGCCAGTGAACCGTTGGCAATGAACTCCTGGACCTCGTAGTGCCTGCCATCCATCGCCCCTCTTTCCAGCACTTCAACGATGTGTTCAAAACGCAGACCATGGAATGCGTCCACGATTTCCTTCTTCGGCCTGATTCCATGGCGGTAGAGTTTCAGGACAAACCGTTTGCCGTCATTTTGCCGGGCGAGATGCCAGAGGTCGGCCTCCCCGGACATAACCTTCAACGGTTCCGTCAAACGATACCCCAGGAACGCCGCGCCGCGCACGAGATTGAGGCTTGGGGCGGGGGCCGTGCTTTCGACTTCTTCCGTGGCGGCGGGCGGGTTTCCGTCCGCGTCGGTCGCATCTGCAGGCTCGCGAATGGTCGCGGCGGCCGTGCCGTCAGCGGCGCCCGGCGTCAGGTCTTCCCGGATGGTTGGGGCGCTTGCGCCGCCGCTTGCGCCAGTGTCCGCGTCTTCCCGTATGGTGGGGTCCGCGTTCATGAAAAGGTCATCCCGGTTGCGTTCACATCAAATCGTCCTGCGGTTTGTTCTGGCTGTATGGCGTGTCCGTTGGAAAGACAACGGACTCTAAAACGAACAAGCACCGATTTCCAGCCTGAATCCGGATGAAACGGGGCGTTGGGCCGGCGACAAGAAATTTGGTCCAATAGAGATCAGAGAATTGCGGCATCACCGCAATTCCACGTATCGGCCAACCCGGATATTTCACAAATTTTCTGTCATTCCGAGCGTCAGCGAGGTGCATGCGGTCGAAGACTCATCCCTCTCTGGTGGGAGCCGAAAAAAGGGATTCCTC
>JACQHZ010000404.1 GCA_016198745.1 Verrucomicrobiota bacterium
CAGGTGCATTTTTCACCTTGTGAAAAATGCAGGTTAGCCCTGGGCGCTGAATTTGTCGGGACGAAGAATTCTTGCGCCTTGGGGGCGGACATGCTTCGCTGGCATTGGAGATTTATTTCGATGCGCCACATCTGGATTTGCATGATTGACGGTTGCCTGGTTCGCGCCGGCGCGGTTCAACCCGGCGACACCATGCCGTTGTTGCTCGAACGGCTCTTGAAGGTGTTCCCTCACATGCAGCCGGAGGCGCTCAAGATTGTTTGCGAAGACGGCCGCATTTTTGACAACGAACTCTGGTTTGCCAATCCCACCTTGCGCGATCCGCAGGCGCAAACGCCGGACAATCTGCTTGTCGCGGTGGGCGTTGTGGATGGACATGTCGGCGTGAAGGTCCACCACGGGCTTACGGCCGAACAGATTCTTGAGGCGGAGGCCAGCACTTTCAGCGGGCGCATCAACGACAATATGGACTTCGGCGTCTATGATTTCTCGGGCGAACAACATGCCTCGATCGAGGACATGATCGCCCTGGTTGAAAGCGAAACCCCGCCTCCCTCAGCGGAACCGACGCAACACCGCAATCGCCCGCGCAAGGCGCGCCGTTTTCCGCCGCGACGCCGGGTCAGAAGGGTTGCCTCGTCTGTTGGTCCCGAATCCGAGCCGCGCTCATCCGCCGGAAAAACGCCTGCGGCTTCACCCGCTGCTCCACCGGAAACGTCGCCCGCCGGGGGATCATCGGATCCGCCATCCCATCCCCCGTCCGATCCCGGAGGCGCATAATTTTCTTGTTGCTTTTCAATACACGGGTTAGCCTGTTTGAAAGAGTTTTTCCGTTGTCCGCCGTCAAACAACGATGGTGAAACGACGTCCTCCGTGATGCAATCGCCTTTCACCGACCCATTCAAGGACAGATAGAAACGCCATGAGCGAAGTTGCTCTTTCCGAAATTCCAGTGGAAATGCTCGAACGTCTTGCCGTTCGTTGCGAAGGGTACGCCTATTTCAGCCGCGATTCCTTTGGCAGCGACTGGACCCCGGGGGGACAGGAACCGCCGCATCCGGACACAACGCGGCTGATGGCAAGCGCGTTGCCCAGGTTGACGGCCGCATTTCAGATGACGTATTCGCCGCGCATCTGGCGGTTCGCGGGAGAGCTGTGCAACTACCTGATATTTCACAGCGGATTGTTTGACTCATCCGGCGAGCCACACTGGAAAAAAACTCCCGCTCCGAACGATGAACTCGATCTCCTGCAGTGTCTGGACTCTGTCATGCACCTTGGCGTGTTGGGACAACACAAGCCGTGGCTGGACTGGGCGCTCAAGGGCATCCAACGCCGTCTCAGCATGGCTGACAACGAGGTCGGTTGGCCCCGGCAGCTTTTCGCACAGGCCGCGTCCGATGCGCTTGCCGATGTGGGCGCCAGGGAAGCGATGCTTTGCCTGCGGGCGGTCACGCTGGATCCCGCCTTGTGGGATGCCATTGAGAAACGAATTTTCAATCCACCGCAATTGCTCAAACCCAACATGCCGGCGGATGCCGCCCGCAACGGTTTGATTCAGGAGGCATCTTCCCGGATGGCTGTCAAACAGGAAAATGAACATTTCCAGATCCATCTTTGGATGCCGTACGAGGACGACGCGATTCATATCATCTCGGGCATGCCGGAAAGGGGGGCTCTCTTTATTGAAGCGCCTTCTGTGGCGCAAGTTTCACTCCGCATCCCGGACTGGCTTGCCCTGAACACGGTTCGAATCAACGAATCCCCTGTTTCCGAAGTTCTGTTGAAATTGAAACCTGGATTCATGGATCTGCCGATTGCCGTCCAAGCAACCGACCGCAGCCGGTGGAAGATCGAGTTTGCGATTCCCTCGCAGACGCGCGAGTTTCGCGTTCCGCCATCCACTTACAACGCCGTCTGGCGTGGTCCCTACATGATGCGGCTGAGCAGCAAGGACGAAGCAACCGTCCTCTTCGAGCGTCCGCGCGCCGCACCGGTGGCAGTGCCCCTTGGTTCGTCACAGTTGCTCTCCAAACTCGCAAAAAAGAGAACCGCCGACAGTCCGCGCAACACCGCAGCCATGACCGCGCGATTCACCGTGGTCAGCATCACGGAGGCGCCCCTCTTCAGCACCAAGGAACTGCTGCTCTACCTCGATAAATGCGTGGTCAGCGCCAAGGCGGGGCGTCTCTCCGAGGATGTGCGCCAAGCGGCAATGGACGTGGAGCGGATGTATGCGGGCCGGTGGCCGGGACTGGTGCCCTGCACGCTGCCCTATCACGATCTCAAACATGTGTGGACCGTGACGGCGGCGCTGGGAGACCTTCTTTGCGGCATGCACACCGGCGGCCTGGCGGTCGGCGCGCGGCACTTCAGGATGGCCCTTGCCGCCATGCTTTTGCATGGAACCGGCATCCTCAAGTCGGGCGTCCACACGAAGCGCCACTATGAAATGAGCGCGGATTTTGCCGTTGATTATGTCTCGCGTTTTGGGGCCTCATTCGGAGGTCAGTCGCAGGAACTGATCCGCATTCTGATTCTTTCCACGGGTTATGACGCGCAGGTGGATCTTACCGCGTGTCCGGATGATCTATGGCGCCAGGTGGCTTATGCCATGGGCACCGCGAAGTTGTTGGGACAAATGGCGAGCGCCGATTATCTGGATCGGCTTCCGGAATTGTTTTCCGAGGTGAACCTTGCCGAAGCGGAAGGCGCCGCGGCCTCCGACCAACCGCATTCCGTCCAGGACCTTCCCTCTTACTTCAGCAATTTCGTGGTCAAATCCCTCTCGGATCGTTTGGGGATGGTTTATATGTACTACCGTTTCCTCACCTCCGACCAGCACAATCCGTACCTGGAATCCGCCGAAAAACACATGCGCCGGGTCGAACGGCGGCGGGCCGGGGAATCGAGTCCTACTTCACCGCCAGACCCATGATGCCGAGTTTGACAACACCGGCATGCTTCAGACGGTCCACCACTTCCACAAATTTCCCGTAGGGCACCTTTTCATCTCCCCGGACGAGCACGGGATGTTCGGGGTTGGCGCGGATTTTGGAACGGGCGATTTCCTCCAATTCCGCGGGTTTGACGAGCTGTTCATTCACAAAGATGCGCCCCGCCGAATCCAGGTCCACGGTGGTCACGTCCTTGCTGTTCACGGGCACGCCGGAGGGCGCAAGGGGAAGCTTGATGTTGATGGATTGTTCCAGCAGCGGCGTGGCGAGCATGAAGACGATGAGAAGGTTGAAGACCAGGTCCATGAGCGGCACGACGTTGATGTCGGCCACCGCGTTGTACATGCCCCGTTGGGAGATGCGTTTCATTGGCCCATCTCCCGCCGCGCGATGCTGACAAATTCGCTCGCGAAATTTTCCATTTCCATCGTCAACCGTCGGATGTGAGCCACGAGGATGTTGTATCCCACCATGGAAGGCAGGGCGACAATCAATCCGATAACGGTGGTGATCAGCGCGGCGGAGATGCCGGGCGCAAGCGCGCCGATGGTGGCCGACCCGGCCAGGGCGACTCCGGCGAAAGCATCCATGACGCCCCAGACGGTGCCCAGCAATCCCAGAAACGGCGCCGTGCCGACCGCCGTGCCGAGGATCGAGACCTGGCTTTCAAGGCGCACCACCTGCTCCGCCACGGCGCGTTCCAACGCGCTTTCGAGGAGCGCCAGTTTGGTTTTGTCGCCCATCCCCGCGTTTTTCTGAACGTCGGCGCAGCCAGTCACGTAGAGTTCGTAAAGCGGGCAATCCCTCCATGCCCTGCCTTTTCTGAAGATTTCGACGAAGTGTTCCTCCGCCCTGAGCGCGCGCAGAAAATCATTGCCGCTCTTCTGTGCGACATGAACCTGCTTGAATTTGGTGAGCATGACCGACCAGGAGATGATCGAGAGCAGGAACAGGACGAGCATGACGGCCTTGCCCGCAGCGGTGGACATCGTGATGATGTAAAACAATCCGCCGGTTGCCAGGATGCTGGGAGAAATGAAAAATGCGGGCAGAAGACTCTCCATGATTTTTGAAAATCATAACAACCGCGGCGGGCGGGTCAACCTCAATGCAAAACTCTTTCGTTTCATGGGGTTTTATGCTTGGATGCGGGAATGAGTGACAATCTTGTATTTTTGAACCGTCGTTTTGTTCCCGCCGACCAGGCTGGTTTTTCGGTATTCGATCGCGGGTTGCTTTACGGCGACGGGTTGTTCGAGACGGTGCGCATTTACGGGGGGAAGTTCTTCCGTCTGGCCGCGCATCTGCGGCGGATGTTCAATGGCCTCAAGGCGCTCGGGATCAAGGCGCCCTACACTCACGCGGAGATGGAGATTTTCACGCGCGAACTCGCCATGACCAACCGGATCACCGAAGGTTTTGCCAGGATCGTGGTCAGCCGGGGAGAAGGTTTTCTGGGTTTTTCGCCGCGCGGATGCACCACTCCGCACGTGGCCATCTGCGTGCGCGAACGCTATGTGGCGATGCGGCGCAAGGAGGCGTGGCATCTTACCGCTGCCAAGCGTCCGATCAGCCCCCTTCCGTTCAAGTCGTTGAGCTACCTGCCCAACGTCCTGGCCAAGAAGGAGGCGGAGGATGATGGGTTCGATGAAGCCATCCTGTTTGACGCAAAGGGGACGGTGATCGAAGCGACCGGCAGCAACATCTTCCTCTGGACCGATGGGAAATTGATCACCCCCCCCCTGTCCACCGGTTGTCTGCCGGGGATCACCCGCGCGGAAGTGATCAAGGTGGCCAGGAGAGAGGGATTCCATCTGGTGGAAAAGGCGTTTGGCATTCGTGAGTGCCGGAAGGCCCACGGCATTTTTCTGACCAACAGCCTTTTGGAAATTGTGCCCTGTTATTTTGGCCGCGTGATGGATCCGGAAGCCCTTTCGGAGATCACGGAACTGGAGGCGGCCTTTGCCTACCACCGGATCACCGCCTCCCGTTAAATCGGGCTTGATTTCAGCCGCGAAAAACCCACGATCAACCTTCAACTCCCTTCTACTTATGGCGCGTCCTGTCACTCTTTTCACCGGTCAATGGGCCGACCTCCCCTTCGAGGTCATCTGTCAAAAAGCCAAGGCCTTCGGTTACGACGGCCTCGAACTCGCCTGTTGGGGCGATCATTTCGACGTGTCGAAGGCGCACAAGGACAAGGCCTATTGCGATTCGCGCCATGAAATCCTGGCGCGTCATGGACTGAAGACCTGGGCGGTTTCCAGCCACCTGGTTGGACAGGCGATCTGCGATCTCATTGATGAACGGCACAAGGCCATCCTGCCGCCGCATGTGTGGGGAGACGGCAAACCCGAAGGCGTCCGAAAGCGCGCGGCCGAGGAGATGATGAAAACCGCGCAGGCGGCAAAAAATCTCGGCGTCAAGGTGGTGAACGGATTCACCGGTTCATCCATCTGGCATTTGCTCTACAGTTTTCCCCCAACCTCCCCGTCCCAGATCGAGGATGGATTCGCCGATTTCGCAGGCCGCTGGAACCCGATCTTGGATGAGTTCAAGAGATGCGGCATTCGGTTCGCGCTCGAAGTTCATCCGACGGAAATCGCTTTTGACATTGTCTCCGCGCAACGCGCCGTTGCGGCGTTGGACGGGCGCAAGGAATTCGGTTTCAACTACGATCCGTCGCACCTGGGTTACCAGGGGGTGGATTATGTGGAGTTCATCCGCGTTTTTCATGATCGAATTTTTCACGCGCACATGAAGGACGTTTATTGGAGTTCAACGCCGAAACTTTCCGGCGTCTTTGGCGGGCACCTGGGCTTTGGCGATCCGCGGCGGTTTTGGGATTTCCGTTCGCTGGGACGCGGTTCGATTCAGTTCGAGGCGATCATTCGCGCGCTGAACGAGATCGGATACGAAGGACCGCTTTCTGTTGAATGGGAAGACAGCGGCATGGACCGCGAACACGGCGCCACTGAGGCATGCAAGTTTATTCGCGATCTTGATTTTCATCCCAGCGCCCGCGCCTTCGATGCCGCCTTCGACAAGAAGGAACAAAAGAAGAAGTAAACCCGGACCTCTTGCCCCCCAGGAATCAGGGTGCGATTGAATGAAGCGCAGTCAAGATTTCTCTCCCGCATTGACAATGGCGGGGTCCGATTGCAGCGGGGGCGCCGGGGTCGAGGCCGATCTCAAGACGTTCGCCGCTCATGGCGTCTATGGAATGGCGGCCATCACTGCGGTGGTCGCCGAAAACCCGCGCGGGGTGGTCTCCATCCATCGCGTGCCTGCCCGCCGCGTGCGCGAGCAAATCGCCTGTTGCCTGGAAGACATGCCTTCGGTCGCGGTGAAAACCGGCATGCTGCTTTCCGCTTCCATCAGCAACGCGTGCCGCAGCGAAATCTCAAATGTCGGATTTCAAATTTCACATTTCGTCGTCGATCCCGTCATGGTCGCCACCAGCGGCGCACTGTTGCTTGAAAAGAATGCGATTTGCGCCCTTCGAAACCTCATTGCGTCCCATGCCGATCTGGTGACGCCCAACCTGGACGAAGCCGAAATCCTGGCGGAATGCAAAATACGGACCGCCTCCCAGATGGAGATTGCCGCCGTCCGGATCAACCGGCGTTTTGACTGCGCGGTTCTTCTCAAGGGCGGCCATTTTCACGACCCGCGATGGGCGTCAGATTTTTTCTGCGACGGTTCCCAGGGGCGCTGGTTGCGCGCTGCGCGCATTCGCGGCGTCAAGACTCACGGCACCGGCTGCACTTATTCCGCCGCCATCACAGCGAACCTTGCGCGCGGGCATTCGATGTTGGAAGCGATTCGCCGCGCCAAACGTTTCACAACGGCTGCAATCCGGCATGCGCATCGGTTCGGTCCCTGGATGGCGCTGGATCATGTGTGCGCAATGCCTATTTATTGAGGTTTTACAAAACAATGGATACACGAACCCTTTTCGCCTGTGCGAGAGATGGAATGTAGGGGCGGGGTTTACCCCCGCCCGCCGAGGGAAAACGAGAGGGGATAAACCCCTCCCCTACACATGTACGGTCCAGTTTCATTTCAGGGAAGTATCCATTACTTGGCTTATCCTCAATATGAGCAAGACTTTTCTGATGCTTGGGGGATATGGAAACGCCGGCCTGTGTTTGGCGCGGTTGTTGCTCCAGGAAACAGACGTTTGCCTCGTCCTGGCCGGACGAAGCAGGGAGAAGGCGGAAAGGGCGGCAGCCGATCTGAACAACGCTTGCGGCGGAGACAGGGTCTCTGGAATCCGCGTTGACGTTGCGGATGCCGAAAGTCTGAAACGATCCTTCCGGGGAAAGGACTTTGTGATCGTGGCGTCAAGCACCGCCGGACACGCGAGAGAGGTGGCCAGTGCCGCCTTGGCAGCGGGCATGGATTACCTGGACATCCAGTATTCGCAAAAGAAGGTCCCCATTCTGAAGTCCTTGGCGGAGGAAATCGAAAAAGGCGGCCGTTGCTTCATCACGGAAGCGGGTTTTCATCCGGGTCTGCCCGCCGCCCTGGTGCGGTATCTGGCCCCAAACTTTGACCGCATGGAAGAGGCTGTCGTAGGCTCCTTGATCAAGGAGGATTGGCGCATGCCTCTTTCGAACGCCACCCTTTGCGAATTTGTGGAGGCAATCCGCGATAGTGAAATCCTCGCCTTCAAGAATGGAAAGTGGCGCAAGGGCCGGTTCGGAGGAATGAGCGACTGCCGGAAATTCGATTTCGGCCCCGATTTTGGCGGACGGCACTGTGCCCCCCTGATGTTTGAAGAGATGCGCAAGGCGCCGGATATGTTTCCAGATTTGAAAGAGACCGGTTTTTATATGTCAGGTCTGAACTGGTTTGTTGACTGGTTCGCCTTCCCTCTGGTCATGATGGCCCTGCGACTGTGGCCCGAAAAAGCGGTGAAGCCGATGGCGGCATTCCTTTTTTGGAGCCTGAGGACTTTTTCGTCCCCGCCTTATCGCGCCATTCTCAAGGCCGAGGCGCGCGGCCAGAAAAACGGCGAAACAAAAGAGATGGAGGTTTTGCTCTCGCACCGGGACGGCTACCTGTTCACAGCAATTCCCGTGATCGCATGTTTGATCCAATATCTGGACGGTTCCATCCGGAAACCGGGTCTCTGGATGATGGGGCATCTGGTGGACCCCGTTCGTCTGATGAAAGACATGGAGCGGCTTGGGATCAAGGTTGAGACCAAGGAGAACAGCGACATACAGAGCGGGGTCGGACGAACTGGATGAGTCTTCGACCGCATGCACCCGCTTCCCGCCTGCCAATGGCACACGGCCACGTGCCGTCGGC
>JACQHZ010000405.1 GCA_016198745.1 Verrucomicrobiota bacterium
GGATTGTCCTCCTTGCCCAGGGTGGAAGAAGAGAAGAACCCGTTTCATGCGAATGGGCGAAGAAAATCCAAGCGAAGAACATGCACTTTCAAACCGGCCAGTTTTCGGCAGTTTCAGAACGGCTCTGGCACCCAGCCGTGCCGAACACCCCACCCGCAATCTTTCACCCACTGTTTGAGGCATGAACCAGGTGGTTGTGGATGTGCGGGGATGTTCGCCGGTGTCGAGAAGCTACGCGGGATTCGAACTCGGCATTTCAAACAGCAAAACAAGAAATTTCACGCGACTTGGACATCGTTATTCAAGACCGGCAAGTTTGCACAGAACCGAATAATTCCAAATCTGGAATCGAGAAAGTTCAATATCCCGCTCCTTGAAATTCGGCATGCAAGAACAGCACACCGCCACATTATCAGTTGAGAGTCCCAAACTGGTCATGGGAGATTTGCCCGGCGGATCCAACAGGATTCCCGACTCTCCATTGGAAAGATCAAGAAATTGAATCTTGCCTTCCAATCCGCAAAACAAAAGACGGTTATGAGCCGCATCCAAAGCAAGGCCATAAATGTGCGAATTGGTGGTAATCCCCTCCTGCGCTTCCTGTTTTGCTAATTCAGAACTCACAGAAAATCGCGGTGGGGGTGTTTCATCTTTGGCCACAAACAAGTCCTCCCACCCATAGACCCTCAGCCCCCCATTGGTCCCACAAAAGAGAAGACTCCCATCCTTGCTGAAGTGAAGACTCATCACGGACTCCTTTCCGCGACCACCGCGCTTACCCCAACTTTCAGCCCACTTCGTTGAACCTGGAAACTTCAAAAGCAACCCATCAAAATCAACTTTCCCACCCACCCACAGGATTTTTGTTAACTTTTGAGATGAAAGGTCAATGGTGTAAAGTCTGTCCTGGTTGGCTGCCACCATGGCAGAACCTGAAGGGTGCAAGGCGGCTTTCCATATCCCTCCGGAAATGGGAATCGACTTTACTGGTTGGCGAGTTTCCAACGATGTTATGATGACCTCGTTGCTTTGGCTGATGACAAACTTTTCATCACTCGTAAATTCCACCCACGAAACAGCCTGCGAATGGTCCACTTCCAACAAAATCTTCTTTCGTGACCAATCCCAAACCCGCATCTTCCAATCACCTGATGCATGGCCTACCGCCAGATATTTGCCGCTTGGACTCATTTTGAGCGAGTGGACTGAACCCAACTTCAGCCCGCTGGGGATTGGCTCGGAAGTCCATGTCGATTTGACGCTTAAAATTGGAGACTCCACATTGAAGCGATCCCAGCAGATCAAAAAGCCATTCTGGGTGCGATCCTGGCACCACTGCGGAAAACACCGTAGAGCCTCCTTCTTGGAAAATGGCGGAAATAATTCCGCCAAGAGGATTCCTTGTTTTGTTAAACCTTTCTTCTCGGCCCTTAGTCGAGCTTTCAATGCCATCGTCTTGCTGCGTAAATCGGGAACCTGGATGAATTGTTTCCATCCCTTGATCCCTTGCCGCTCCCCTTGTTGCAAATATTCGTAGCTGCTCAGAGCATTGGGCAGACCGATCAGCTTCACAAAACGTCCCATTCGATCCTGCTCAAAGGTGAACGAATCACCCCTTTTCATGCCAAGGAGAGGGCGAAGCTCGGCTAAATTTTCCGGCTTTGGAAGCAAGTCTTTCAAAAGTTCCGGTTGGCCTTGGAAGTGGCGTTTTTCTTCATCGGAGACTTCACCAAAATAATCAGGGCAAGAACTGTATTGATCAACACACCGGCCTTTGCGGTAGAAATAATAGGCGAAAATATCGTCATCATGAACCATGAGATGCAAAACATCTTCCGGAAAAACCTTTGCAATTTCCGCAGAAATGGATGCGTCCTGTCCACTGCCCTCAGGAAAAATACTGACCCAACCTTCAAGCGGCGGCCCTACGAGAAATTTGCATTCGCTATTCGCAAAAACTTTTTCGAGAGCCGTTCTGATAGAGATTACGTCCCCGGTCCTCAGATGGATTGATCCATAAAATGCGCCCATGATTATTCTCCAAGAATGTTGAGATAACTCTTTTGAAGTCAATTGTGGGGAAAATCAATCTTCTATCACTCCTCAAATGCCGATTATGAAAATCCCAACCACAACATCCCACCTTGGAACCCACCCACTCTTCCCGTGAATTTTCACCCTTTACCTCATGAAAAAGTCACCCCTGAATAGGGTGATTGAGGCGTGAACCACCCTTCAGAGGGTGGCAGGCCAGGCAAACGGCGGCTCCCTCCATGAAAACGCTGGCGATTTCGCGCCGAAACCGTCATTGTGATCCCGCACAAATGAATGCCACCTTGGTCACCCTGAGTCGCGAGGATCTTGCGAAGCGGATCCAAGAGAGCACTGCCTGGTTGGCGCTTCAACGCCAGAAGCTCGATCCAGTCGAAGAACTCAAAACGTTTTTCGTCAAGAAAGACCGGAGTGTCGAAGGTGGTTGGTGCGAACGGGCCTCTTTTCTCACAAGCTGTATCGGTCTGGCCCGACTGGAACACGCAAATGGAGCTTCTCCCGACCGCGTGCGGGAGGTGCTGCGGGAGGGAGTGAAAGAGTATGCACCCATCGTGGCCTGTTTCGACTACACACCGTTCTATTGCCAGTTTGCGGTCCATGTTTCACAGGCTGCTAAATACGATGGCAAGGAAATGTCCCATGACCTGGGCGCGGTCTTTCTTGCACCCAGCCCCCATCTCGGACCGAACTACAAAACCGTCCGCGTGAAGGTGCGAAAACAGCCGGCCCAACTCACGATGGTGAAGGCATTTCAAGCCGCGCTGGTCGCCTGGGACTTCGAGCAAGCCAAGGCGATGGCCGCGGCCTACCAGCTCATGCCGCCCGTCAAAGGAGCAAACCCCGATCGCTTTGGCATTCTCCGCGAAGCAATCCTTGGAAATGACAAGAATGCCATCGCGTTTCTCGAGAATTTCACTAATCGGGGTTATGAAAAGGACTTTCCTCCCGAACTGCTGGAGCTGGCGGAAGGAGTCATTCGGGGTGACGCCTCCCTAGTGAGGGCGGGGCTCAAGGCCGTTTCAACGCGTTTTAAAACAGTCTGGACGCTCAAAACCTATCGCACACCTGAAAAGCTGCGACGCTTCGGTTCCTGGGAAAAGATGCTGCCCAAAATCCACGAACATCTGATCGGGTTCGGGTGGCTGATGGCGGATTGGGCGATCGCTTGGATGTCGTTGGCATGGCACCGGGGCATGGAGGACGCGTTTTCCCAGCCAGAACTATTTTGTGAATGGGCGCCTTGGGAGCTGTGCTGTCCCAAACCCTCACTGTCGCCAACGAAGCCTGCCCGGGTTCGACCGAGGCTTTCCTCGCGAGCAACGGAGTTTCGTGAAAATCTCTTCGCTGTTGCCTCGGCGGGTGACGCAGAGGCGATCAAGGAGTTGGCGGCACAAGGTGCCAGACTGGACGCGTACAATCAGGATCGTTTGACTGCACTGCTGCTTGCCGCAAAGGGAAATCATGTCTCAGCCGTTATTGCTCTGATCAAAGCCGGGGCGGATGTGACGAAGTTGGACCCGAAAGGGAAAACAATTCTCGGAATCGCTGCGGAGGAAGGAATGCGCGAGCTTGTCGAGGCTGTGCTCTCATCGGGCGTTCATCCTGACCTGACGGACAAACCCGTGACTCCCCTTGTCCGCGCCAGCCGTCGTGGGGATTTGGAAATCATGCGTTTGCTCCTTAAAGCTGGCGCTGATCCAAATCGCATCAGTGCATACGGCAATTCTTCGGCGTTGGTCGATGCGGTTCAATTCGGTCATTGGGATGCTGCCTGCCTGCTGATCGGCGCTGGTGCAGACGTGAACAAGCCCTTGCCTCAGAGTGATGGGCTTTGCTCCTTGCATGTTGCCGCCCGACGGGGCGACCCGAGCTTTGTACGCCTGCTGCTTGAAGCCGGGGCCAATGTCAATGTAGCCGGCAAGCGGGGATGGACCCCTCTCCATGCCGCCGCTGCGGCAGGACAACATCAGGTCATTCAGTCATTGATCGCTGCGGGAGCATCCCTCGATGCTCAAACAACAATCGGCTTCCCAGCAGGCGAAACTCCTCTGATGGCCGCAGTGGAGCCATGTGGGTCTCCTGAGTGTGTCAAAGTGCTCTTGGAGGCAGGGGCCGACATCTCGATTCGCAACAAAAAAAAACAAACGGTATTTGACCTGGCGCAAAAACATCCGGCCTGCTTGAAGGTCCTCAGTGAATTTGCACATTAGACTTGAGGAATTTTGTTTCAGCAATTTGACGTTCGCCGTGTAGCGGATGCCTGCCACTCCACAGGGGGCAACCTTGCCCCCTCCGCCGCCGCTGCAACGTTGCGACGGAGCTTTTCCGTCATCGTGATCAACCCCGCCAACTACTGGAACGACCACGCAACCAACCGTACCAAACATTCCACCTGCTTCCACCGACACTCCCGCCGCGAACTTTCATCCCCCCCCCACCTTAGGTGATCATCCTCACCCCTTGGGCAAGGCAAATCGCAACAAACTTCCCTTATACGTTACATAGACCTTGGCTTCCGGTTCGTCCACCCACACATCCATGCTCCCAATCTGGATGGAAGGTAGTTCCACCAAGGATTTGAATTCGAAGCTTTGAAGGTTATAGCGGCCGATTTGCGTGGTTCGCTTCGCGGAATCCCGAATGGTTGCCCATGCTTCATCCGGATTCCCCGTCGGCTGGAGCCTGCGAAAAGTCTGATCAACCCAGGGACGAAGGCCGCCTGTCGCGATCTGCAAACCACCCGTCGCCGGGTCCAGGAGGTGATAAGCGAAAATTTTGGGCCCATCCCCACTGCGAACCAGAACCTTGCCTCGCGTTTGGATGAAAGTGACCGGATCAAGATGATGAGCAGAGGGTGCATTGATCCTGCGTTCTTTTCTTCAGGACGCGCGTTACCTGCCATGCTTCATCATAGCTGCAGTCCAGCCGGACATTCTCACCTTGGACACTGACCACTTCTTGCATACCATTTTCGCCCACTTCTAAAACTGCAAATAGTTCTCCCGGTCCATCCGATTTTTGCACGCGTTGGCGGAGTATTTCTTCCTGTGCGCTGAAGTTGTTCCAGCGCAGGTCCGGTGGATAAGAGCTTTGAGAACAATCAAGAATCATGGCTTCGCCGTCAACAGATCGGGTTCGGACACCATGGGTGGAGCTGAGGTATCTGCCTAAACTGATTGCAAGCGGAATGGTATGTTCCTCCCAGATAGCGTACCGCCGCGTGCACCCGCCCGATGTTTTGCGGGAAAACTGAAAGGGACGTTCGTTTATCGCGACGAGCACGTCGCGGCGCAAGACCCGAATGCCGGTTTCTCTTGGGAAGAAGTCGAAGCCCGCCGACAAGAAGCCGTGATTGCGGCAATCATCCCACGACCTGTGCGTAGCATCGAACTCACCGACATTGAACAAGTGTATGCGCCGTGAGAAATCAAAGCCGACATGCCTTCGGTGAAGCGTGTTCTGCGGGCGGAACTTGCTGGCATAGCGCCCTGAGTTCTTGTTGGTCAGTCGCGTACCCAGCTTCCAAATCAGTGCAGTCTCAACCAGTAGCGCCTGATCCTCCGTGAGGTCCGTCGCAATAATCCTGATAGTGGGATCGATTTCGGCAGCCTTGATCTGCTTAATCCTTGCAGCTTTGTCGGATTCCCCTTGGTCCAAGAGGTGAGCGAGTTTCCTGCTTCCACTGCTTATCGTTATTTGGTCCGCATCCCGAAGAACGAAAATTGTAGGGCAAGCGGCCCGCTTGCCAGGGTGCGTAATGACGGCAGGCGCCTGCCTGTGCGGGACACGCAGACAGGGGGCCGCCTGCCCTACAACACTCTGGAATGCGTTTCGCCCTGAGCGTGAAAAATCCGGGCTAAATCTTTTCCGTTTTCCGGTTTCAGTTGCGGCAGGAAAAAGCCCCCGGGATTGCCGGAAACGAACGGCGGCACGCCGTTCAGGCTGAAATGATTGCTGTTGTTGCCGAGCGACATGAACAATCGCCAGAGTTGACCCGTTTGCGCTGGTTTCGGTTTGATTTCGACGGCGGCAGTCTGGCCGGCCGGATAGGAGGCCATTGCCGTCTCGGTTCCGTCGGGGTCAAACACGCGGCCCACGCCAGCCGCTCCGTCAAAATGAATGCCGAATGCGTCCGCTTTGCGGAACCGAATGTCGAAGGCCGCCAGTGCCCCACGCAAGATGCAAATCGTTTGCCGTTCATGATGGGATTCGGATTAGGGAAAAAATCACCCTGGGAAGCTGATTACTGATGACTGATCACGGATCACTTGCTCACTGATAACAAATCGTCGCTCACCCATGGCCGCGCAATCGGCGGCGCAGACTGTGATAGAGTTTGATCATTTCGGGCATGACGACCGCATCGTTGCATTCGTAAGTGCAGATGCCGTCGTATCCTTCACGAATGAGGCGTGCGCATTCGGCTTTGACGGCCTTCGCTGACGTTTCGACCGCCGGGGAAATGACGTTGATCCCGCCGATCAAAGGCACGCACGACTGCACGCGCTGCTTCCACTCTGGTGTGGGGACCAGCAGCTTCATGTCGCCCGCATAGGGGCCGGCCACCACTTCGTCGCAGAGCTTTTCATCCAGCCACGCGTTGAGGTCAATGCCGTCGAACAAACAGTGTTGCGGCCGAACCCAGATGCTCACCTTCACGTGGCCCATTCCCCTGGCCGCCAGCGCCGCGCGGAGTTCCCGGCCGAATCGCGTCAGGTGCTCGGCCCGATGGCGATACCACCGTTCGTGCTCCGGTGTGGACTCCGGCAGCGTGTTCAGGTGCGCGAAAAAGTCGGGAGTCATATCGCGCGGCAGCTCCACACCGTATTTTTTCTTGTAGCTCGCGGCCAGCGCCGGATGGTAGCAGAGCGTCGGTGGATGCCGCAGGAAACCCAGGCTCAGTCCCGTCAGCCCGTAACCGGCCGCTTCGACGAGGATGTTGATTTTGTGCCGGCGGACTTCCTCGAACGCCAGGCTCAGACGGAAGTCGAGCACGTGGCCGGATTCGCTGTGGTCGTAGAATTCGGGATAACGATGGAAGAACTCGCTGTTGTCCGCCTTGTAGCGATAACGCGGGAACGGCTCGTCGCCCTCGATCACGCTCAGGAAATCCTCGGCGAATTGAACGTAAGGCAGACGCGGCTCGCGCAATTCCGTGGCGGCGGCCCGTCCCCGGATGACCAGGGCGACATTGAGCAGGGGACTGCCCGGCTCGCAGCAGAAACAACGCTCGATTTCCACCTGCGGGCCGCGCAGCACGGAGCGGACACTGTCGGCCGTTGGCTTCACGGCCACGATCTCCAGGGCGCGCGCATCGGCGCTCTGCGGTGATTCGACGTAGGCGGTGTTGTCGCACACGTAACGCACGAACGACCGCTCGATCAGCGGCGACGCCAGCCATGGCGCGTGCAACGTCATGAGAGCGCCCGTCGATTCATCGAACGCAGCGCGGAACCAATCGTTGGCCAGTTCAATCGTTGGCGGTGCGGACATGGTCGCTGGTTCAATTCCCATCCACCTTACTCCTTCGGCAGGCCCATCACATAGCCAAATGCGCCCGGCGTCGTGTAATACTGATAACCAGCGTAGCTGTCGAAGGCATTCCAAATGTCTTCCGCCACACGACTCATCGTGAAAACTCCTGTCACACCCGTGCTGTCAACGTTTCGAATGACGCCGTTGGGATCGCTGGCGAATCGGACATGGCCATCGGTGTATGCCACATTGTACCCGATCCGGTGATGGAAGCGACCTTCGGGATAGAGCCCTCCGTTGGGAATGCCCGACGGATCGAACATGAAGCTGTCTGAAATCAGCGCGAACACCGGATGATACCCGTAGCAATAGCTGCCCGTGCAGCGCGGTTGGTCGATTTTTGAATACAATTGGCTGTAGCCAGCCGCAGGGGGCGGCCCGTGCGCCGGATAAGCGCCGCCAAGGTAGCTGTCGTGCATCGCAACCGCGCGAAAACAGTAGGCGCTCCTGCAAGTAAAGTTCCCTGTCGCAATTAAAGTTTGGAAACCGGCCTGATTATCTCCCACTCCATAGATTTGAAGGAATTCGAGATAACGGCCAGGTTTGAGGATGTAATCTGCGCCCTGATAGACAGAGGGACAAAAATAAACTTTGCCGCTGTTGATGTAGCCGTTGTACAGCAAAAGTCCCAAGCCGCGAGGCTGGGTGTCCCCGCCATAACCACCCAGCGCGTTGAGCCAAACCCAGTACGAACCGCCGCCCGCGCCATCGTTGTAGGGAATGGCGCCGTTATAATCAGCCGCATAGGCGTGCACCGCCGTGATCAGTTGTCGCACGTTGTTCATGCACTGCGCGCGCCGGGCGGCTTCTCTCGCGTTCTTGATCGCCGGCATGAGCAGCGAAGCAAGAATCGAGATGATCGCCACGACCACAAGCAGCTCAATGAGTGTAAAAGCATGGGGTGATGGAATGATGGAGCGATGGAGGGATGGGGAACGATGGTTGTGGTCTCCTTCGCAACTGCTCAGGTTTACAGTGTTCCAATACCCCATTGTTCCACGCGTCTGCATCGTGAGTCGTGATTCGTTCATGGGAGGATGCCGATTACTGGTCACTGATGCTTGCCCGCCAACTTGCCTGCCTCCCGAATGGGAGTGTCCGCCGTTGCCCGAAAGCTTGTCTCCTCATCTTTCAAAGCATAGCCGGAAGCCGTCTGCCCGCAACCTGGGAATCTCGGTATTATTTGTGAACCAAACCATCGCAAGGCGCGAGCGAATCGCCCCCTTGAAACCTGGGCAGGATCCGGAACGACCGGCAAGGGACCGCCCCCGTGGCCGCCAGTTGCAGGATCAAATGCGAGACTTTAGAATTGCCATAGTTTCGCTTCCCATTTGGACACATCAATAGGAACTGTCGCGGAATTCATCAAGTTTCAACCTGAAAAACGATGCCTCACCGCAGGGTGTACCGACGCTCAACCAGCGGTCAAAACAAAATGCGCCTTCGCCGCCGCCTTGGGAGTGACTCTGGCAGTTGATACCGAATGAGGATTTTCTTGTTTTGAACTTCGCGTTCTAGCCGTTCATAATCCAAAGCGATGACAAACATGGCAAGTTTTTCCATGTCCCTTGCCGGTGTAGAGGCGAAGCTTCGCTAGCTCCTGACGGTTAAACTTCCAAACAACTATCTCCTATGAACATCATCCTCATCGTCATTGACTCATTGCGCAAAGATTGCGTGGCCGCCTACGGACCGACAGTCGGCCGCAAGTGGTTTGGCAAAGAAATCGAGACGCCAACCCTGACGCGGTTTGCCGCGACTGCCATGATTTTTCGGCGCGCGTTTCCCGAAGCCTTGCCCACCGTGGTGTTTCGGCGGTCGATCAACACGGGACGCCGCGTATTTCCATTTCGCAACTATCGTCCGACGAAATGGGACATGGTTTATTTGCCCGGTTGGCAGCCGATTGACGAGGACGTGGATACGCTCGCCGAGGCGCTGGCGCGGGCAGGGTATCGCACCGGCTATATCTCCGATTGCTTGCCGGTGTTTCAGCCATCGGCCAATTTTCATCGCGGTTTTCATCATTGGCACTTCATTCGCGGTCAGCAGCAGGATCGTTGGCAATCGCTCAGTTGCGGCCAACACACGGACCTGGCGTCGTTTTTCGTGAGCGCGAAACACCGGGCGGTGCTGGAAGATGTCTTGAGCCAATACGCCGCCAATACATCGTTGCGCAAGAGCGAGGAAGACTGGTTTGCGCCTCAGGTGTATCGGCTCGCCAGCCGCTGGATCGAAGAGAACGCGCGCCAAACGCCGTTCTTTCTCATGATCGATTGTTGGGACCCGCACGAACCCTGGGACCCGCCTCGGCATTACGCGGAGTTTTACCATCCCGGTCATCGGGGCAAAAACCCGATTCACCCGCTTTATTCGACCACGCGTTGGCTGAGCGACGCCGAATTGCAGCAGATGCGCGCGAATTATTGCGGCGAAGTTACCATGATGGATCGCTGGCTCGGACAATTCCTGCAGCGCGTCGATGATCTCGGTTTGCGTCAAACGACTGCCGTCGCCATCATCAGCGATCACGGCCACAGTCTTGGCGATCGAAATGTCACAGGAAAAATTCCCGCTTGCCAGCACAAGGAATTGGTTGAACTGGTGTTGATGCTCCGTCATCCGGACGGCTGCGGCGCCGGCCAGACGAACAATGCGTTTGTCTATAACATTGACGTGGTGACCACGTTGGCCGCTTGGGCGGGCGTGAAACTGCAAACCGACGGCCTGGACCTGACGCCGGTTCTGCGCGGCGGCGCGTCTTGCCGGGATGAGCAACGGTCTTATGTGACCGGCGCGTTCGACAACTGGGCGACGTACCAGGATCGGCGCTACAAACTCATCCAATCCTTTCGCGGCATTGGCGATCCGGCCAATTCGAAGCTCTACGATCTGGGCGATGATCCGATGGAGCAACGCAATATTGCCGTCAAGAAGGCGACAATGGTCAAGGAACTCTATCAGCGCATCCTGAAAGATGCGGGCGGCAAATTGCCGACCTACCAGATGCCGTGGACATTTGCCGACGGTTCGCGCCCCTTGCGCAAGCGGTAATCAGCATTGTCTAACAAGCGGCGATGGGCTGTTTAACGCCGCCTCGACGGCAAAGTTTGCGGAAGTTGCTGTCGTCCTCCGGGCCGCAAATGTCTGTCGCAGATTGCGCTTGCCTTCCGCCCTCTGAGGGTTAAGGCTTCTGGTGAAACGATTGGCAAGACGCAATTTGCGGCGCCTCATACAACTGGACGAAGGCGAGTTGTCCGCCACGACTGTTCATGTGATAGGAATGAGGATTGTTCCGGGCGCTCACGCGAATCGCCTTGAGAGATCGTGGCGCGAACGCATGAACGCGCAGCCCTTCCTCTTCCGGGATATGGCCGATCACGTCCGCGATCTTTTCCCAGGCCTTCCCGTCGGGCGACGCCTCCACCGCGTAATCGATCAGGGAGGGCGGAAAATCGTTGTTGTAATGTTCGTTCCGATACATCCCGATGACACCGACGCCGCACAACGGACGATTGGCCGGAAGTTCGATGACCACCTCGGCGGCTGAGTTGGCGCATTTGATTCCCCGGTTATTGTCCCACACGACGTGCGCGACGCCGCCCTCGGAATCTTCCCCCCAAATGTCGCCTTCCAGGAACGGAGAGGCCGTTGAAACGCGAACCCCATCCTTTGTGACATATAATCGTTTCGATTCGATGACGCCATCGGAAAGGTCCACCGGTTTTCCGGGCAATGCCGGTTCCTCCAGCACTGAAACCGGCCGCAACCGCGTCAGCCGGTCCACGGTTGAATCCTCGACATCGCCCGCGACCGGCTCGAAACCGGTCACGGCCAGCAGGATCGGGCTGACACCGGTCTTGAGTTGCGGCGAGGCGAACACGATTTTGCGAATCAGCGCGTCCGGTTTTGGATTGATCCATTCCGTCGCGTACAATGCGGCGGTTTGGCCGCTCCGGGTCTGGCCTCGCCAGGCCAACGTCGCCCGGGCCAGGGCAAGACCCGTCGGCGAATAGTTCCATCGGGTGTTTTTCCCGTCCCAGTTGGCGGCGTTGATCGCGTACTTGATTTCAAACGGATCATACGTGCCATCATCATAAACGACGTGGTAGTATCCGCATAACTCCTCTTTTTTGAGGTAATTCCACCCGGCCCGACGGGACAAGGCATGCAGGAAACACAAGCTGGCCGCCTTTCTGCCAACCGGAATATCCAACCGGCACGGCAACTGGCGATCCAGCGCGCCGCGATTCACCACCATGGCCGCGCTGTAGCCGTGATTTTTTTCTTCGTCAAGGATCGTGAACGGGATACCGCCCAACACGCGCGGTCCGGCTTGCAGCGCGCGCAGGTCGCATAGGTCTCCCAAATCAACCCAACCGCGTCCGTCACACGGCGCGTCATCCCGGCGGCTCCGGTTGGCGCTGTTTCCGAGGTCGATTGAAAAGCTCCCGCGCCCGGACTGCCGGCTCGGCGGCAGTTTGTTCGCCGAACATTCCGCCCACATCGGAACCGCGGCCACCGTCAGTTCCAGAAACCGGTCCGCACCCGCCTGTGCCGCGGACGTCGCGGCAGGCAGGTCAGCACCCCCGCCGTTGGATTGTTGGGGCGACCAGCACAGTTGCGCCATGGCGACGACTTGGGCGACATCCATCGCTCCATCCGCTTGATCCAGAAAAAAACCGCTGTAGGGACCGGGGAAGCCATGCTCTTTTGGAAAGGTCGTTGCGTTATTCCAGCGCAAAAGGGTGATCCCGTTTCGGACGAGCGCGGCATAGACGGGACTACTCCAATGCCAGAGATAGACGACCATGTCTTTCTTCACAGCCGGCGGAAGAAGATCTGGAATTTTGCTCCAGTCGTTCGCGGCGTCGCCCGGATGACTGATGCCTTTGTACCCAAGAATGCTGTCAATCATGAGCAGTTTTCGGCCGCGTTCATGGAGGTGTCCCTGGATTTTCTTCAACGCCTCCACCCACAACTCCTGGCCGCTCAGGTTCCGGGCGCGGCATCGGGCGCAGACGTTCCACCGCGCGCCCGCCTGTTCCATGTACATCTCGTCGGCATTGATGTTGACCAGGTCCGAATTGCTCGCCTCGATCAGGGCGTCCATCTGCTTGAAGTAAGCCTCCCATACGCCGGGATGCGACGGACACGGATTGCGCCGCGATGTGCCAATCCCGGACAGCGATTCGCCCGCGGCCCGTTCGGTAAACGCCTCCGGATCCGCTCCCCAAGCCAGGTTGAACTGGACGTTCGGAACCAGTTTGACGCAGTATTTCCCAGCCAGCGCCCGGTTCTCCGGCGACACCGTCGTCTGGACCGGCGCATAATAATTGATTTTGAACCGCGCCAGGGCGCGAATGAGGTCCGGTGAAACAGGCTGTCCACCGGATACATACCGGATCGGTGTGGCTGGCCAATCGCGGATTCTCAGGCACGGTATCTTCCAACCGCTCTTGCCGTCGGGCGCCACGATCTGCGCCAGGCTCTGTGCTCCATAAAACGCGCCGACCGCGTCCTTGCCGGTGATGGTGATTCCGCTGCTGTTGACCTCCAAAAGGTATCCCTCAGCCTTCTCCGTCACGCCCGGATCTTCGCGGATCTGAATCGCGCCTGGGGTCGTTGTTTCCGTGATCGCGAGTTTCAAACCGGTTCGAACGAACAACGCTTCTTGCAGCGTCTCCGCGGTCATGCGTGCGCGCTCATTGTGGACGGAATCACCTTGGGAATGGTGATCCGCCGCGCCTGAAATCGCAATTTTCGTGGCCGGCCCAATGGAGATCGCGCCGGTCTTTTTCTCCAGTTCCTGAGGCAATGGAAAAACAAGCGTCTCCGGCAAACCGGCCAGTTCCACCGGCTTGGCGACAACCTCCTTGCCTTCATTCTGACGGTACGGAATTTTTTGCGGATGCGATTCCCCTTGTTTGAACGGCCGCCCCCAGATTCGGATTTCGGACAAACCGTCGTGGTTGATCGCCGCGTTGACGCGAACCCAACGCGCCCCGGCTTGAACATCGGTGAAGTTGATGATCGCGTTGCCCGGATAGCCGCTCTGGTTGTAGCGAACCAAATCGGTCGCGGTGCGCGTCATCACGAAACGGCTGTCGTTGGAGGATTTCAGAAACAGCGAGCCATTCAAAAGACTTGGCGTCCCCGAAATCACTTCCACTTCATCGATCAGATAGTCATCCTTGAGGTCGAACACCAGGTCGTATCCCGTGACCGGCGGAAAGAACTGTCCCCACGTCACTCGCGTTCCCATCAACCCGTCGGTCAGGTAACCCTCGGAAAATGGAATCCAGCCGCCCACCCGGTGGCCGTCGGACCCGCGATATTTTTCGTCGTTGAACGCGACCACTGTCGGGGGGCCGCCAAAGTGGGGCGTCATGTACGGAAATTCCGCCGCATCGGCGCCGGGCGAGCAATACGTGTAGCATCCGGAAACGGACAAGTTGAATTCCTTCAGTTCGGGCGGGGCGTTGGCCGTGAGACACTTCAGCCCGGCTTTCTTCGTCACCCGGTCGTCCAACTTGAAGACGGCATCCTTGATTTCGACCTCGCCGGTCCCGGACGCATGAAACTCCGGGGCGGTGATGGCTTGGCCGCGCTTGAAGGCATGTTGCAGCTCGTACTCGCGGAAGTTGACGGAAGGAACGATCGGGACGGAGATGTAGGGTTCTTTCTCCTCGCCGATGTACCATCGGAAATAGCCCCCGCCCGAACGAAGCCGGGCCTTGGCCGTGAAACGGAAGATACCGTCGTACGGGGCCGCTTTGTACCCGGCCCGGCCGCCAAAGCCAAAATTGCTCCAATAAATTTTTGCGCTTTCCGGTTCCCAGTGGAACAAGGCGGCAGGTTCGCCTTCGGCGGTGATCCGACGAACGGAACCTTTGCCTGCCGCGACCTTCCAGTCCGGCAAATCGTCTCCGCCACCGTCCCTCCTGCCTGCCGCGCCGGACGCGGCGCAGGCAGGCCGTGGCGAGACGAAAGGATTGGCGAGCAGGTTCCTGGATTCGAAGATCAGATCGCCCACGCAAAGTAAATCGGCGTCAAATGCTCCGGCCACGCGGGTCCAACTGCTTTGGATTTTTCCTTTCTTCGAGAGATCGGTGCGGATGCACTTCATCTTCCACACGTCGCCTCGGCCCGGCGGATCAGCCAGGTTCAGCGTCGCGCACGGAATTCTCACCTCGGCGGTCCAGCCCCACGGCTGTTTGCGGATCGCGACCTCCCAATCGGTCTCGGGCGTCCAGGCCGGGTTTCGTTTCGTCCCCTCAATGTCGTCGTATCGGGCGCCGACGGCGTTGAAGATGAAATGGAACCAGACCTCGTTGTCGCGTTTCGGACAAAGAAACATTTCGATCGCATCCATGGTCCAGGCGACATCGCTGTCGCGGGGGCCGGACGTGGCCATGATCTCGTCATCCTCGCAGGCTACCGCCAGGTAGATGGCGTCGTTTCCGAAACCGGCCCACAGCGCTGTTTGTTTTTCGGCAAAAGCATCCCGGCCGACGACCCGGAAAGCGCCGATCGCCGGCGCATCCTTCCAACAGGCATCGTCCAGAACCCCATCCAATTTCGGCGCCGGCTGGATCGGGACAGCGAGCGCCTCATACACCTCCTTCGGCTGTTTCCGCAAAAAGACCGGTTTGCTTTCCTCGCCGTAAGCCGACGTCCATGCGACCAGCGCGCCCGCGACAATCGCGGCAGCAATTCTCAATCGGGAAGTTCTGTTCACATCAAGTTTTTCGAAATTTGCGGCAGGATGCCTACTCCGGAGGCAATCCGCCGGGCAGCAGATAGCCGTGGTTGACGCCGATGTAACTATCGAAAGTGTTCCAGATATCGTCCGTGAACGGAACCATCTCGATGGCGCCGAATGGCGGTCCATAGTTGGCGTAAAGCCATTCGCTGATCACCCGGTTGGGATCTCGCGCAAATCGGACATGGCCGTCCGTATAGGCCACGTTGTAGCCGATCCGGTGGCGATAGCGGCCTTCCGGATACCCTCCGGAACCGTAGCCGAGCGTCGGATTCGGATCCCACATGAAACTGTCAGAAATCAACGCGAGGACATTGTGCGGACCGCCGCAAGTGCCGGCGGTGCAGGGAGGGCGATCGATGTTGCTGTAAAATTGACTCATGACATCGGCGGGAACCGGGCCGTGCGCCGCTGCGCCCATACCGGTCCAAGCAATATTGCCACGGAAACAGTAAGCGCCCCGGAGGTTCAAATTTCCCAAACCAATCATCTTTTGAAACCCCGACGGACTGTCTGTCGCGCTGTCAATTTGGAGGTATTCGAGATAACGATTGGATTTGGTGTACCCATCCGATCCTGGATATTCGGAGGGGCAGAAATAAACCTTCCCGGTGTTGATGTAGCCGTAATACAGCAGAATCCCCAGGCCGCGCGGCTGGGTGTCGGTTCCGGAACCGCCCAGCGTGTTAAGGATGCGCGAGTAAAAGTTCGGAGTTCCATTCGACGCTGGGTTGTAAGGAACCGCGCCGTTATACTCGCCGGCATAGACATGAACGGCGGTGATGAGTTGCTTGACGTTGTTCATGCACTGAGTGCGTCTGGCGCTCTCCCTCGCCTGTTTCAGGGCCGGCGTGAGCAGCGAGGCGAGGATCGAGATGATGGCCACAACCACCAGGAGCTCGATCAAGGTAAAGGCATGGGGTGATGGAATGATGGAGCGATGGAGGGATGGGGAACGATGGTTGTGCCCTCCTTCGCAACTGCTCAGGTTTACAGTGTTCCAATACCCCATTGTTCCACGCGTCTGCATCGTGAGGCGTGATTCGTTCATGGTAGAATGCCGATTAGTAACTACTCAGGTCATCCCTTCGCTTGCCGTCATTCCCGCGAAAGCGGGTGCATGCGGTCGAAGACTCATAAAAGCTTGTTCCTTATCTCCATCTACAAACCATAGACAAACGCCAACCACCCGCAACCTGGGAATCTCGGTATTATTTGTGAACCAAAGGACGGGGCGATCCGCCATGGGACGCCAGCGAATCGCCGCTTTGGAATCGCGGCATGATTCGAACCTGCTTGACAGCCACGGTTCCCGTGTCGGCCAATTGCAACGCCATGCGGGAAACCCGCAACGCAAACGTGGTCCAATCCACTCGATACCGCGCCACGGTCGGCGCCACATGATCCAAGAACCATTCGTCATCCGCTGAGATCAAGGAGATATCCCGCGGCAATCGAAGTCCGCAGTGCGTCAGACACGTCATGACACCGAGCGCGTGAATCGCGTCCGAGACAAGGATGCCGCTGGGCGCCGCTCCTTTGCGAAGATGATTTCGAATCACTGCGTGAATGCCTTTCATGGAGCCATCGTGGTGAAGGATCATGGGCGTGGCTGCGTCAGGTCTCGATCCTGCAAAGGCTTTCAGAAACCCGTGTTCCCGCTCAAAATCCCCTCTCAGACCGCGGTCCGGCCCGATCAATGCCACGCGATCATGACCCATGCAAAGGAAGACTCCGGCCGCGTGGCGGCCCACCGCCCGGTAATTCACATCTACCGAGGGAAAACTGATTCCCTTGTGACAGGACCCCATCACGATCACGCGATGCGGCCTCTCGGCAAACCATCGTTGAACGGCCACGTTTGCCCAGTGAAGAATCCAGCAGCGCGCCCGGACTTGATGGACCAGGTTCTCCAGCACCCGCAATGGATGTTTTCCGAGCAACCGCGGATCGTTTACGAATTCCAACCCGTACCCCGCATCCTGCAAGTGACGCCTCAGCTCATGCACTTTGAAAATCGTGGCCGGTCCCTGTTTGTACAGCGGTTCCGGCGACAAAAAGGCGATCACCTTCGGCACGCTTGGAAGCGACGGCCTCCGGCCCCGGAGGGGTATCCGTTTTCGCCGGTTCTTCGAGAACCGAATCAGCCCCTTGCTGTGGAGAATCCGCAGCGCCGCGCGCAGAGTGAGGCGGCTGACTTGCAGGCGGTCGCAAAGCGCGCGTTCAGGCGGAAGGCCATCGGCCCATTCCGTCACATGAAGGTTGCGGCGCAAGATGTCCGCCACCTGATCCGCCAGCGATGAACGTTTCGGAATTTCAATCATGCCTGTCACCATGGGCAACCTATTTAAGTCGTTTGCTATTTATGTTTAAGATTCAATCCGATAGACGAATGCATCGCCGCACCAAGTCCCGTTCTCGGCGGCATGAAAGCGACTCATGTGGAGGATCAACTCTCCGTTGCTCCGATCCTCGTGAACGGTGAAGTTGGAGAGCTGCAGCGAAGGCGGATCGCCGGATTGCAGCGTGTCCACCTCAAACACGGAATTTTTGATCAGCATCAGACTTTTCAAATCACCCTCGGCGGCGACCAGTGGATAGCGGGGCAGACTGCCCTCGGGATTTTGATCGCAGATGTTGCCGAACCAGTAACACTTGCCGTTGCCTTGGTTTTTCTTTGTTTTCTCTGTTGCCTTCTGTTCAATATCCGACATCGAATCCGGCAAAGCGGGTGGTGGATCGAGCAACCCCTTGGCCATACGATTCTCATGAAAAGGAATGCAACCCGATGGTGATGCTTCATTCACGTTGATCAAACGCGCGTCCTCGAGTTGCCGGATCGCCTGGATCAAAGCCCCGTGATCTTGTGTTGCCACCTCCCAGGCCACGTCAATATCCAGCGGCTGCGCGCGTTGCCCCATCCACGATTCGGCCGCTACCTCGCAAACTCGAGTATGCCGAACCGGTCCGCGCAATCAATCCGGGAATAACGCGGCGACCACGCCGCCCATTCGCACCGGATCGGAAACGACGGGCGCGCAACGTGCCCCGGCTGATTTGGAAATGATCGGCCAGCGCGCGTTCGTCGGGCAAGAAATCCGTCCACTGGCCGCTTTGCACGCCGTGACGAATGATCTCGACCGCCTGGCTTGCCAACGAAAAACGCCGGGGAATTTGCGCCGCAACCCCTTTATTATGGCCGGCCCAGCGGGCATGTCAAAAACCAAGTGCGGATCATGACCGGCTCAGTTCGCCGTCTTGATCCACATCCTGCCTGCGTTTCCCAGCATGCTTTCCGTCACCTCGACGACCGCCAGATGGCCTTCCTTCTTGAGCGGCAGTTGGCGGAAGTTCTTGTTGTCCGTCGAGATTTGAATCGCTTTGCCGGCCAGCCCGACCTGACACGCGGTGTTTGCTTCCAGTTCATAGCTTCCGTCTTCGCGCCGGCGCAACGAGGCGAAGGCGGCTTGCCGCACGCGGTCGTTTACGCCGTATTCCCAGACATACAATCCGCCGTTTTCACCGAAGTCATCCTTCGAGGCCGAACCGCTCGTGAGTTTGAATTCGTCGCCGCCCGACCAATCCGCCCGCCAGAAGCGCGTCAGTGTTTCATTGGAGATCGTCCAATCCTTGGGCACCTTTTCGTGATCAAACGGCGCGCCCAGCGAACAACGGATGATTTCCTTGTCCGCATCCACCTCGCGAACGCGCGCGAGATAGTAGTCAGCGCCGGAACGGACCCGGATCGAAGTCTGTCCTGCCTCCGGCGTGACGGTCATTGCCGTGTACTGGGTTGCCCTGTGAACGCCGCCTTCATCAGGATCGGATGCAGCCGCCGGTCCGATGACTTCGATAACGCTTTCATTGCCGCAGACCTCCGGCCAGACGGCATCCAGCCACAATGTGCGCCTGGGGTAGTCCACCTTGACGATCTTCGCCTGGCGTTCTCGTTGCGCGGGCGCCAGCAAGACATCGGGCGATTTCAACAGTGTTCCCCCCGTCAAACTCGCCTGGCGCAAACCGTTTGCGTCCACAGAGACATAGGCGAACTCTGCTGAGATCTTCCATTCTCTGTTCTCTATCTTCAATTCGCGCGTTTTCTCCGGCCGGCCATCGGCAAAGCAAACATCGTGATGCCCGTTGTTTGTTTGCACCGACACAACAACGGCCTTGAGCGCGTCATTGTCATTGCCGTCAACCGGCGTCATGCGGCTTTGAACGATGAATGGCGTCCCCGCGTAAGGCTCGATGATCGCCGCAAAAGTGGATTCGAGATCAGCGCCTTCTTTTTGAACAAAAAAATGCGGGATGAAATAACCCCGTTTCTCGCAGTGTTGATCTCCTTTTATCACGAGATGATCGGCAACGCCAAACACCCGCCACTTGAGAAATTTGTCGGGCGATTTCGGGTCAAAATGACCGCCCATGAAGAATTTCTCGGTCCCAATGTCTTGTTTCGGTTGAA
>JACQHZ010000395.1 GCA_016198745.1 Verrucomicrobiota bacterium
TCTGCAGGGTGGGCGTTGATCCCCCATGTGGGGGACAGGCACCGCAGCGCCCTCCAAAATTCCTCCTTACGTCCGGATTTGGGGTCAAGCGCCGCGGATCGCACGTGGAACCGTTTGCCCAGTCCTGCGTTCGATGCGCCGGCGGCATCTCGCGCGATAGGCGTAGTAATCGAATACGGTCCGGATCTCGGGCGTTTCCGCGTTATCCGGAATTTGGATGGAGTTGCAACTTTCATTGTCAATCAGGAACCCCACGGGTTGCGAAGGGGCCGGCAGACTTCCAAAATCAATCACATTCGGCGCCTGAAAAGAGGGAATTGACTGAATGTACAGTGCAATGTACAGTAATGCACAAAGTGGAGAGGTTGAATATGAGAACGATTGATTTTACCGAGTTCCGAAGCCACGCCTCCGGCCTTCTGTCCGAGGTTGAGAACGGCGAAACGCTGGTGGTGCTGCGCCACGGAAAACCCGTGGCGGAGGTCTCGCCCATTTCCGATGCGCCGTCGCGAATTCCCCATTGGAAGAAACCCGGCCTCAAGCTGGCCGTGCGCGGAGCGGGGTTGTCCGCGGCCATCCTCCAGGAACGCGCGGATGAAGGCGTTCTTTGATTCCTCCGCCCTGGCAAAGCGATACGTCATGGAACCCGGAAGCCGGGCCGTGGAAGAACTCTGCCAGCAAGCCTCCCTTTTGGCCGTCAGCGTGATCTGTGTGCCGGAAATCCTGTCCGCCCTGAACCGGCGGTTGCGCGAACGATTTCTCTCACCGCGTGAATACAGGGCGGCCAAGCGCCACCTGCTGGCCGACATTCAGGATGCCGTGATCATCAACCTCACCCCGGAAGTCATGGCATCGGCCACGCGGGTTCTTGAAAAGAACCCCGTGCGAGCCATGGACGCCTTGCACGTGGCCTGCGCTGAGGCGTGGGGGGCGGAGGTCTTTGTGTCCGCAGATGTCCGTCAACTTGCGGCCGCAAGGAACACGGGTTTGCGAACCCGGTCGGTGTAGCGCATGACATCCAGGGGGCGCGGAGCAAAGATATGAAACTGATAATCTCCCCATCGTCGAGTCGAAGCTGACCGCCTGACTGGTTTGTCGCGCGTCCTCGTTTTCCTTTGGTCGCCAGGCGTCGATCGACATTCCTTTTTCCAGTTAGCCGGCCACCTCTCCGATGTGCTTTCGGTAGAGGAACAACAACGAATTGCAGCAGAATTCTGCGAATAGAAGGCTTTGATGGGCGGACATGGCACTCTCGAAAGGCTGACCTGGGGTGAGACGGTTCAAATCAAGCTCGATCAGCAGACCATGCGAATATCCCGGAATGTGGATTGCCGAGGATGGGTCATCATATCTGTACTGGAACTTCATGACGGGACCACACTTATTCCTTTTGTTGTTCCTATAATCCCTCTGGACAGCGTAGTCCACTTCACGAAGACGAAGCTCATCCTCAATGTTGTGTGAGAGCACATTTCTGAGGAAGCGCGTTATGCCCACAAATGAGTCGGTGAGCGCAGCATCGTCGAGGAAGACCTCGGTTTGAAACGCGTCCTGGAGTTCACTGTGGCCTTTCCCTTTTGCACTCTCAAACGCTGTGGCAAGGGACATGGTGATCCCGCGAAGTGAGTTGAGGAGAATCAGGTGAGAAAGAATCGAGGACTTTGAAGGATTATCGTACATATTCTGAAGAGCTTGTGCAATCAGATCCGCATGCAACGTATAGGTGAGATTCGGAGGGGTTTGAATATGAACGGTACGGGCGAGGCGACTAACATTGATTCGCCTGGAAAGGTCTTCAAAGAAATAGCCAAGATGGAGCAACGCGAAATACTGATGAGTTGTCTCAAAAGCATTTTTTAGCTGCGCTATTGACTCAGGTCCCGTTTCGATTCTTGGTCTCACTTCTTCGCCCGTTCCAGGTTCAGCGCCAGCAGTTTCGCCAGCAATTCGTCGTCGCTCAAGGTCGCCGGCCAGCCATAGGCGGCGAAGACGGCGGCGTCAAGTTTCTCGTGAGCCAACGCCAGCCACGTCGGGCGCTCGTTGTAGAGGTTGGTCAACGTGCGCTTGGCGAGTTGCTTGGCGCAGTCGGCGTCCTTGGGGATGAGGCGCGGATAGCGGGCGATGCCGATTGCCGATTTCTGATCGCTGATTGCCGATTCCGGAACGATGTAGCGCGCCCACGGGCCGTCGGCGCGGGCGGGGAACTCCAGGATTTCCTCGCGCATCCATCCGGGCGGGTTGAGCCAGTTCTGACGCATCGCATCGAGTTCCTTCGCGGCGGCGGCAATCGCCGCTTGCTGATCGGGCACCGGTTCGGGGAAGGGGAACGTCTCGAAACAGGTCGTGGGGGTGTAGCGCGGGCGGGTTTCCAGACGCGTGCCGAGCTTCAGCGCCCAGACTTCGTGAATGCGCGATTGCAGCATGCCGAAAAAGAAATCATCGTCGCGTGCAAAAACGATAACAACGTTTGCAGGAAGCGTCACCGATGGAAGCCAGACAAACATGCGGTGTTTGGCGACCATGCAGGTAGCGAGATAACGACTGTACCTTGAAAAAGCAGTGCGCATGGCAGGTCGAGGTTCAGCGTATAACCACCAGCGCTGTCGATAAGCTTCACGGTTGTTGTTATCGCGTTCGGGTTTGACGGTTTTAAGGATGTATTCGAAAGGAGCTTCATAGCGGGCAGAGTTTTCCATTGAAGCGTCGATACCGAAGTCGATCGTCCATTGCTCCCTGGTTCTCTTTGTAAGGTCATTACCGTTCAAATAAGGTCTTATGACATCGCTGTTCTGTAGGCCGTTTGGATTTGGTGTTTGCAACAGCTTGAGACCGGTTTCGAATTCGATGTCAAATCTCCCTGCTGGCGTTATCCCCATGAAGCTAATGTTCAAGTTTGGTGCGAGAAAACTAGCGGCGTATGTTGCAGAGCCACCCGTCAGTTGTGCGGTGATCCCTTTCGCAAACTGTCCGTCAAGAACTTTTTGCATCTCACTGCCGTCATCGAATCCAACCATAGAAATGTGAACGTTTGCTCCGTCGAGAATCCAATCGCGATCGCTAACGGCAAAAAAGATGTCGCCGCTTTCCTTGATGCGCTTGAGGACTTCGCGATTGGCGCCCCCGCGAATCCCTTGTGTGGCGAGCAATCCAGCGCGCTGGCATTTGTTTTCTTCGATGTGCTTTCGCGCCTTCTCAAACCAGTAGCAGCATAGATCGGCTTCGGGGCGCACGCGGTCACTCAATGCAGCGAACAGCTTATCCACGTATTCGTCACCCAAGCTGTCACGCAGTTTCTTGCCGCCCAGAAACGGCGGGTTGCTCACGATGAAATCCACTCTCGGCCATTCGGGTTCCTTGCCATTCGGATCGAAGATGGCGTCCATGCAGAAGAAGTTGCCTTCCATCGGGCGGAGGATGGGCGTCTGCGTGATGGCGAACCCGTTGGCGCGTGTCCACTGGAGGTACCCGATCCAGACGGTCATCTGGGCGAGTTCGTAGGCGTAGGGATTGATCTCGATGCCGTACAGTTGCCACGGGCCGACCTGCGGAAGGAATCCGCCGATGCCGCTCTCCATGGAATAGAGGATGACTTCCTTTTCAAGGTCTTTCAGTTTCTGGAGCGTGACGTAGAGGAAATTGCCCGAGCCGCAGGCAGGATCGAGCACTTTGGCGCCGGCGAGCCGGGTCAGGAAATTGTGGAGGATCATGTCGGCCTGGCCGCGCGCTTTCTTGAGTTGTTGCGGAGTGAGTTTCGCTGTAGCCGCCCCCGGTGAAGGCGGCTCCTCCTTGGCGGATTTGCCGCGGTCACCGACCGCAGCTACAGCTTTCTTCCCTGTGGCGAGGAGATTCGCCACGATCTGCTTCGTTTCCGCCCATTCGCGGCGCAACGGCTGCATGACGACCGGCTCGACGACGGTCTCGATGTCCTCACGGCTGGTGTAATGCGCGCCAAGTTGGGAACGTTTGTCGGGATCGAGTCCGCGCTCGAAAAGCGTGCCGAGGATCGACGGGTCGATCGCGCTCCAGTCGAGTTCGGTCGCCGCGTGGACACGCTCCATCTCATCGGCGGTCAGGTCGAGGACCGGGCCGTCGCTGAAGAGGTTGCCGTTGAAATGACGGATGGTGTCCGCGCCAAAGTCGCCGCCATGCGCCATGGCCTCGAACAACTGACGCACGAGCTTGCTGAATCGCGGCGGGTCGTTCCGGGACTTGGCGACGATGTCGGTGAACAA
>JACQHZ010000419.1 GCA_016198745.1 Verrucomicrobiota bacterium
CCCGGTAAAACCGGATGAATCGTAACTACTCAGGTCATCCCTTCGCTTGCTGTCATTCCCGTCCCGCCACGGCGGGGCGGGAATGACCTGAGTTGTTACGATGAATCTTGATTGCTCACGTGAACCCCGATATGAAGTCATCCTAAGTTCCAAGTCAACACGTTAACCCGGCCTTTTGACCGTCGCGGCGGGACGCGTCAAGGCTGCTTCACTCTCACCCATGACCGAAGTCGAAGATCATCTGAAAGGCCTGCTGTTGGGGACGGCCGTTGGCGACGCCCTTGGGCTGCCGGCCGAGGGCATCTCCGCCCGTCGCGCGCGAAGGTTTTTTACCGGCGAATGGCGGCATCGCTTCATTTTCGGCCATGGGATGGTCAGCGACGACACGGAGCTTACGATTTTTGCCGCGCAAGCGTTGCTTGCGCATCCGGACTCGGCGGAAAGATTTCGATGGTCGCTTGCCTGGAAACTGCGTTGGTGGCTGCTCGGCCTTCCGGCGGGCATCGGCATGGCAACGCTCCGTTCGATTCTCAAGCTCTGGATGGGCATTTCGCCGGAACGAAGCGGCGTTTTTTCCGCGGGCAACGGCCCGGCCATGCGATCCGCCATCCTTGGCGCCTGTTTTGCGAATTCGCCGGACAAGATGCGGCGTTATGTCGAGGCGTCCACCCGGCTGACGCATGTTGATCCGCGAGCAACCACCGGCGCGCTGGCGGTGGCCATGGTTGCCGCATGTGCCGTACGGATGGCGCCGGGCGCCGCGTTGAATGCGAGCGAGGTATTCGCGCTGTTGCACGAGGCGGCGGCGCCCGGAGACCCGGCATGGGACGAGATTCTGCAAAAAATGCGCGAAGCCTTTGATCGCGGCGAAACGGTCGAACAGTTCGCCGCGCGAATGAATCTCGCTCGAGGCGTGAGTGGTTACATTTATCACACCGTGCCGGTGGCGATTTACGCCTGGCTGCGGCATTTCGGCGATTTCAGGGCAACGCTCACGGCGGTCTTGAACTGCGGGGGCGACACGGACACAGTGGGCGCAATCGCGGGCGCGTTGGCGGGCGGGGTGGTTGGCGAAACCGGCATTCCAGCCGAATGGATCGTGGGCATCTGGGATTGGCCGCGCGGGGCATGGTTGTTGCGCCGCTTGGCCGAGCAACTTGTTGGTCAACGGACAGGCAGCCGAATGGCCGGTCCCATCCGCTATTTCTGGCCGGGTTTGATTCTGAGAAACGCGATTTTTTTTTGCGCGACGCTTTTTCATGGCTTTCGCCGTCTGGCGCCGCCTTACTGATCCGCATTCCGGCTGACTGTGAACCGTGAACCCTTGAACCGTGAACCTGAGTAGTTACAAACTTTGCTTGATGCTTCTGTTGATCGCATGGCCCATCGGCCAGGTTGAACAGCAGTTGGCTGCGGAATCTGCCGACAGCAGCGCAAAGGCAGATTCAATCCTGGAAAAATCCGGGGACAGCGAGGATGCGTTGCTGTTTCATGCGGCCTTCGAGGATTCGGTCGAGGCGGGGAAGGCGAAAGGGCATGCCGCCCCCACGGAGTCCCCCAAGTCCCTCAAGTATGTCGAGGGGATCGCCGGCAAGGCCATCTCCCTTTCGGACGAACGTCTGGCGTACGAGCTCAAAGACAATCTGGAACCGGCTCATGGGAGCGTGCTGTTGTGGCTGCAACCGCTTGGATGGGACCCGATGAAAAACAACGAATACAACTATTTTTTCAACGCCTGCCTGCCGGGCACGCCGAATGGGGACAAGATTCAGTTTTTCAAACTCCCAAACCCGTTGTTTTATCTGATGTTGGGCAAGGAGGGAAAGGTGCAGACGATGCCGATGGAAATTCGTTCATGGCGAAAAGGGGAATGGCGTTTTTTCGCATTCACATGGGAGGACGGTTGGATGAAACTTTATGTGGACGGCGAGCCGGCCGGCAAGTCAGCCATTGCCAGGGAACAATTGCCGTCACAAGTGGGAGACGAGATTTACTGTTCCATCGCGGAAGCCACGGCCATCGATGAATTGAGAATCTTTGACAAACCGCTCGCCGCGGCGAGCGTCAAGAACTACTTTCTCCTGGATTACTTGAAGCGAAAGAAGGCGGAGGCGCCGTCTGCCGCGGACGACACGAACCCGGCAACCTCGATGCGGTTGAAGACCGTGGTCCCGTTTGTCGCGCATCCGCCAACGAACTTGCCGGAAGAGTGGAACCGCGCGACGGAGATCACCGGATTTCTGGAGATTCCCTCGCTGCACCTGACGCCCCGGCAGACGCGCGTCAAACTTGCTTATGACGCCAACAACCTTTACTTCCGGTTTGCCTCCAAGATCGGTCAAAAGCTGAAGGCGGATGCAAAGGAACACGACGGCGCCGTGTACGGGGATGATTCCTTTGAAATCTTCATTGCGCCGTCGGAAACCGCCCGGAAACCGCTTTATCAGTTTGTTTTCAATTCCCTGGACGCTCATTACGAGAGCAAGGACGGGGATTGCTCATGGAACGGCGCCTGGCAGAGCCGGTCGCGCGTTTCAGGCGCGGAATGGGAGGCGGAAGCCATCGTTCCTTTTCGCGAACTCGATGTCGCTGCGCCGCGTCCCGGGGATTGCTGGCAGTTCAATCTCGGAAGAAACTGGACTCATCCGTCCGCATTCACCACGATCACGTTCAATCTTGCCTACAGCGATGTGACGCGGTTCGCGCGCATTCTTTTTGGGGCGGCCAACGCCTTCATCAAGGTGGATCAGACGCTGGAAGCGAACGAAAAAGGCGTCAAAGGCTTTTTGAGCGCGCCCGGTCCGGAGACGTTTTCGGCGGTCTATGCCGTCAAGAAACCGGACAAACCCGTTCTGGACAAGGGCGGGTTATCCTCGTTTGAAGCGATCCCCGGCATTTTGGCGGTGGATGAAACGAAACAAATTCAGGCGGGACAGGGAGACCCCTGCGCCTTTGACTTTTCCGGGAAGCTGGAAGCGGAAGGGCAGTATTTTTCTTCTTTGCGCATTTCCTCGCCGCAGGGCGAGTGGTTCAACCAGGTGACGGCTTTTGAAATTCAGCGGCCGTTTGCCGTCACCCTGAATTCGCTCAGCAAGGATGGGAAACTCATCGTGGCGTGGGAACTGAACCGGGACATCGGAGAATCATTCGATCTTTCCATTGCCTTTCTCAATTCCGCCGGCAAGGAAACGCTCGCGCGGAAGCAAAAGGTGGCGAATGCGCGGAAGGGCGAGTTGGTTTTTGACCTGTCGTCATTTCCCGAAAAGGAATACGCGGTGCAGGTCGCGGCGCACGGAAGCCTTGGGTCATTCAAGCAAACCGAAAAATGGATGAGTTGCCGAAACGCGGAATGGCTGGGCTTTGCCGCCCGGCAATCTGGAAAGCACGCCGTGCCGAAACCCTGGAAACCGATCCAGATCGCCGATGATGAGGACATCAAAACCTCGCAAATGGAATACCGCTTTTCCGATCAGCCGTTTCCACAGCAGATTGTATCGGGCGGAGAAAATCTCCTGGCCGCGCCGGTCGCGTTGGCCGTCAAGGCCGACAAACAGGAACTGTCCTTTCAGCCGGAAAAAAGAAAATGGATCGAGAAATTCCCGGATCGCGCGGCTTTCCGCCAGGACCTCATCAGCCGCGATTTGAAGGTGGAAACCAAGGTGACCGCTGAATTTGACGGGATGACCCGTTTTGACGTGGTTCTTTCTCCCCGGAAAAAAGGGGGCGTTGTCATCTCCGGACTGGTTTTGGAGATTCCTCTCAAGCCTCAATTCGCCATGTTGAAGTACCCATACGCGGGGCATCTTCAGAAATGGAGCGTTCTCGATCTGGAGGGAGAGGTGCAGGGTGACTGGAAGGACTGTTTCCTTCCGCACTTGTGGGTCGGCAACGATGAAAAGGGCCTGGCATGGTTCGCTGAAACCGACGAACATTTCAAATTGCGCGATGAAACGCGGGCGGTGGAGATTGCCCGAAGGAGCGGTCGCATCGTCATGCGGATCACGATGGTGGACCACCCCGTGACGGTGACGGAACCCCTGGGTTACACCTTTGGACTGATGGCGACCCCGTCGCGTCCACTTGCTGAGAACTGGTCCTCCATGCGTTTTGCGAGTTGTACCAGCACGACCTCGCGCCCGATGGTCAGCACCGGTTACACAACCGGCCCCGAATATCATGCAAAACCCGGCGTCCCGTACCCGGCGAGCGACCCGGATCGGTTCATCAAGAGCCTGTCCAAAGATTCAAACATCAAGAATCTGGTTTACGTGACGTCGAACGGCGCCGGAGACAACATCCCCGAATATCGTTATTACCATCAGGAATGGAAGAATCCCGCGATCCGCGACACCTGGACGTATGCCTCGCGCGGCTTTTTTCACGACGGCATCTGTCCCGCAAGCCCATCCTGGCGGGATTTTTTTCTCTCCTCGACCGCGAAGGCGATTGATGAATACGGCATTGACGGATTTTATTACGATTATGGGACGGTCATGCCGGACACCAATCCGGTTTATTGCGGCTACACAAGGGATGGAAAGCAGTTCCCAACCTATCCCATCTTTGCCGACCGCGAGTTGCGCAAGCAGATTTACATGCTGTTTCAGGAGAAGGGCAAGGCCCCCTGGTTCGTGCTCCACAACTATTCAAAGATGATGGCCCCGTTGGCTTCATTCTGCCAGATGGTTCTTGACGGCGAATCTTATCAGCAGCGGTTGGGAGGCGTCGGGCAAAAGGTCGCCAACGATTACACCCAACTGTTGACCCTGCCGCGTCTGCGCGCCATGCTCGGCGTTCAATTCGGGACGGCGCCTGTCTTCCTGCCGGAGTTTGCGGCGGAAGATCGTGACAACCCCAAATTGACGCGCACCCTGATCGCATGGATGTCGCCGCTTGGGATTCAACCCTGGGGATTCAACTGCCACATTGCGGAGCTTAACCAGTTCTGCGCCGCTCAGGACCGGTTTGGATTTTCAGCAAGCGAGTTTTTTCCCTGCTGGAAACATCGCGGCGTCTTCATGTCGCGGGAAAAGGAGATGCCATATATTTCGTTTTGGAAAAAGAAGAACAGCGCCCTTGTCGCCTTCAGCAACCTGTCCGGGACGCCTTTCGAGGGCGGGATGCGCGTGAATGCGGAATCGTTATGGGGACGAAAAGCGAACCACGTGACCGCTGCGGACGGATGCTCCGGGGAAGCAATCCCCGTCAAGGACGGAACCATTCAACTGCGCGTTGACGCGAGAGATTATCGCCTCGTTGTCTTGAAAATGCCGGAGTAATTTTGTTGGAAAAGAAGTGGCATCTGCTCAGGTTCAGGGTTCAGCGGGTATGCTGCGGAGGATATTCACGTCTTCGACCTGGTCCTTGATGATGCCGCTTCCGCATGACTACTCGGCACAGACCCTGTGTCGCCGTTGCAATTCATTCACATTTCCCCAACCAATTCCCAACGTTTCTGTGACACGTGTCACATCTATTTTGTATGACCTCGGATCCAGAGTTCGACATTCTGACCTTGATCTGCCGGCAGATCCGGGGCAGCATATCCAGTCGCTGGAGCCAACCTGCGGGACGGCTGCACTGCCCCTCGGCAGCTCAGCTTTTCGTTCACGGTTCAGGGTTGGCAACGAATGAGGAGACAATGCCGAATGTTCAACCCTGAACCGTGAACCCTTGAACCATGAACCCGAGTGGCTACCATGAACATTGCTCCACATTTCGCTTGTTGCAGAACCTGCGCTTGAATCATGCCTGTGCATTCCATCCAGCTCTTGCCGGGGTTGCGCTGTTTTCGCGACACCTGCAACGTGTACTTGATCCAGGATGGCGATCAAGCCGTTGCGGTTGATTTCGGAAGCGGCCGATGGCTGCGGGCGCTGCCGCGGTTCGGGATTCGCAAGCTGGCGCATGTCTTCCTGACGCATCATCATCCCGACCAATGCGCCGGCCTGCTGGCGAAACGGACCTGGCCTTTCCCAATCCACGCGCCCGCGGGCGAGGCAAACTTTCTTTCGCCGGAAAAAGTGACCGCCTATTGGAAGGCGCGATGCCAAAGCGGCCCATGCCCGCCGAGCTACTCGGTGTTGAAGCGCGGGGTCGAGGGCATTCAATTCGACATGGGCGGCTTTGGCGATCTGTTTTGGGGTGCGCGCCGTCTCCGGTTCATCCACACCCCCGGGCACGGCGCGAACGCGCTTTCGATCATCATCACGCATCACGGCAAGCAGATCGTTTTTTGCGGCGATGCCGCTCATGCCGGCGCTGCCATCTGGCAGCCGTATCATCTCGAATGGGATCACTGGACGGGCGCGGGCGCGCTGGCCGCGTGGGAGGGGGTCTTGCGGTTGTCGAATCTCGGAATGGATTTGCTCTGTCCGTCTCATGGACCGGTTGTCGCGGATCAGCCGCGCGCCATGCTGAAGCGGCTGGCTGACAAATTGCTCCGGTTCTACCGGGTCAAGGGCCACATCTGTGCGGGCGAAACGGACGACTACCTCGAGCCGAGTTTTCTCGAATGCGGTGCGCGGCAGGTTCTGCCGCATCTGTTCCAGTTTGGTTGCAACAGCTATTTGCTGCTCTCCGGGGCCGGCGAGTCCTTCGTGGTGGACCCGTATGCGGCCGATTTGTCGCAGGTGGACGCGTTGTTGAAGGAATTGGGGCGCCCCCGGATTACCGCCGCCGCCGCAACGCATTATCATTCCGATCACAGCGATGGCCTGCCGTTGGTAAAACAGAAATACGGCGCGAAAACATGGCTGCACCCGTGGGTGGCGCTTCCGTTGCGCAAGATCGAGGCGCTCAAACGTCCCTGGCTGCCGCTCAAGCCGATCCGTCCCGACGCGCTCTGGCCCGAACGCGGCGTGTGGCGCTGGAACGAGTACGAGTTTCGAATCGCGCCGTTTCCGGGTCAGACGCGGTGGCATTGCGCATTCATGACCTGCGTGGATGGGCGTCGGGTTTTGTTTGGCGGCGACAATTTCCAGCCGTCCTCGCGTTGGAACGCCACCGGCGGTTTTTGCGCGTTCAACGGGAGCCGTTTTCGCGAGGGATTCATGCGCAGCGCCCGCCTGGTTCTCAGGTGGCGGCCGGACCTCATGGCCACGGGGCACGGCACGTACTACCGTTTCCACGCCTCACAATTTCGCAAAATCATTGCCTGGGCGGAAAGGGCGGAATCCGCCACTCGAAGCTTGTGTCCCTCCGGAAGTCTGCGCCGGGATTACCATTTGTTTTGAAGTTGTCGTTGCAGTTTGCGCGCCGGAGTTGCATATTCGTATCCATTCGTAACCACTCAGGTCGTGCTGCTCGCCGGACAAATGTGTAGGGGAGGGCTTTACGCCCTCCCGTTCCGGTGGATCGGGCGGGGATAAACCCCGCCCCTACACTGTCTCGGGCATGTAAAGCCACCTGGGCAGTTACTCCCGCTCAACAAAAGGAACCTCATGAAGACTCAAACGTTCTGCTCGCTGTTGTTCACATTGTTCGTCGGCAGTTTGATGGCCGGAGAAGAAGGCTGGCTTACCAGCCATGCCAAGGCTTTGGAAAAGGCCAAGGCCGAAAACAAACTTCTGCTGATGGATTTCACCGGTTCAGATTGGTGCGGCTGGTGCATCCGGCTGGACAAGGAGGTGTTCAGTCAGAAGGAATTCAAGGAATACGCCGAGAAAAATCTGGTGCTTCTGAAGCTGGATTTTCCGCGCAAGAAAGCGTTGGCGGCCTCCGAAAAAAAACAAAATTCCGAACTGGCCGACAAGTACAGCATCAAAGGGTATCCAACGGTGATCGTTCTCAATGCCGAAGGAACACAGGTCGGTCAGCTCGGTTACATGCAAGGCGGACCTGCCGCCTTTATCGCCGAGGTGGAAAAACTCAAAACCAAACCCTGATCTGGTCGAATGAGAAACGTAACGGTTCAGGTCATCCAACCGCTCGCCGTCATTCCCGCGAAAGCGGGAATCCATCGCTCATATGGAGGCGAATCGCACGAACTGGATTCCCGCTTTCGCGGGAATGACCTGAATAGTTA